>CAZFLK010000003.1:82111-93969 GCA_964519245.1 uncultured Verrucomicrobiota bacterium
GCTGAAGGTCCGTCAGGGACAGTTCGTCGCCCGCGGTCTGGAGGTGAATCGGTTGAGCCAGCGCTATCGGGAGGCCATGCAGGCGGCGTCCGGGGAGCAGATCGAGGTGCGCGATGAGGCGGCCAGGCTTCAGGCCGAGATTGGCCGCTTCTTTGAGCGCACCCAACGCGAGAATTATGGCGAGGTCGCCAACGAAATGGAGGCGGAAGCGACCGCCGAGAATCTGGAAGTCGTCAGCGGGTTGATTGCCCGCAACACGACGATGCAGTCGATCGAGAACCTGGCCCAATGGGCGGACCGATTCGACGCCTGGGCCAAGCGCATCGAGCCCCAGCCGCAGGAAAGCTCGGGCGAAGGCGGCGAAGGGGAGGGCGGGCACTCGCAGGACGACCTGATGCAGTTGCTGGTCGCCATGATCCGCATGCGCGCGGAGCAGGACAACGTCCGCGGGCGCACGGCCATGCTGGAGGAGCAGAAGGCCCGGGACCCGGGCTATGAGGATCGCGCCGCGGGCCTCGCCGCCGGCCAGGGAACGCTCAACCTGAAGATGGGCGATGTCGCGCGGAACAATCCGGTGGAGGTCCTGGACTCCGTCATGCGGGAGACGGTTGAATCGATGGAAACGACCCTGGGCTTGCTGGAGGAGCCGGACACCGGCGTCGCGACCGCTGATTCGCAGAAGCGGTCAATCCAGTTGATGACCGACATCATCAACCTGATCAATGAGCAGAGTCAGCAGCAGAATCAGCAACAGCAACAGAGCGCCCAGCAGCAGAAGGAACAGGAGTTCCTGATGGAGATGGCCGAGCAACAGCCCGGCCAGCAACCCGGCCAGATGCCGGGAGCCATGCCCGGCATGGGCCCGCTGGAGGGCGACCCCACCGCGCCGGGCGGGCGGGCCGCCGGCGACGGACAGGGCAAGGGAGCGACCGCCAGGCGCGTCGATCGTGGAGCTGGCGGCAAGGGGGCCAATCGTGTGATTGCCTCCGAGTTCCGAGAAGTCATGGAAAGCTATTTCAAGAACGTGGAGGCGACGGAATAGTGGTGAGCGGATTGATGAAACAGTTCGAACGAGCAGGCGCACGGCGCGGCGTTCTGATGGCGGTAGGCATTCTCCTCTGCCTGCTCCCCGCGGTCGCGCCGGCGCAGAAGTTGTTTGTCGAGGACTCGGACCAAAGCGCCAAGTTGGTCGACGCCATCTATGTCAAGGGACTGCGTTATTTGGTGAAGGCCCAGGGCGAGGATGGCGCCTGGGTTGGCGGCCGTTATGGAGCCGAACCGGCGGTGGTCGGCCTGGCGACGCTCGCGATGCTCGCCCACGGCGATGATCCCAATTTTGGACCCTATGCCGCGCCGGTTCGCAAGGGATTGGACTACATTCTCAAGGCGCAGACGGAGGACGGCATGATCGGCCGGACCATGTACAACCATGGTTTCGCGACCCTCGCCCTGGCCGAGGCCTATGGGATGGTCAAGGAGCCGCGGCTCGGCCCGGCCCTGCAACGGGCGGTGAAGTTGATCCTGACGTCGCAGGCCCAGAATCCCAAGGGGGCCTGGCGCTACAATCCAACCAGCCAGGATGCGGACACCACGGTCAGCGGTTGTCAGATGGTCGCCCTGCTGGCGGCCCGGAACGCCGGCATCGCCGTGCCCGAGGAGGCGATCAAGAAGGGGCTGCAGTTTTTCGCAGTCTGCCAGTCGCCCCAGGGCGGCTACGGCTACACCAGCGCGGCGGGACCGAACGCCGCCCGCACCGCCATCGCCTGCCTGGCCCTGACCCTCGCCAAGGAGAAAGGCTCCAAGGAACACGAGGCCGCCTTTGCCTACCTGCAGCAGCAGCAGCCACAGTCCCACTATTACTTTTATTACCTGTACTACGCCTCCCAGGCTCATTTTCATTACTCGCCTGCCAAGTGGCGTGTCTGGAATCAACGCAACATCGCGGAACTGAAGCAGCGGCAACGTCCGGATGGGCATTGGGACGGCCAGTTCGGACCCGCTTATTCCACCTCCATGGCCTTGCTCTCCATGGCCCTGAACTACCGCTTCCTCCCCATCTACGAACGGAACTATTGAGTGGGCTGAGTGATGAAGAACGATGAGAAAAGCGCTCGCCCGAATCGGGGCGGCGAGGCCTGCAGTCGCCGTCGATTGTCGGGCGCGCGACAGGGAACCTTGAGCGTTGTCGGTCGAGGCCGCTCGGTCTGCCTGCTCATTGCGCTCGTCTTCGCCCTGACGAACCTGGTCGCTCACGCTGCGGACTCGGACGGCGACCGGCTGTCGTTTTTCGATGGGGCGACGCTGCGGGGCAAGCTCTTGTCCATTGATCCAAAGCAAGGCCTGACCTGGCGGCACCCGGAGGCGAAGGAGCCCATTGTCTTCCGGACGGCGAACGTGCATGAGGTTCGCTTCGATCCCCAATTGACGGAGGCGACCAATATCCAGGCCACCTGCTTCGCCACCTTGAACAATGGCGACGAAATTCAGGGGGAGTTGCTTTCGCTGGATGACGATACGGCTTCATTCCGGACCTGGTTTGCCGGCGATGTGAGCGCGCGGCGGGAATCGGTGCGTTCCCTGACCTTCGTCAGCGACGGGCTGGCGACGCTCTATCGCGGTCCGACCGGAATGGAGGGATGGAATGTCGGCCGGAATGTCTCGGGAGTCTGGCGTTATGCGGACGGCGGTTTCACCACCACGAATGTCAGTTTCCTGGGGCGGGCGCTGCAGTTGCCGGAGCGGACGCGGGTGGTGTTCGACCTGGAGTGGGCCGGGCCGCTCAGCCTGATGTTCGCGATCAACACGGACATGGTCACGCAGTTCAGTTACGGAGCCTCGGGTTACAGCTTTTCCATCGGTTCAGGTTACGTGTCGCTGCAGCGGGCCAAGAGCGACAAGGGACGCCCGGGGATTTCCATGAGTCGCACGTTCCTGGGGCAGGCCCGCGTCGCTTCCCTGGCGATCAAGCAGAAGGCGCGTTTCGAAATCCGGGCGGACGCGGAGGAATCGACGATCCATTTGTTGGTCGACGGGGAGCCTGCGCACACTTGGAGGGATCCCAATGGCTACCTCCCGACCGGCGAAGGCATCACCTTTTACTCGCAGCGCAATGGAACCCGGGTTCGATTGAGCAATCTCATCGTCGCGGAGTGGGGCGGCGAAGCGGACTCCGAAGGCCCCGGCGACGGCGCCATCGAGAAACCCTTGGTCTTGTTGGGCAACAAGGACCGCTTCAGCGGCGCGGTGAAATCGATCCGCGAGGGGAAGCTGGGCGTGGCGACGGACAAGATCGAGTTGAACATACCCCTGAACCGCGTGCGCCAGGTTTATCTCGAATCGCCGGCGATGGATCTGTCGAATCACTCGGCCGACGAGGTTAGGGCGGTGTTTTCCGACCTGGGCCAAGTGACCTTGAAGCTGGACGGTTGGAGTCCGCAGTCCTTGCGGGGCCGCCATGCGGATGCCGGGGTCATGACGCTCAAACCGACGTGGGTCCGGGCGCTGCAGTTCAATTTGCATCGGGGGCGGCCAGCGGCGGACGCCGCCAGCGTCGAGGTGGATCCGCATTGGCCCAAGGACGACCGGAAGGAGGCGGGACAATGAGCAGGGCGCGTTCGTGTTCCTCGTTTGCGGCGACGTGCGTGACGGCGGTGCTCGTCGCAACCGTTTTCGGTCGCTGTCTCCTCGCGGAAGAAGCCGCTCCGACCCAGGCTGTCCTGTTTACCAATGGCGACGCGCTCCCGGGACGCGTTCAAAGCCTGGTTCCCGGCCGGGAGTTGCGCTGGACGCATCCCGACGCCGCCAAGCCGATCGTCTTTCGCACCGACAATCTTTCCCAGATTGCCAACCGGGCTTCGCGGCAGGTCGCGCCGTCCGGCGAGCGGCCCTGCATCGTGCAGTTCAACAACATGGACGAGTTGAGCGGCGATCTTGTCAGTATGACGGCGACAAACCTGATCCTGGAGACCTGGCATGCCGGCAAGGTGGTCGCCCCCAGGGAGCGTGTCCGACTCATCCGCCCGGTCCCGACCCACTTCAAGACGGTCTTTGCCGGACCGCAGGGGATGGAGGGTTGGACCAGCGGTGATGTCAGTATCGAGGGCGCCGGTGTCTGGTCCTACGCCAACAAGTCCTTTTACGCAACGAAGGCGGCCTCGATCGCCAAGATCGTGAACTTGCCGGACAAGTCGTCCCTGGAGTTTGAGGTCGCCTGGCGTGAGACCTTCAATCTGGCGGTCGCGCTCTACACGGATTACCTGCATCCGATCAGTCTGCGCAACAAGGAGACCGAGCCGCCTTTTGGGGGATTCTACAGCCTGCAGATCAACCCCCGCACGATCAACCTGTTGCACGTGACGAAGACTCAACCGCTGCGTTATCTGGGCCCCCTGGCGGTTCGCGCCTTCGATAACAAGAACCGGGCCCACATCGCGATCAAGTGCGACAAGGCCCGACGCTCCGTTTCGTTGTTTGTCGATGGCCAACTGATCAAGCAATGGATCGATGATCGCGGATTTGGCGGGGAGGGACGGGGGATTCGCCTGGTTCACCAAGGGTTGGGTTCCGTCCGATTGAACAACCTGAAAGTGAAGGAATGGGACGGGCGCTTTGAAATGCCGCCGTCATTGCCGCCGAATTCCGCCCAGGATGTGGTTCTGGACGCTGCGGGCCAAAGGCTGTTCGGCGAGATTCTTTCGGTGGGTGACGAGGGCGTCTCCCTGCGGGTAGCCAATGGCGTGAAGTCGCTTTCGTGGCGCGACGCGGTGCACATCGAGTTTGCGCCGGCCAAGGCCGCCAAGCTGACGCCCGAACCGGGGCATGCGCGCGGCTGGTTTGACGCCCGCCGCTCGGTGACCTTTCGTCTCGAGAAATGGGAGGGCGGTCGGATCACCGGCTCCAGCGCCAACTTCGGACGCTTGTCCTTCGACGAATCGGCGTTTCGCCAGGTGCAGTTTCCAAAGCGCTGAACCAACGGTTCCGGACTACAGGTCCGCCAGGATCTCCAACGCCTTGTTTTCAAACAAGGCCTGCCACTCGGGGGCGACCAGGCAATCGCTGTCCTCCTGAGCGCCGCCGCGGTTCTCGAGTTGCTTCTCGGTCGGGCAGTAGTAGATGTAGCCGTTGGAATAGCCGGCGACAAACGTCAGCTCGTGCGGGGATTTCTGTTTCAGGTTCAGGCCGATCTGAACGGTGACCTCGCCCGGAAAGGTGACCAGCCGGAATTTTTCAACCCGCAAGCCGAGGACCTCCACCGGAATCGGTTTCATGCCGGCCGCCAGGTTGTCCTGCTGCCGCTTGTCCAGCAGTCGCAGGTTCGTCCGCAGGATCGTCAGCTTCTCCATCGTCCGGATATTGCGGAGGTACTTCTCCAGGTCTGTCCGATTGCGCTCGTCCATCTTCTTGAGGTCGTCCCGTCCAATGAGTTCGTCGTGCTTGTAGCGGTGGGAATAGTAAGCCGGGTATTCTTCGCCGTTGACGCGATGCTTCAGGTAGAGCGGCAGGAAAGACTTGAAGTCGAGGGTCGTTCCCCGCAGTGAGGCGATCAGCTTCTCTTCCTCGTCCATCATGGCTTCGATCCGCTTTTCGAGATCGGCTCGCGGGACGCGCAGTGTCTCGTTGACCAGCTTCAGCGGCGCCTCGGCCTGGGTTCTGATTTGTCGTGCGGCCCGCAGGGCGCTGAGGCCCAGCATCTGGCCGAGCGGTTCCGCGTCGCGGGGATTGTTGACGTCCTTGTACTGCACGGGATTGATGTCGCCGCCGCAACCCTGGATGAAGAACGCCATGGTCTCGGCGCCGAGATTCTCCTCGATGGTCTGCGAGGCGAAACCGATCACGTCGGCGGTGTCGCCGCCCCGGGCCGGGGTTCCCTGGATCGGGTGCATGGCGAAGTTGTAGACCAGGGCCAGCGGTTCTCCGCTCAACCGGTCCAGGCGCAGGATGCCGATCTCCGGATCGATGGGGCCGATGCCTGCGACCTCGTCGTCAGGCGGCATGGAATAGGCGTGGCGGACGTCCGCTTCCCGGCCGCTCTTCAACCGGATGCGGCGGTTCTCCATGATGCGGTTCTCGCGGCCGACGCCGGCCCCCGCCCTGACCGGAACAAGATTCCTCGCGGCCTCGCGCACGGCCCGGATGGTCCGCGCCTCGATATCCCCATGCACGGCCCCGTGACAATGACTGGCGTTGACGAGGATATTGCCGGGCTCGATGCCCGGGTCCGACTTCAACGCGGCCCGCACATTGGCCAGGAAAGGCGCGCGGATGGAGCCGATCCGATCGATTGCCACCGCGTCGATCGCGACGACTACCGCGGTGGTGTTGCCCGACTTCAGGACGAGAGCCTTGGCGTAGAGCGTCTCGGCCGGGTTGGCGGGGAGGGTGCGGGAGATGTCAACCTTGGCGACGCCGGCGAGGAGTTGGGCGGCCGCGGATGCGAAGGGAAGACAGAGCGATAGCAACCCGCAAGCCGTCAAGGCAACGAGGCGTCGGGTAAGGCGCGCCGGGCCAGGCGCTTCGGTCACTTCGGTGGCGGTTGATCCGTTCATATCAACTTACTGTTTCTCGAAGATGATGATGTGTTGTTGGGGGAGGACGCCAATGGTCTCGACATGCTTCAACGGATGGATGGCGGCCTCCTTCTTGACCTGCTCCTCGGACATCTTGTGCAACGGCAGAATCTTTACCTTGGGGTCCTCTTTCCGATACTCCACCCACACGATCCGGCCGCCCTTCTTCACCGACTTGCAGATGTTCTTGATCATCTCATAGGGGTGCGAGAACTCGTGGTAGACATCGACAAACAAGACGAGGTCGATCGTCTCTTCCGGGAGCTTGGGATTCTGGATCGTGCCCAGCACGGGCTTGTAGTTGTCCTGTCCGGCCTCCGCCATCTTGGCCTCCAGGATGGTCAGCATCTCGGGCTGGATATCGACCGCGTAGACCGTGCCCTTCGGGCCGATCGCCTTGGCGAGGCGACGGGTGAAATAGCCCGAACCGCAGCCGATGTCGGCGACATTGTCGCCGGGCTTCAGATTAAGCGCCTTGATCAGCAGAGTCGGCTTCTCCTCCGCTTCGCGCGACTTGCGCTCCAGCCATGACGCCCCGCGATGCCCCATGACGAAGGAGATCTCCCGACCCATGTACTCCTTGCCGATCCCGTCCCGCGATTTCTTGGCCAACTGCGTGTAGCCCGGGTGGTTTGGATCTTCCGGCGTGTCGGACTTCTTGTCCGCCGCAATCAGCGACGTAGCGCAAAGGGCCGCAGCAAGAAAGGACGGAAGGGATCGGGAGGAAAGGAAAAGCGAGCGCTTGAGCATGAGCTGGAACATAGTGGCGCGATTCCCGCGCCGCAATCCCGCATCCAACCCCGCAAATGCGTTCTTGGGCGCCGCCGTTCGAAGAGCTAGATTGCCGCTCATCCCATGAAAACGAGTCTCAGCATATTCTTGTTCATCGCGGTCGGAGCCGCCGCCGCCGCTGAATCCGGTTGGAAGGCGGGCGTGGCCACCGAATTGATCACCCCGGAGAAACCCCTCTGGATGGCCGGCTACGGCGGCCGGAAGAACCCGGCCGAGGGAACCTTGCACCCGCTTTGGATCAAGGCCCTGGCCATCGAGGATGCGAACGGGCATGTAGGCATCGTCCTGTCCAGCGACACACTCGGCATCCCCAAGACGATCTATGAGAACACCTGCGCCGCCCTGAAGGAGAAGCACGGCCTGGATCGCTCCCAGATCATGCTGCACGCCTCGCACACGCATTGCGGCCCCGTACTGCGCGGCGCGCTCCTCGACATCTACCCGCTGGACGAGGAGCAGTTGCGGCGCATCAGCTCCTACTCGGAGAAATTGGAGCGAAAGATTGTCGAGGTGGTTGGCAAGGCGCTCGCGGCGCGCGAACCGGCGCGGCTCTATGCCGGTCAGGGTCTGACCCGCTTTGCGGTGAACCGTCGCAACAATATCGAGGGAGACGTGCCGCGCCTGCGTCTTGAAGGCAAGCTGAAGGGGCCGGTCGATCATTCCGTGCCCGTGTTGGCCGTTCGTTCCATGAAGCACGAATTGAAGGCGCTGGTTTTTGGCTACGCCTGCCACAACACGACGCTGAGTTTCTACAACTGGTGCGGGGACTACGCGGGCTTTGCGCAGTTGGCCCTGGAGAAGCATCACCCGGGCGCGGTCGCCATGTTCTTCGCCGGTTGCGGCGCGGACCAGAACCCCATTCCCAGACGCACGGTCGAACTCGCGCAACGCTATGGAACCATGCTGGCCTCGGCCGTGGAGGAAACGCTGCTCTCCGATCCCCGGGAACTCCAGCCTGAGTTGCGAACCGCCTTCGAGTTTGCCCGGCTCGAGCTGGGTGATCCGTTGACCCGGGAGGAGCTCGAGGCGACCGCCAAGTCAAACAACTACCGGGGCCGCTGGGCCGCGCGCCTCCTCAAGCAGATGGACGCCGGAGAGCCGTTCATCCGTGAATACGATTACCCCCTACAGGCCTGGAACCTCGGCGGGCAGAAGTGGATCACCATGGGCGGCGAGGTCGTTGTGGATTATTCCCTGCGCTTCAAGGGCGAGTACGGACCGCAGACCTGGGTCGCGGGCTATTGCAATGATGTCATGGCCTACATTCCCTCGCGCCGCGTGCTGATCGAGGATGTTCCCCCGCGCGCGTCAAGGCGCTGGGGCTATGAAGGCAACACCTCCATGGCCGTCTACGGCATGCCCGCCAATCGTTGGGCCGATGATGTCGAGGATCGCATCGGTTTCGCCGTGCGCCGGCTGATGGAAAACGTTTCCAAGTGACGCTCGGGCAGACGAGATCCAGGCCCTGTTCTTGCCCGCCCGCTTGCAAGCGTTCCCGGTAGACTTGGTTTCCGTTGTCGGCGTTGACACAGGTCAGCATGCCGTCCGCGCGAACCAGGTAGATGCGGCCGTCGTGCTCAGCAGGCAGGCCAGCCGCATGCTCGCGCCGCTCATCTGGCCTGTTGTGCGTATGCGCCTTTCTTTGTCCATGGTCTGTTCTTGGGTTGTCGTTCTCCGGCCGTGCGTTCGGTGGCGTCTCCCTGGTCGCCCTGTTGGCGCATCCAGTCGGCCAGGCTTCGGGAAAGCGACGCCTGGACCGTCGCCGTTCGCGCTGCGCCGGCCAGATTGTCGAGGCACCAGGGATCCCGTCCCAAGTCGAACAACTCCTCTGCGGGCCGGACTTGGTAGCTCTTCAACCGCGAACGCGCGAAGTCGGAATCGACCTTGCGCCACGACGCAAAGATCGCTCCCCGATGCGTGACGGAGTTCTGGAACCTGGAATCCGCGTGCAGGTTCCGGATGTAGAGCCAACGTCCGTCGGTGACGGAACGGATGCCATAGGCCTCGGAGCCGTGATAGATGCCCCGGGTCGTGTTCATGCCGAAGACCGTCTGGTTGTGCGTCTGCCTCGTTCCCCTCAGAACCGGGGCGAAGGACCTGCCGTCGAGATCGAGCTGGGCTGGGGCGCCGCCCGCCAAATCGATGAAGGTCGGGACGATATCCACGTAGCTGACCAGGGCGTCCGAGGTGGTTCCTTCCGGGACTGTCCCGGGCCAACGCAAGACAGCCGCCGCGTGGATGCCCATGTCGTAGCAGGTCCATTTTCCGAAGGGCAGTTGGGAACCTTGCTCGCTGAGCCAGAGAACGAGGGTGTTTTCCTCCGCGTTCAACTCCTTGAGATCGCGCAGCGCGCGGCCGACCTGTCCGTCCATGTAGGTGATTTCCGCGTAATAGCGGGAGAGTCCCTCGCGCAGTTCGGGCGTGTCGACGAAGTAAGGAGGAACGCGCAATGTGGCCGGCGGGTAGGTCGAGGCGTCGCCGCGATTCCAGGGCGTGTGTGGTTGGTTGGAGGCGATCACCAGGCACCATGGCTGCTTTGCGTCGCGCGCCATGAACTCGCGGGCCTTGTCCAAGGGCAGGTCGGCGCCGGCCGGGCTCTTGCCCATGTCGCCGTGGCTTCCGCCCAGATACTCAAAGGGGAACGCTTCCGCGGGCGCTTCGTGTCGCTTGCCGACGATGGCGGTCCGATAGCCCAAGGGGGCAAGGTGATGGGGCAGGGACTTGACGCCCTCGCGCACTCGACTGTGATTTGGATGCGCTCCGTTGCGGACGGGATAGAGTCCGGTATAGAGGCTTTGGCGGAGCGGTGAGCAGGTCGGCGCGGGGTTGTAGCAACGCGTGAATCGCATGCCCTCCCGCGCCAGGCGATCGATGTTCGGCGTTTTGACGTCGGGGTTGCCGTAGCAGCCCAGGTCGCTCCAGGTCATGTCGTCGGCGAGAAACAGCAGCAGGTTGGGCGGAGCGGCGAAAGAGCGGGGCGGGACGCTCGAGAGCAGGAGTAGACTGAGGAGGACGCCAAATCGCATGCTGGAAATCTATACCGGGCTGCAGGGCGGGGGGAAGTCGAATGACCTTTGTTTCCCTCGTCCATTGGGGAGTTTCGTGTCGCCTGAGCTTCGTGGGTTGCAATAAGGTGGCGGGATGAAACCCGGATTCAAACCGTTCCTGCTCCTTTGGTCGTTGGCCGTGGCCGCCTTTCCGATGATGTTGGTCGCCGACAAAACCAACGTCATTCTGATCATGGCCGACGACATCGGCTACGAATGCTATGGCGCCTATGGCGGCGCTTCCTACCAGACTCCGGTCCTGGATCGCCTGGCCAGGCAGGGAATGCGTTTCGATCATGCCTACTCCCAGCCGCTCTGCACCCCCAGTCGGGTCAAGATCATGACTGGTCTGAGCAATGCGCGAAATTACGCGTCGTTCTCCACGCTGAAGCAGAGCGAGCGAACCTTTGGTCACATGATGCGCGAGGCCGGCTACCGAACCGCCATCGCGGGCAAGTGGCAGTTGCTGGGCGCGGAACACTATAAGGCGCCCATCAAGGGCGCCGGGACCTGGCCGAAGGACGCGGGCTTCGAGCGTCACTGCCTCTGGCAGGTGGACAAGCTGGGCGAGCGCTTCTGGGGGCCGCTGGTGACCATCGACGGCGAGCTCAAACAGTTTCCCAAGGAGGTCTACGGTCCGGATGTCTACTGTCAGTTCCTCCTGGACCGGATGAAGGAATACCGCGACGAGCCTTTCTTCCTCTATTACCCCATGGTCCTGGTGCACAGCCCTTTCGTGCCCACGCCGGACAGTGAAGACAAGAAAAGCAAGAACCGACAACGGAACTTCGCCGACATGGTTGCCTATATGGACAAGCTGGTCGGCCGCATCGTCGAACAGAGCGAGAAACTTGGCATTGCGGAGAAGACACTGATCCTTGTCACCGGCGACAATGGCACGCACAAGTCGCTGAAATCCTACCTGGGCGACACGTTGATCGTCGGCGGCAAAGGCAGCCCGACCGACGCGGGCACCCATGTTGCCTTGTTCGGTTATCAACCTGGGACGGTCCCGGCCGGTCAGGTCAGCGACGCCTTGGTGGAATTCTCTGATTTCGTCCCGACCATTGCCGCGGCGACCGGGGCCTCGCCGCTTTCTCCGACCGATGGCGTCAGCTTCCTGCCGCAGTTGCACGGCCGCAAGGGCGGCCAGCGGGACTCGGTCTTCATCTACTATTGGCCCCGACCGGAGAAAGGGGAGCCCACGCGCTTTGTTCGCAATCGACGCTGGAAACTCTATGGCGACGGCCGTCTCTACGATGTGAAAAATGATGTCCTGGAGAAGAAACCCCTCCCCGCCGAACGATCCCGGAAACAGCGCGCCAGCCTGCAAAAGGCCCTCGACCGCATGCCCGCACAAGGTCAGACCCTCCTCAAGTTCGACTGAGGACCCCAGTCCCGCACCACGCATCCCGAGTCCCGAGTCCCGAGTCCCGAGTCCCGAGTCCCGAGT
>CAZFLK010000004.1:0-90884 GCA_964519245.1 uncultured Verrucomicrobiota bacterium
GCAAAGGCGGCTCCATCGATCGCGGCGGCGGCTCCAGCCACCGCGCCCTGCGCGCGCAACCGCACGCCTCCGCCGGCGGCCGGATCCGCATCACGGAACAGGGCGAGATCGTCTCGCTCAAGTATTCCCACCCGTTCATTGCCGAGCGCAATCTCGAACAACTGACCACCGCCGTCGTCGCGACGCAATGTCTCCCCGCGCCCGGCGTCACCCGGGCCTCACTCAGCCAATGGGAGAGGGTCATGAAGCGCCTCGCCGACGACAGCATGCGGGAGTATCGCGACCTGGTCTACGAAACCCCGGAGTTTCTCGACTACCTCCTGCAGGCGACGCCGATCGATCTGATCGCCGACCTTCGCATCGGCTCGCGCCCGGCCCGCCGCGCCTCCGGCAATGACATCGGACAGCTCCGGGCCATCCCGTGGGTCTTCGCCTGGACCCAGTCCTGCCACCTGATCTCCGCCTGGTACGGCATCGGAACCGCGCTCGAGAACGAGATCCGGAAAACCCCGCGAGGACTCGAACGCCTCATCGAAATGCGCCGCGAATGGCCCTTCTTCCGCCAGTTGCTCGAAAACGCCGAGGTCTCGCTCGCCAAGACCGACCTCGGAATCGCCCGGGCCTACGCGGAACTGGTCGAGTCCGCCGACGTCCGGGACAAGATTTTCTCCCGCATCGAAAGCGAGCACGAGCGCTCCGTTTCGGCCGTCCTCGCGATCACCGGACACGCTGAACTGCTGGCCGAGCAACCGACGCTGGCGGAATCACTGCACCGCCGAAACCCCCATGTCGACCCGCTCCACTTCCTTCAGATCCGCTTCCTCGAGAAGTGGCGCGGCCTGCGCGAGGAGGAACGCACCGAGGACCTGCGCCGTTTGCTGGCCTCGACCGTGAACGGCATCGCCTTCGGCATGAAGAGCTCCGGCTGAACCGTTCATTTTCCGGAATCTGCGGACGCGACTTGGCAACCCTTTCCCGAGGCAGTATAAGCCTGCCTTCACTCATGAAAAAACGCAGCAAAAAGCCCAGTTCTCCAACCAAGGAATCACCCACGCTTCGCGCGCCCTTCCAGAAATTGATGGCCGCGAACCGCTCCGAAATTGCGATTCGCATCTTTCGGGCGGCGACCGAGATGCGTCTGCGAACCGTCGCGGTCTACGCGCAGGAGGACCGCTTCTGCATGCACCGGTTCAAGGCGGATGAATCCTACCTGGTCGGCGAGGGCATGGGCCCGGTCGCCGCCTACCTGGACATCCCCGGGATCGTGACCCTCGCCCAGGAGAAACAAGTCGACGCGATCCACCCCGGCTACGGTTTCCTGAGCGAGAACCCCGATTTCGCCCGCGCCTGCGAGGCTGCCGGCGTCACTTTCGTCGGCCCCCGCCCGGAATTGCTGGACATGATGGGCGACAAAACCGCCGCCCGAAATGTCTGCCAGCGCATCGGCGTGCCCACCCTGCCAGGCACGGAGGAGGCGATTGTCGATCGTGACAAGGCGCTGAAGGCCGCAAACGAAATCGGATTCCCCTTGATCATCAAGGCCGCTTTCGGCGGCGGCGGTCGCGGCATGCGGGTCGTGCGCAAGGCCTCCGAATTGCAAGGCCTGCTGGACGAGGCGCAGGCTGAGGCCGGACGCGCCTTCGGCAACCCCGCAGTCTTCCTCGAGAAATACATTCCCCGGGTGAAGCACATCGAGGTGCAGATCCTCGGCGACAAGCATGGCAACGTCCTGCATCTCCACGAGCGAGATTGCTCCGTGCAGCGCCGCCACCGGAAGGTGATCGAGGTCGCCCCCAGCTACGGCCTCCCGGAATCCGTGATCGCGGAGTTGTGCGAAGGCGCGGTTAAACTCGCCAAGGAGATCCGCTATGACAACGCCGGCACCGTCGAGTTCCTCTACGATCTCGACACGCACAAGTGGTACTTCATCGAGATGAACCCCCGCGTCCAGGTCGAGCACACCGTGACTGAAATCGTCACCGGCATCGACATCGTCCGCACCCAGATTCTCATCGCGCAGGGACATGCGCTCGATTCCCCCGAATTGAAGCTGCCCGCCCAGGCGGACATTCCCAAGAACGGCTTCGCCATTCAGAGCCGCGTCACCACGGAGGACCCGGACAACAACTTCACGCCGGACTACGGCAAGATCCTGGCCTACCGCTCCCCGGGCGGCCTGGGCATCCGTTTGGACAGCGGCATGGGCTACGCCGGCGCCGTGATCACCCCCTTCTACGACTCCATGCTCGTCAAGGCCATCGCCAGCGGCCCGACCTATGAAATGGCCATGGACCGGATGCACCGGGCCCTGTCCGAATTCCGTGTCCGCGGCGTGAAGACAAATATCCCCTTCGTCGAGAATGTCATCGCCCACCCGGAATTCCGCAGCGGGCAGGCCACCACCTCCCTGATCGACACCTCGCCCGAACTGTTCTCATTCAAACTGAGACGGGATCGAGCGACCCGACTGCTGAATTACCTCGGCGACGTCATCGTGAACGGCAATCCCCACGCCAAGGGCTACAAGCCGCAACAACCGATCCAGCTCCCCCATCCTCCAACCTTCGATCACACCCGTCCCATTCCCAAGGGAACCCGCGACCTGTTGCTCGAGCTCGGCCCCGGAAAATTCGCCGAATGGACGCGGAAACAGAAACGCCAGCTTGTCACCGACACCACCTTCCGCGACGCACACCAGTCCCTGATGGCAACCCGCATGCGCAGCTACGACATGCTCGCCTGCGCCGACGCCATGGCCCATCGCCTCGGCGACGCAGAAACAGGCCTGTTCTCCCTCGAGATGTGGGGCGGAGCAACCTTCGACACCGCCATGCGGTTCCTCGACGAGGACCCCTGGGAGCGGCTGCGGCAACTGAGGGAAAAAATTCCCAACATCTGCTTCCAGATGCTCTTCCGCGGCAGCAATGCCGTCGGCTATTCCAACTATCCGGACAACGTCGTCGCCGGCTTCGTCAAACACGCGGCGGATTCCGGCATGGATATCTTCCGGATCTTCGATTCGCTGAACTACCTGCCCAATCTTCGCGTCGCGATGGAGGCCGTGCAGGACACCCACGCCATCTGCGAAGGAACGATCTGCTACACGGGCAACATTCTCGACCCCAAACGCGACAAGTATTCGCTGGAATACTATGTGCGACTCGCCAAGGAACTGGAGAAAATGGGCGCGCACATGCTTGCCATCAAGGACATGGCGGGCCTTTGCCGTCCCTTGGCCGCGCGCAAACTCGTCAAGACGCTGCGCCAGGAAGTCGGCATCCCTGTCCACTTCCACACGCACGACACCGCCGGTGTCCAATCCGGGGCCATCGTCGAAGCCGCGGGCGCGGGTGTCGACGTCGTCGACCTGGCGATCGCCTCCATGTCCGGCAGCACCTCACAGCCGAACCTGAACTCCGTCGCCGCCGCCCTTGCCGACTCCAAGCGCGACACCCGGCTCGACATTGACACCCTGAACGAATTCTCGGACTACTGGGAGAAGGTCAGGGAAATCTACGCGCCATTCGACACGGCTCCCAAGACCGGCAGCGCCGAGGTCTACCTGCACGAAATGCCCGGAGGCCAATACACCAACCTCAAGGAACAGGCCGCCAGCATGGGCGTCTCCCATCGCTGGCCGGAAATCGCCCGGACCTATGCGGAGGTCAACCAACTGTTCGGCGACATCGTCAAGGTCACTCCCTCCTCCAAGGTCGTCGGCGACATGGCTCTCTACCTCTTCAGTCACGGGATCAAACCAGAGGATATTGTCAACCTCGAGCCCGGCAGCCACGACTTCCCAGAATCCGTGCTGGACATGTTCCGAGGCGGACTGGGCTGGCCCGAAGGCGGCTGGCCCGAGCCCGTCTGGAAGGCCGTTCTCGGCGAGAAGGATTTCAAGGAGGCCCGCAAGCGCTATCGCCGCGAGATCAAACGCGGCCGTCCCGACAAGGTCGAGCCCGTCGATCTGGACGCCGTCCGCGAGGAACTGTCCGCCAAGCTCAAACGACATGCCACGACCGACGACCTCTATTCGCACCTGATGTATCCCCAGGTCTTCTCGACCTATGACAGCCGCCGGAAGAAACACGCCAATGTCAGCGTGCTGCCCAGTTCCGCCTTTTTCTATGGCCTCCACCCCGGCGAGGAGATCAACGCCAGCATCGAGGACGGCAAGACCCTCGTCATCCGACTGGTCAATGTCGGAGCCCCCGACAAGGACGGCAGCCGCAGCGTGACCTTCGAACTCAACGGCATGATCCGCGACACCCACATTGTCGACAAGAGCGTCGCCCCGGAAGCCAAACCCCGCGTCAAGGTCGACGTCTCCGACCCGCTCCAGGTCGGCGCGCCGATCCCCGGACTCATCGCCAGCGTCTTCGTCAGCGTCGGCCACAAGGTGAAGCAGGGTGACAAACTCGTCATGATGGAGGCTATGAAAATGCAGACCACCGTCACTGCGCCCTGCGACGGGGTGATCGAGGAACTCGCCGTCGAGTTCGGCGAAACCGTCGAGGTCAAGGACCTGCTGGTCCGCCTCCGCAAAGCCTGAGGCGGCTCACCCCCCGGACCCGTCGGCACGGCCAGCTTCCCCGTCCTTCGTCGAAGCGCGACGCGAGCCCGGCCGGGCGAGTATCTCGATATAAATCTCCGGCCAACCCTGCTCCGCGGCAGCGTCAATGACCCGCGCAATCTCGGCGGAATGAACCGCCTCCGCCTCCTGCTCATTCTTCCCCGCTCGACAACCGAACGCCCAATGCCCGGCGTCTTCCGGCAAGGCCTTCCGCCGCTCGCGCTTCAGATACTTGCGGACGTCGCTCTTGATCGCCGCGACCACCCGCGGCGCCTTGTGCCGCGGATCCGTCATTGAAAATGTCTTTTTCATGAGGAAACAGATTTGAACCAATGCCGAGCGCCAGAGTGCGATCACCACTACGCCTTACCTCGACAAACGCGCCGAGTCCATCTCGTTCAAGCCCTCCAATGTCGGGGCGACCCGCACTTCCCCCGTGATGAAGGCGGCGCCGACCGTCTTGATGGCCGCGAGATCGGCGTCGCTGCTTCCCTTGAGCGTCGACGAGATCGCTCCTTTGGCGGACGGCTCTTGACCGGCAGGCCAGGCGTGGACCTTCAGTTCATCCGGCTCCGCGCGCCGACTGTCGACCTGCGCCAGGATTGAAAACGCCTCGCCGACCGGCAGCTTCTGATCCGCGACACCCCGGGCCTGATAAAGCCCCAGCTTGAGGGAACCCGCCTTGCCAACGCCGATCATCACCCGATCCAGTCCGGAGGCCGTCGCCAGGGACACCAGCGCCTCTTCGCCGCGCGGAGGAACCCGGAGATCAAAGCGAACATACAATCGCTTTCCCTCGTCTCCCAGATCAATCCACGGGCGCGCGCCCGTTCTCGGAGGAGTGACCGGGGGCAACTTTCCCCTAACTTCAACCGACTCCGGCATCTCCAGGGCTTCCAAGTCGTCCAGCGAAACCTTCATCACTTCCATCGTCTGCTTGGCCCCGGAGAATGCGACCAGCAGATGCCCATCCCGCTCAATGATGTGGGGGTAGTCGATGTGCCGGTCGCCCACCAACCAGAACAGCTTGTCGAAAACCAAGCCGTCGCGACTGACCGCGAGCGTCAGCGGATCGCGCTTCCGGGGATTCGAACTCGACGCCATCACGTAGTAGCCCCGGGTCGTGCGATGGACAAAGAACTTGCTGGTGGCGTCCGGGAAATTGGTTCGTTCGATCCTGGACCAAGTCTTTCCGTTGTCTGTGGAAAAGGTCCGCAACAACATCTTCGAGCCGCCGTTGTCGCGGATCAGGCCGACGATGGTTTGTCCGTCGGGCAGGACATACCAATACGGTTCTTCCGGCCGGCCGTCGCCGTCGTAGGCCGCCATCGGATGCACTCGCCAATCATTGAAAGCCTTCACGCCGCCGACCATCACGCTCACCTGTCGGTCGTGATCGCGGCGCGTCATCATCCATTCGCCGGAGGGCAGTTTCTTGGGTGGGAAATTGTTCAGGGAATCCGGGAAGACCAAGCCTTTTGTCCTCCATTTCCCGGCCGCCTCATCCCAGCGAAACGCCTCCAGGTTCAGCCCCTCGCCCGCGTAGCCCGGCGCCTGGAAATGGCTGGCCAACGCCAGCAGCTCGCCATCGCGAACCCAAAGCCCGCGCGCAATCCAACCAAACCCCTTCTCCCACGGAGCCCCGGAAAGGTCGCCCGGCTTGCTCCAGTTCACACCGTCCGGGCTCGTCGCATAGGAGACCCGCGTGCCGGCCTGGTCGTGCCCGGGAACCAGGTTGCGATGCCCCCCTTCCGGAACGCCCTTGCGCCGCACTCCCGGCCCGTCGCTCCACATGGCCCAGAATCGCCCCGCATGCCAGGCCAGGTAGGCGTGCTGATGAACCCACATTCCGTCCCGCCCGCGCACGTCGCTGATGACGGCATGCTCCGCCGGAATACGGGGCAGTTTCGAATAGTCGATGCGATGCGTATTCCCGGGCGCCCACTCCCCTTGGAGCATGTTCCCGCGATCCGCTTCGACGCCGGACGCTGAAACGGTCCCGGAATTCTGCGCCCAAGTCACCGCGCCCAACACCGCCATTGCGCCCGCAATCCCGATGAATCGGCTGCTTCCCGATAGCCCTGTTGCGTTCCTCATGGCTCGCATGATTGCTTGATCAGAGCCCGGTTTCCAAGGTTAAGTCTGATCATCGCCGCATCATGAGAAAACAACCTTCATGAATTACGCACGCAGACACAAGGCTCCCTGTCGCCAATGACATCCCTCGCAACGGATCCAAGCGCCGCTCCGACGAGCCAACTGAGAATCCCCGGCTACCAAATCGAGGAGCGACTCGGCTGCGGCGGCATGGGCAGCGTCTATCGCGCCCGCCAGGAAAGCCTGCGCCGACACGTCGCGCTCAAACTGCTGCACGCCGGACCGGAGGAAGGACGCGAGGACCGGTTGGCGCAATTCAAGCGGGAAGCCCACACCCTGGCCGCTCTCGTCCATCCGAATATTGTCACGGTCTTCGACCTCGGCGAGACCGAGCAAGGCCCCTTCATCTCGATGGAACTGGTCGAAGGGGGCAACCTCCGGGACCGCCTCGCCGCACACCAATGCTTGCCCCCATCGGAAGCGCTCGAACTGCTGCGACCGGTGGGGCAAGCCCTGACTCATATCCATGCCGGGAATGTCCTTCACCGCGACCTGAAACCGGAAAACATCCTCTTCGATTCCAAGGGCGCGCCCAAGGTTGCCGATTTCGGCCTCGCCATGCTGGCGCCGGAATCCAATACAACCACCCGCAACGAGGACTGGAGCGGGACGCTGAACTACATGTCGCCAGAACAACGGCAACGACTTCCCATCGACGCCCGCTCGGATGTCTATTCACTGGCGGCAATCGCCTACGAAATGCTCACCGGAGAGCTACCCCTCGGCGTATTTGAGCCGCCGAGCGTCCACAATCCCGCACTGCCCCCGCAAGTCGATACGGTCTTCGAAGCGGCGTTGCGGCGGGATCCTGACGAACGCTGCCCGACCGTGGCCGCGTTCATTGATGGTCTGAACGAGTCGCTGCTTCCCCTCGCGCAAGCGGGACCGCCTGCAACTCCGCCAACCGAGGGAACGACTTCCCCCGCCATCCTGAGAACGCTCGCTGGATTCGTGATCCTTGCCTTGCTCGGATTCGCCGTGAGCGAGAACCTGATATCCCCGACGCCGCCTGACAAAGCCTCGCCCGCGCCCGATCAGCAGGCCGCCCCCCCGCCGCAAACAGCCGAGCCAGCCAAGGCTGACCTCAATCAATCCGATTTGGCGGACCTGATGGCCGTCGAGGGCATCGGCGAAGTGCTGGCCCGCCGAATCATCGAGAAACGAGACCGCCGGGGCGGCCTCCGCTCCATCCACGACGTCACGACAATCGAGGGCATCGGGACTCGACGCTGGCAGGCATTGACTGAACACTTCAGCGTCTCAACCGCAAACCACCATGGAAAGTAGCCGCCATCAGGATTCCCGCTTCCACCAGGAACTCGCCCGCAGCTTCTTCGAAGAGGTCGGCGACGCGTTGTTCGTCTTCGCGCCGCAAACGCTTCGGGTCGTGGACGCCAATCCCGCAGCGCAGCGCCTGACCGGCCGACGTCGTCAGGAGTTGCTGCAGATGCAGCTCTCAGACCTGTTCTCCACCCAACTGGAAACGAGCCAGCAGAGCCTGAAGAACGCCATCCAGGTCACTCAAGTCTTCCAGTCCCTCGAAGAATACAAGCTGTCTCGGAAGGAAGGCTCCCCGTTGGAGGTCAACTTGACCGTCACCCGAATCCACGTCCTGCCTGAACCATTGGGCTTGGTCGTGGCGCGCGACATCAGCCACCGCAAACGCAACGAACAAACCCGCCGCAGGCTCGAGGACAAACTCCATCGTTCGGAACGACTTGAATCCATCGGCAAAATGGCCGACGGCATCGCGCATGACTTCCGCAATCTCATCACCCCCATCCAGGCCTTCGCCCGGCTTGCCATGGAGGAGTTGGAGGAGCAACACCCCGTCCAGGAATACCTGAACCACATCGTCGAACACACCCAACTCGCCCGCGAACTGACCGCGCAGATCCTCACGCTGAACAACCGGGGCGCCCAACGCCGCGACCGGGAATCCCTGACCAGCCTGATCGAGGACGTCCTCATCATCGCCCGCCAATCCGTCCCGCCGAACGTCCGCGTCGAAATGGACCTGCCTGAGGGTCCCGCGACCGTCAGCGCCGATGCCACCCAACTGAAACAGGTGGTCATCAACCTGTTCAACAACGCCGTCCAAGCCCTCGACCAGAGGGACGGGGTCGTATCGGTCCGGTTGACGCGGGTCAGCGCCGACGACCCGTTCATCCGCTCGCGGGGCGGCCTGAACGAGTCGGACCACTTCAAACTCACCGTGCAGGACAACGGCCCCGGAATCAGCGGCGATCGGGCCGCCAGAATTTTCGAGCCATTCTACACGACCAAGACCGGCGGCAAGGGCAGCGGCATCGGCCTGGCGGTAGTGCAGAATATCGTGCTCGGTCACGGCGGTGAGATTTCAGTTGAAAGTGAACCGGGCCGGGGCGCGACCTTCAGTGTCTACCTGCCCTGCGCCGGGGAAGCCGACAGCGCGCCCGCCAGCCCTTCCGCCCCGAGCCTCAAAACCGAAACCGACAACTCCCGAGGCAATGTCCTGTTGATCGACGACGACGAAAGCATCGTGAAGCTGGGCGAGAAAATCCTGCGCCGGGCAGGATTCGAGGTGGCGTCCCACACCCGTGGGGAAAGCGCCCTTGATGCCTTTCGAGCGTCCCCCGACGCGTTCGACCTGATCATCACGGATATGATGATGCCGGATATCAAGGGTGATGATCTGGCGCGCGCAATCCACTCGAAACGCCCCACCATGCCCATCATTCTGGTCTCGGGCTTCAGCGGCAAGGTCACCGGTGAGAACTGCAGGGACTACGGTTTCAGCCAACTCATCGAGAAACCCATGGAGCCCGCCCAACTCGTCGAAGCCGCCAGAAGGGTCCTTGCCGACCAGATTCCCTGAAACCCGACGCCCCGGACAGCCAATTTCAGACCGGTCCCAAGCAAAATCCGTGCCCCCATCTGAGGGCCCATTTCGTTCTATTCTCTGAATAGCGTCGCTCCGGAATTCGTTCTTGCCTGCAATCCCGACGTAACCAACGCGTTCGCCTGGGCGTCAAGATGACGCGACACCTTGAATTGCAACAAACCTGAAGACATGAATATCAATCAGCATCGCCCCCAGGCCGCGGACTTCTTCCAAACCCGCCGGCAGTTCTTGAACCGTTTTGGCATGGGCTTCGGAGCCCTCGGCATGGCGACGCTCATGCGTCCGGAGGCGGCCAATGCCGCAGCCACCTCCCCCTTGGCGCCCCGCAATCCGCATTTCCCCGCGAAGGCGGAACACGTCATCCACGTCTTCGCCCAGGGCGGACCATCGCATCTGGACACCTGGGACCCCAAACCCGGCATGAAGAAGTATGCCGGCAAGGAGGTCAAAGAAATCGGCGGCGTGCCATTGCCGACCCCCTTCGAATTCAAACCCGCCGGCCGATCCGGCGTCGAGGTTTGCGAACTGTTTCCCCACATCGGCAAGCACATCGACGACATTGCGGTCATTCGCTCCATGCACACCGACGTGCCGGCCCACGAATTCGCAACCCTGATGATGAACACCGGCTCCGGCCGCATCGTGAAACCCTCCATGGGCTCCTGGGCCCTCTACGGGCTGGGCACCGAGAACCAGAATCTCCCGGGATTCGTCTCGCTCGGCCGCGCCGGAGTCGGCGGCTCCGCCAACTTCCGCTCCGCCTTCCTGCCGGGGGCCTTCCAAGGCACGCCGGTCAGCAATGTCTCGGCGCGCATCGACGACATCATCCAGAACATCCGCAACTACTACTCCTCACAGAAGGAACAACGGGCCCAACTCGACCTCGTTCAAAAACTCAACGAGCAGCACAACGAGCAGCTCAAACAGGAAGCGGAACTCGAAGCCCGGATCCACTCCTTTGAACTCGCCTTCCAGATGCAGACCGAGGCCGCCGAAGCCTTCAACCTCGGCAAGGAACCGGCCAAGATGCGGGAACTTTACGGCGAGACGAATGTCGGCCGCCAGATGCTCGCCGCCCGCCGCCTGGTCGAACGCGGCGTGCGCTTCGTCCAGGTCTGGGCCAACGGTTGGGATCATCACACCAGCTTGGAGCGCAATATCAAGCAGCGCGCCGCCGACGTCGACCAACCGCTGGGCGCCCTGCTCACCGACCTGAAGCAACGCGGCCTTCTCGAGAAGACCTTGATCGTCTGGGGCGGTGAATTCGGACGGACCCCCCGCCATGACCGCAACGGCCGCGGCGAACCGGGCCGCGACCACCACAGCCGCAGCTTCGTCTCCTGGATGGCCGGCGGCGGCGTCAAGGGCGGCCAGGCTCACGGAGCCAGCGACGAATTCGGCTACAACGCCGTCGAAAACAAGGTCCACGTGCACGACCTGCACGCAACCATCCTCAAGTTGCTCGGTTTCGATCACGAGAAACTCACCTATCGCTACAACGGCCGCGACTTCCGCCTCACCGATGTCTACGGCAGCGTGGTCAACGAACTGATCGCCTGAACGCCCCTTTGCCACCCCGCGACGGCCCGCCCATGCCGGGCCGTCGCAGAATGATCCAGCATCAACGCCTCACCCCCATGAAATCCATCCTCGGCAGAACGCTGCTCGCCTCCTGCCTGCTTTTCGCCTTCGCCAGCGGCGCGGAAGAAAAGAAGGTCAAGTTCTCCAACAAACAGCTCGATTTCTTCGAGAAGAACATCCGCCCCGTTCTCGCGGAGAAATGCTACAGCTGCCACCATCCGGATGAGAAGGTGAAGGGCGGCCTCGCCGTGCACACGCGCGACGCCATCCTGACCGGCGGCGACAGCGGCCCCTCGATCATCCCCGGCAACCCCGCCAAGAGCGTCTTCATCAAGGCCATCGTCTACGAGGACGAAGACCTTCAAATGCCCCCCAAGGAGCGTTTGACCGACGCCGAGATCAACCATTTCCGGCAATGGGTTCGCATGGGCGCGCCCGATCCGCGCACCGCCACGGGCGGCGAGGCAAAGAAAATGGGCGTCATCGACCTCGAGGAGGCCCGGAACCACTGGGCGTTCCAACCCGTTTCCAAACCCGCCCCCCCCAAGGTGGGGACGTCGGACTTCATCGCCAATGACATCGATCGCTTCGTGGCCGCACGACACAAGGACAAGGATCTCAAGCCGAACGGCCAAGCGGACAAGCGCACCCTGATTCGACGCGCGACCTACGACCTCACCGGCCTGCCGCCCACGCCGGAGGAAGTGAAGCAATTCCTCAACGACAATTCCGAGGACGCCTTTGAACGCGTGATCGACCGGCTGCAGAAATCGCCTCACTATGGCGAGCGTTGGGGACGACACTGGCTGGATGTCGCCCGTTATGCCGACACCTCCGGCGACCGCGCCAATCGCGGCGAGAATCGTTACCCCTTCGCCTGGACCTACCGCGACTATGTGATCGACGCCTTCAACAACGACACGCCTTTCAACCAGTTCATCAAGGAACAACTGGCCGCCGACCATCTCTTGGAGGACGACGCCAAAGACCGAAGCAAACTTGCGGCCCTGGGATTCCTGACCGTCGGCAAGCGTTTTCAGGGCAACGCCCTCGAAATCATTGACGACCGTATCGACGTCGTGACCCAGGGTTTCCTCGGCCTGACAGCCGCCTGCGCGCGCTGCCATGACCACAAGTTCGACCCGATTCCGACCGGCGACTACTACTCCCTGCACGGCATCTTCTCCAGCAGCGAGGAACCGGACTCCCTGCCCTACCTCAAGGAACCCAAGCGCACCCCTGAGTTTGTCGAGTTTGAGAAGCAACTCGCCAAACTGGAAGCCGAGTACGACGCGATCCGCCCCAATTTGATCGAGGAAGCCCTGGAGGAGTTCCGCGCGAAGACAGGCGAGTATCTGCTGGCCTCTCATCAGGCGCTTCGGGAGAAGAACTTCGCCAAGGCGCGGGCCATCTACACCAAGCGCAAACTCAATGTCCCCACGGCCACCTATTTCACGTCCGGCATGAAGAAGATGAAGGAGGATCATCCCGTCCTCGGACCCTGGGCGCGCTATTCCAACCTGCCCGATGACGCCTTCGACAAACAGGTCAACAAGATCACAAACCAGGTCAAGCGTGACGAATCGGTGAACCCCATCGTCCGCCAGGCTCTCAGCGAGGGCCACCCCACCTCCATGGCTCAGGTCGCCCGCGTCTACGGCCGGATGTTCTCGGACATCCACGACCAATGGAACCAACTCAACAAAACGGGCAAGGCCGCAAAGTCGGGCTTCCCGGACCGCGATCGCGAGGAAATCCGACGACTCATCTATTCCGAAAAATCCCCCATCCATCCCACCCGACGCGAGCTCAACCGCATCGTGAACAACAACACCGTGCGCCGCGAGCAACGCAAACTCTTCCCCAAGATCTTCAAGCTCAAGACCGAACACCCCGGCTCCCCCGCGCGAGCCATGGCGCTGCAGGATACCCGCAAGCCGCGCAATTCACGCATTCTCATCCGCGGCGAAGCGCGCCGCTATGGCGACGAAGTTCCCCGCCGATTCCTGGAGATTCTCTCCGACGGGGAACGCAACGAGTATTCCAACGGCAGCGGCCGACTCGAACTCGCCGAGGACATCGCTCATCCCGACAACCCGCTCACGCCCCGCGTCATCGTCAACCGCGTCTGGGCCTGGCATTTCGGGACCGGCCTCGTCGACTCCATCAGCGACTTCGGCCTGCGCGCGGACAAGCCCGTCCACCTCGACCTGCTGGACCACCTCACCACCTGGTTCAAGGACAACGGCTGGTCCATCAAGAAGCTCAACAAATACATCATGCTCTCCTCCGTCTACCGGCTGGCGACCGAGGACGACGGCCGCTACGGCGAAATCGACCCGGCCAATGAATACCTCTGGAAATTCAACCTGCGTCGCCTCGACTTCGAATCCCTGCGCGACACGCTTCTCACCTGGGGCGGCAACATCGATTTCGACGCGGGCGGACAGCCGGTCGAGATCACAGCCGAAGATTACCCCGTCCGCCGGACCGTCTACGCCAAAATCGACCGCGAGGCCCTGCCGGAGCTGTTCAGCACCTTCGACTTTGCCAATCCGGACATGAGCTCCAGCAAGCGAGCCAAGACCACCGTGCCGCAACAAGCCTTGTTCATGATGAACAGCCCCTTTGTCATCGAGCAGGCCAAGAAGATGATCGAACGATCGGATATCGCCATCCTCCACGACAAGGAGGAGCGCATCCGCTACCTCTACCAACTGGTCTACCAGCGCGATCCCTCCAACGCCGAACTCAACTCGGCCTGGGACTTTCTGGCGGCGCAGGAGAAGGAGGCCATTCAATCACAGGAACCAGAGGTCTGGAGCTACGGCTACGGAACCTTTGACGCCAAGAACAAGCGCGTGCGCTTCCAGCCCCTCCGACGTTTCGAGGTCGATCGCTGGCAGGTCACCGGACGCTTCCCCGACAACCGCGCCGGACGCGCCTCGCTCACCGCCGACGGCGGCCATGCGCCCAAGGCCAAGAACTATGCGATCATCCGACGCTGGACCGCCCCCGCCGATGGGACCTACCGGATCGAGGGACGGCTCTCTCACCAGGCCGAGGAGGGCGACGGCGTCCGCGGCGCCATGGTCGCCCGCCGACAAGGCGTGCTGGGCGACTGGAAGCTCGACAACGACTTCGCCATGACCCAGGCCCCGGCGCTGGAGCTGAAGCAGGGCGAAACCATCGACTTCCTGGTGTTCAGCAACGGAACGGACAAGGGTGACGCCTTCGAGTGGGCGCCTCGCGTCCTCGCGGCGGAAGGCCGCGCCTGGGACGCCAACGCCGAATTCAGCGGCCCGCGCATTCAGAACCGCGATCCGCTCACCCCCTGGCAGAAACTCGCCCAGGCCCTGTTCCTCACGAACGAGGCCATGTATCTGAATTGATGCGTGGGGCGTTGTGCGCTTCACACCCTTGCGCATCGGTCGTTGAGCGCGCATATTCGACTGGATGATCGCGGAACGAATTCCAGAAATCGCCAACCTCACATCGGAGGAAAAACTGTTGCTCGCCAACGAACTATGGGCGGACGTAGAACAGCGGCAGGAAGATATTCCTTTCAACCTGGCGGTCGTCCAACTGCTGGATCAACGATCTGAAGAATTCAAGAAAGACCCGCAATCTGCGGTGACTTGGGAGGAATTCAAACGCCGGATCGGGAAGGCCTGATGGAGATCGTTCTGCTTCAGGGGGCGCAGGCGGACTTGCTGGAAGCCTATTCCCGATGGGGCGACCGATTCTACGAAGCCGCCGACGGAGCCTTGGAGCAAATCCGTCTTTTTCCGGAGTCCGCGCCGGTTTTTCATGGCAGGTATCGACGAAAGCTTATCCTTCGATATCCGTTTGGCATCTTCTACGATGTCGGCGATTCCCGTCTGTTTGTGAAAGCGGTGTTGGATCTTCGTCAGGATCCCGAAACAATCCTCAAACGATTGGGGTAATCCGCTGCATGCCAGCCGAAACCTGCCCCATTCTATGGCTTACGCCGACACGACCGCCCCACCGGCGTTGGCCACGGTCACTGAAGAACCCTCCCCATCCCCGGGCATCACAGCCTGAAGCTGCTGAATGATGGGCGGCAGCTTCGCCAGGAGGTAATCGACGTCCTCCTCGGTGTTGTACCCGCCCAGACTGAAGCGCAACGCGCCCCGCGCCAGGGAGGGCTTCAGTCCCATCGCCGTCAGCACATGCGACGGTTCGATGGAGCCGGTCTTGCACGCCGATCCCGAGGAAGCGCAGATACCCTCCCGGTCCAACAGGAGCAACACCGCCTCCGCCTCGACGCCATGAAAACAAACATTGCAGGTGTTCGGCAGCCGGGCGTCGTGACTGCCATTGCGACAACTGACCTTGATTTGATTGAGGATGCCCTGCTCCATCCGGTCACGCAGCTTGCGGACCCGATGAATATCACGGGTCAGATGAAGCAACGCCATCTCCGCCGCCTTCCCGAATCCCACGATGTAGGGAACGTTGTAGGTGCCCCCGCGACGGCCGCGTTCCTGCCCGCCGCCCGTCACAAATGACTCGTACGGCGTCCGTCGCTTCACAAACAAGGCCCCGACCCCCTTGGGCGCGTTGAGCTTGTGTCCTGAAATCGAGAGCATGTCGACCTCGCTCAACTTGACGTCCACATCCACCTTCCCGGCGGCCTGCACCGCATCCGTGTGAAACGGAACGCCCTTCGACCGGCAGATCGCCGCCGCCTCGTGAATGGGAAACAAGACGCCCGTCTCATTGTTGGCCCACATCATCGACACAATCGCCGTATCCGGCCGGATCGCCAGCTCAAGCAGATGCAGGTCGATCGACCCGTCCGGCTCGACCGGCAGATAAGTCACCTCAAATCCCCGCTTCTCCAGTTGCGCCCCGTATGCAATGTTCGCCGCATGCTCCACTTTCGTCGTGATCACGTGCCGCTTCTCGGGCTGCGTCGCCAAGGCCGCATGAATCGCCGAATTGTTGCTCTCCGTTCCGCAACTCGTGAAAATGATCTCCTGCGGCTCCGCGTTGATCAGGGCCGCCACCTGCTCCCGGGCACGGTCCAGGTCCTTCTGCAACCGATTCCCGAAACCATACGCCGCCGAGGGATTGCCCCAGTTCTCCGTGAAATAGGGCGTCATCGACTCAACCACTTCCGGCGCAACCCGCGTCGTGGCGTTATTGTCGAGATAGCAGATCTTTTTTCCGTCTTCACTCATGAATCGTTCACTCTCCCTCGGCCAACACGTCGTAGCCCGCAAGCAAGATCGACAATTTAAGCTTTCATCCACGTCGCTGGTAAAGGACATTCTCCAGCTTGATCGACGCTGAAAACGCGTGGATTTTCCGCAAAATTCCCATTGACCGGACCAGAAAACTTATTTACATAATCATCATTAGCAACAAACTAATAATTAAATCATGAGCGAAGCCAAACCATCGCACAACGAGGTCTTGAAGGAAAACAGCCCCACGCTGGCGGGCACCATCGCGCAAACATTGGCGGATCCGGAGGCGGACAAATTCTCCAAGGATGACTCCCAGTTCCTGAAGTTCCACGGGATCTACCAGCAGGACGACCGGGACAACCGCAAGGGCGGCAAGAAGTTCATGTTCATGGTTCGCGGTCGCATTCCTGGCGGGATCCTGCCGGCGGATCTCTACCTGGCCTACGACAAGCTGGCCGATCAGTATGGCAACGAAACGTTGCGCATCACCTCACGCCAGAGTTTCCAGTTTCACGGCGTGATCAAGGATGGCCTCGGCAAGGTCATCAAGGGCATCAACGACGCGATGGCCGACACCCTGGCCGCCTGTGGCGACGTCTCGCGCAACGTCATGTCCCCCCCGACTCCCGCAACCAACGCCGTGCGTGACGCTGCCTTGGAGGACTGTCGCCGCGTTTCCGACGCATTGCTGCCCGTCACCCCCGCCTACGTCGACATCTGGGTCGAAGGCGTGAAACTGGATCTCAACGAAAAACATGAGGGCTTCGAAGATCCCCTCTACGGCAAGACCTACCTGCCGCGCAAATTCAAGACCGCCTTCGCCATTCCGCCCCTCAACGACACCGATGTCTTCACGAACTGCCTTGGCTTCATCGCCATCGAGGAGAACGGACAACTGATCGGCTACAACCTGGTGGTCGGCGGCGGACAGGGCCGCACCCACAACAACACCAAAACCTACCCGCGTTGCGGCGACGTCGTCGGATTCTTCACTCCCGACAAGATCATCGAGGTCGCCAAGGCCGTGCTGACCGTCCACCGCGACTTCGGCGACAGGTCAGACCGCAAACACGCGCGCCTCAAGTACGTGCTGGAGGAAAAAGGCGTCGACTGGTTCCGCACCGAGCTGGAGAAGCGCGCTGGTTTCAGCCTCGAACCCGCCAGGGAATACCAGTTCGAAAGCCAGGGCGATCTCTTTGGCTGGCATGAACAGACCGACGGAAAGCTCTTCCTCGGCCTGCACGTTTCCATGGGCCGTGTGAAGGACGCCGAAGGCTCCAAACTCAAGAGCGCCTTGCGGCACATCGTCGAAACATATCGCGCTGAAGTTCGCCTGACTCCTTCCCAGAATATTCTGCTGACCGGCATTGACGCCGCAAACCAAGACGCCATCACCCAGATTCTGGCAGATCATGGGATCGCGGTGGCCAACCAAAGTTCAGCGCTGCAACGGGCTTCCATCGCCTGCCCGGCCCTCCCCACCTGCGGCCTGGCTCTCGCAGAGTCCGAGCGTTACCTGCCCGGCCTGATCGATCAGATCGAGGGCGCCTTGAATGAATCCGGTTTGAATGGCGAGGAGATCGTCATTCGCATGACCGGTTGCCCCAATGGCTGCGCCCGTCCCTACATGGCCGAGCTCGGCTTCGTCGGCAAGTCCCCGAAAAAGTACCAAATCTACCTCGGCGGCAGCGAGAAAAGCATCCGCCTCAACACCCTGTGGAAGGATACGGTTCTCGAGGAAGACATCATCAACGAATTGAAACCGCTGTTCGGCCGCTTCAAATCCGAACGCCACGAAGGCGAGCGCTTCGGCGATTGGTGCAACCGCGTCGTCGTGCCGGAACTCGCCGCGGAAGAGGACTGATTCGCCATGTCCGAAGCCATTGCAGAACCGAAGCCGAGGGTCCGGGAGGAGCCTCTGTTTGCGCACCTCAACCTCGACCTGGCCGCCGCCAATGCCCGGCTCGAGTCCGGTTCGGCGGAAGACCGAATCGCCTGGGGCATTGAAAACTTCGCCCCGCGCATCGTGCTTTCCTCCAGTTTCGGCGCCCAGGCCGCGGTCTCCCTGCATCTGGCAACCCAACAATGGGCGGACATCCCCGTCGTGCTGGTCGACACCGGCTACTTGTTCCCGGAGACCTACGAGTTCATTGACCGGCTGACCGAACGCCTGAAACTCAACCTCAAGGTCTACCGCGCCGAACTCAGCGCCGCCTGGCAGGAAGCCCGCTACGGCAAACTTTGGGACCACGGCGTGGAGGGCATCGAGCAGTACAACTCAATGAACAAGGTCGAACCGATGAACCGCGCATTGGAGGAACTCGACGCGCTCGCCTCCTTCGCCGGGCTCCGCCGCCAACACAGCCAAGGCCGCAGCAAACTGCCGGTTCTCACCATCAGTCGCCGCCGTCTCAAGATTCATCCGATCATCGATTGGACCGACAAGAACGTCTACGACTACCTGACGAAGCACAATCTCCCCTACCACCCGCTCTGGGACGAGGGCTACGTCTCCATCGGCGACACCCATACCAGCCGGAAGCTCACCGACGGCATGGACGCCGAGCAAACCCGCTTCTTCGGCCTCAAACGCGAATGCGGCCTTCATGAGGGCGACAGCGCCGACTACAGCATCTGACCCATGGGCGCGCCGGAGAATATTCATCCCGAGTTCGATCGCATGCTCGACCGGGAGGCCAAGGAGTCCCTGCTCCAACAACACGGCTTGGTCGTCTGGCTCTACGGCCTTTCCGGCTCCGGCAAGAGCACCCTCGCGCATGCCCTGGAACGCCGTCTCCATGAGGAAGGACGCCTCACCCAGATCCTCGACGGCGACAACATCCGCACCGGCCTCAACAACAATCTCGGCTTCACCGACGAGGACCGCCAGGAAAACATCCGGCGTATCGCCGAAGTGGCCAGGCTGTTCTGCCATGCCGGCGTCGTCACCATCGCCTCCTTCATCACCCCCAGGCGGGAGTTGCGCGCCCTGGCCCGGTCAATCGTCGGCAAAAACGACTTTCTCGAGGTCTTCGTGAAATGCTCCTTCGAAACCTGCGAACAACGGGACGTCAAGGGCCTCTACGCCAAGGCCAAGGCCGGCGAGATCAAACACTTCACCGGGCGCGATTCCTCCTTCGAGGAACCGGAGACCGCGGACCTCATCATCGACACCGACGCCGAGCATCTCGACGAGTCGATTGAGCGCGTCTACCAGGCCGTCAAACCGCTGATCGAAAGGAGCGCCGCAGAATGAAATCGCATTCACACCCGGCGTCCTTCGAAACCCTCCGTAGCAGCCGACGTGAGGAGGCTCAGACTCAAATCCAGAGCCTCCTTACATCGGCCGGCGCCAAACCGGAACGTCTTTGATCCCCATTCCCCCAGTTTACCAATGGAACAACACCACGGATATCGACTCACGCATCTGAAACATCTGGAATCCGAGGGCATCTTCGTCATTCGCGAAGTGGCTGCACAATTCCAGAAACCCGTCCTGCTGTTTTCAGGCGGCAAGGACTCGATCGTCATGGCCCATCTGGCGCGCAAGGCCTTCTGGCCAGCCCGACCGCCCTTCCCCATGATGCACATCGACACCGGCCACAACTTCCCCGAAACCATCGCCTACCGCGATCAGTTCATGCACGACATCGGCGCCGAGTTGATCGTCAAATACGTGCAGGACTCAATCGACCAAGGCCGCGTCGCCGAGGAAAAGGGCCCCCGCGCCAGCCGCAACAAGCTTCAGACCGTCACCCTGTTGGACGGCCTCGAGGAAGGCCAATACGACGCCGCCATGGGCGGCGCGCGCCGCGACGAGGAGAAAGCCCGCGCCAAGGAGCGCTTCTTCTCCCACCGCGACGAATTCGGCCAGTGGGACCCGAAAAACCAACGCCCCGAACTCTGGAACCTCTTCAACGGCAGGAAAGCCATCGGCGAACATTTCCGGGTGTTCCCCTTGAGCAACTGGACGGAAATGGACATCTGGCAATACATCAAGCTGGAGAGCATCCCCCTGCCCTCGATCTATTTCAGCCACGAGCGCGAAGTCATCGAGCGCGACGGCGTCCTGCTGGCCAACACCGAGTTCATCACCCTGCTCGACGGGGAAGCCCCCGAGAAACGGACCATTCGTTTCCGCACCGTCGGCGACGCCACCTGCACGGGCTGCACCGAATCCACCGCGGCCACCGTCGATGACATCATCGAGGAGGTCGCCGCCGCCCGCCAAACCGAACGCGGCGGCCGCGCCGATGACAAACGCTCCGAGACCGCCATGGAGGACCGCAAGAAGGAAGGCTACTTTTAGGAACTTGGAGCTTCCTTGAAATTTGGAGCTCGGAATTTGGAATTTAAGAGAATGACCACCACCAAAGGATATCTCGACATGGATCTGCTCCGCTTCACGACGGCGGGCAGTGTGGACGACGGCAAGAGCACGCTCATCGGGCGACTGCTCTACGACAGCAAGGCGATCTTCGAGGATCAGATGGAGGCCGTCGAGCAGAGCAGCAAGCAGCGCGGCGATGAGATCGTCAACCTCGCCCTGCTCACCGACGGGCTGCGCGCCGAACGCGAACAGGGCATCACCATCGACGTGGCCTACCGCTACTTCGCGACGCCGCGACGCAAGTTCATCATCGCGGACACCCCGGGCCACATCCAATACACCCGCAACATGGTCACCGGCGCCTCGACCGCCAACCTGGCCATCGTGCTCATCGACGCGCGCAAGGGCGTCATCGAACAGACCTGCCGCCACGCCTTCATCGCCTCACTGCTGCAGATCCAGCACGTGGTCATCTGCGTCAACAAGATGGACCTCGTGGAATACAAGGAGGAGGTGTTCGACGAGATTGTCGCCGACTTCAAGAACTTCGCGTCACGCCTCGACATTCCCCATGTGGATTTCATTCCGATCAGCGCGCTGCACGGCGACAACGTCGTGGACAAGTCGGACAACATGCCCTGGTACCAGGGCGGCTCCCTGCTCTACACGCTGGAAACCGTCTACATCGGTCACGAATTCAATCACGTCGATCCCCGCTTCGCCGTGCAATGGGTGATCCGCCCCCAGTCGAAGGAACACCACGATTTCCGCGGCTTTGGCGGACGCGTCGTGGGCGGCGTCTTCCGCAAGGGCGACGAAGTCATGGTCCTGCCCTCCGGCTTCACCACGAAAATCAAGGCCATCCATGAGTTCGAAACCGAACTGGAGGAGGCCTTTTCCCCGATGTCGGTGGCGCTGACCCTCGAGGACGAGATCGACATCAGCCGCGGAGACATGATCGTCAAGCCGAACAACAAGCCGCAGGTCGACCAGGACGTGGAGGCCATGATCTGCTGGTTTTCGGAATCGACGAGCCTCCAAACCGGCCGCAAATACGCGCTGCTCCACACCTCGAAGGAGGTCAAGGCAATCGTGAAGGATGTCCGCTACAAGATTGATGTGAACACGCTCCACAAGATTGAGGACGACCGTGAGATGAAGCTCAACGACATCGGCCGAATCGTGCTGCGGACCTCGTCTCCCCTGATCCACGACTCCTACACCCGCAACCGCCTCACCGGCAGCTTCATTCTCGTCGATGAAATGACCAACAACACCGTGGCGGCGGGGATGATTTTGGGTGAGCGGTAGGAAAGCCGCAGCTTGAACGTTTCCCCCATCTTCGGAGCGCCGAGCATTACTCGGCATTGGCTGCCAATCCACGCCCAGGCCGAGCAATGCTCGGCGCTCCAGCATTGCGGCAGTTGAACTTGGGCTCTCTTGTGGAATCTCCCGACCTTTGTTACGCCGACCTTCAACCAGGTGTGGGTCACCATCATCCAGCCGTTCTCGCCATAGATGGCCGCGCCTTCCGTCGCGTCGTGCAGCTTGGGACGGGACCAAAGCCGCATTTCATAATGGATCACCTTGCCGGGGAAACTCATCCGTCACAATCCTGACGGATGATCGAGGAAGGTCCAACTCAACTTGTATTTCTTCGCCAGATGCGCGGCCAGGGACTTGACCCCGAAGGTCTCGGTGGCGTAATGCCCGCCATAGAAGACATTGATTCCCGCATCCTCGGCCATCCCAAAGGTGTGGTGCGGTCCCTCCCCGGTGATGAAGGTGTCCACGCCCTCGGATGCGGCCTTGAACAGTTCCGCCCCGGCGCCGCCAGTCACCACCCCCACCCTGCGACACTGCTTGGGTCCGCCCGGCAAAATCGTTGGTTCGGCCCCCAGCGCCTTCGTCAGCTTGTTCGCCAATGCTTCCCGGGAAACCCGGACATTCGCCTGAAACCCCAGATGCATGCCTCGATCGAAGAAGAACGGCTCCAGGTTCTTGAATCCCAGGACCGAGCAAAGACCGGCATTGTTTCCGAACTTGGGATGGGCGTCCAATGGCAGGTGCGAACTGTAGACCGCCAGATTGGCGCCGAGCAACTCCTTGAGCAGTGCGTAGCGGTTCTTGGTCCACGGATGCGACGGCCCCCAAAACAATCCGTGATGAACAATCAGCAGATCGGCCCCAGCCTCGACCGCCATGCGCGCGGTCGCCAAGGACCCGTCCACCGCCGCGGCGATCCGCGTGACCCGTCCATCATTCTCAACCTGCAGGCCATTGACCGCCCCTTTGTAATCCTCGATCTCCGAGGTCTTCAGGGTCCGATCGCAATAACGGACAATCGTACTGAGCGAGGCAGTGGCCATGATCAAAGGGGCAAATTGAAATCAAACTAGACTAGTTGTCCATCAGTCCGTCATCCCCGAACTCATCCTCAATCTCCCGCCGCAAACTCCGGGAGATGCGGGGGCGAATGAACCCGTAAACCAAAAAGGTGGTGAGCATCGCGGGAAGGAAAACCGGCAGAATCAAGCCCCGGAAGAAATAGAGCATGCCCAGGAACAGCACGCAGCCCACCATCTTCGCAAACGGACTGCGCGACTTGAGGTTCAACGACTTGAACGAGGGATACCTGACATTGCTGACCATCATGAACGAGAGAAACAACATCACGATCGGCAGCGCAAAACGCCAGTTCTCGGTCGTGAACTCCTTCTTCTCACACCAGAGCAGGAACATGGCAATCGAAACCACCAATCCCGCGGCCGCCGGAATGGGAAACCCGATGAAGTCCTTGCTGGTCGCCTTCTCGTCACCCACGATCGCCAGCGCGTTGAAGCGGGCCAGGCGGAACGCGCCACACACCATGTAGACCGAGGCAATAAACCAACCCGCCTCCGGAGCCGGGAAGGTCACATCCTTCAGCACAAACCGATGCATGAGAAACGCCGGCGCCGCCCCAAAGGAAATCAAGTCCGCCAACGAATCAAACTCCTGCCCAAAGGGGCTCTCCTTGCCGCCCATTCGGGCCACACGCCCGTCCAACAAATCAAAGACACAGGCAATGAGAATGAAAATCAGCGCCTGGTTGATCGAATGCGCGTATGCCACCTGGTTTCCCATGTCGGCCTCCACGATCTTGGTCAGCGCGACAAATCCGCAGAACAGATTGCCCGCCGTCATCAGATTCGGCAGAAAATAGATCTTCAACTTCGCGTCCTGCGATTCCAAATCCCGCTCGGACGCAACAATGACCGGACTTGCAAGCGTCTCACCGCGCCCGTCCGCGGCATCCGAGCCGCTGATGTCTTTCTCCACACGTTTCATGACTCGCATCCTACTCATTGTCCTTCGCATGAAAAGCGGCGAATGGCTCACTTTTCCGGATTTTTCATTGCTCCAAGCCCGCCCGCAACTAAGCTGATCCCAACTCGCGCGCCATGAAGAACATCGTCTATTTCGACCTGGAAACCCAACGCTCGGCCGACGAAGTCGGCGGCTGGGACAAGATCCGCGACATGGGCATGAGCGTCGGCGTCACCTACAGCACCGCCCGCGGCGGCTACCTGATCTACGGGGAAAACGAGGTCAATGACCTCATCAACGAATTGCTCCGCGCCGATTTGGTCGTCGGCTTCAACAACATCCGTTTCGACAATGAGGTCCTGCATGGCTACACCGTGATGGACCTGAACCAGGCGCCCACCCTGGATCTTCTCGTCGACCTCCAGAAAACACTCAATCACCGCCTGTCACTGGACGCCGTCGCCACCGCATCGCTGGGAGTCGAGAAAACCGCCGAAGGACTGCAGGCCATCGAATGGTTCAAGCAGGGCAGGTTCATGGAAATCGCGGAATATTGCTGCTTCGATGTGAAGATCACGAAACTCGTCCATGAGTTCGGCATGCAGCACAAGCAGATCTTCTATACCAACCGCTTCGGCTCGAAGTTGTCGACACCGGTGGACTGGTAGACGAGGGCCGCCCCGCCCTGATCAACGCCTGATCGCCGTGTTGGCCCGACGCAGCTTGTTGGAAAGGTCCATGGCGATGTTTCTCATGACCACCATGCCCAGATGCGGCTCCCGCTGCACGACGTCGTAAAACGCCGCGCGCTGCATGACCAGGAGAATGCTGGGCTTGTCCGCCACCGCCATTGCGACGCGCTCGGCGCCATCCAGAAACGCCTGCTCCCCAAAGATCTGCCCGTCGCTCAACGAGGCCACCGGCGCGGAATTTTCATCCAGGCAGATGTCGATCTTGCCCCGCATCACCGCATAAGCTTCATTTCCGGAATCCCCCCGTTGGAAGACCTTCTCCCCCGGTCGATAGAGCTTCTGGGTGAACAGGCGCGCAATCTTGCGCAACTCCCCATCACCCAAGCCCTCGAAGATCGGCAGGCCACGCAGGAGATTGATGATGGCCACTCCGGTCTTCTGATCCTGAAAATTGTAATCCACCGCCTTGACGATGGCCTCGGCGTGCTCGGTCAGGTCAATGTTGTCCAAGGCGTAGTTGGTGTTCAGCTTCACCATCTTCACGACGTCCGAAGCCAACTCTGCCTCCGCGTAGAAACCCGGCATGTAAGCCACCGGCACGTAACCCAACTGCTCGGCGCTCTTGATCAGACGCGGCGCGCTCGAAACGATGTCAATCTCAACGTAGACCGCGCTCATCCCTTCCTGCGCCACATCGGTCGCGTGCATCAACAACGCGCCCATCGACAGATCGTCCGTCGCAAATCCGGCAATGATCCGCACACAACGATCATACTCGTCGTAGTAGAACTTGACGCCGCCAACGTCGTTGCCCTCGCGCTTGCCCAGCACAACCTTGACCTGCGCCGGCGAATCAATTCGCATGAAACCGAACCCCAGACTGAACGACCCCGAGATCTCAAAGGGCGGGTTTTCCGCCTGCGACTGCTGAAACCACAGGTCGTATTCCTCCCCGTCGGAATCCTGAAACTCAACCTCCGTCTTCAACGGGTAGCCGGTGATTCCATCCCGGATCAACATCGGCGGCTTGGCCCCGCAATTGCGCAGGGCCTGCGAGCACAACTCGCCGATCTGAGGCAACGACTCGGAAAGCGGAAGGCGCTGCGCCATGCCCTTGGCTCCCGCACGCACGTAAAACAGGACGCCTTCCCGGGAACGATGCAAGTGCTTGAAGGGCTGAAAACCGATGCACACATACCCCAACTTCTCAAACAGGGCCTGCTGCTCCTTGTCCGACGCCAACAGGCGCGCCACCTGCATGAATGCTTCCTCCGGATTCAGCTCATGCAATTTGGAAATCAAGGCCTCGGCCGTCCCGTTGGCAAGACTCTCCGGTCGGAACAGGGTGCGCCCCAGATTCATCACCGGGTTCATCGCGGCCGGCAATGGCGGCAGTATGGTGACCGACGCCTGAATCATCCCGTCATCCTCCGCAATCCAGGTCTGCGACTCGGTGTCCGCACCCAGCTCACTCATGATCCAAGCCGGATTATAGACTTCCTTGGAGGGATGCTCATCGCCCAAGGTGGCTTTGAGCAGGCTCAACCAACTGGGGGCGTCATCCGGTATCGCTTCACGAACTGTGGCGGACATCTTGTTGCTCTGTAGAAGTGTGCTCGACGCTGCTGTGCGTCCAAATATGACCGTCACCCTTATCCCTGCTTGGTGCCCGCGACAGGACTTGAACCTGTACCCTCGTGAGAGGACTAGAACCTGAATCTAGCGCGTCTGCCAATTCCGCCACGCGGGCATGCCATTCAGCCAGGAGTGACAATCCTTTCCGCCGGGCGAAGCTTCTTTCCCCCGACGAACTGAGCGGCCTTAAATACGGCGCCGCTCCCTGCATCGGCAAGCCAAAAGATGGAACATGCACATTTCCTCCCACCCGCGCCCCCCTCCATTCCGCCCGCCGCTGGGAATCCTCACCCTCCCCCATCCGCTTGAGAATCCTGCCCCCCGGCATGCCGCATCCTCCGACATGGGCCAAGCCGACGGAAATCGCGCGCGCTTGCGCCAAAATCACGCGCCATGCGTGAGATTCCTCAAGCCGCCAAGTCCCCCACCGCGTCTTTCTCCCGCCTTGCCCCGTGTTTGCCTCAAAAAACAACCCTCCCCATCCTTGGCACGGCTACTGCTACCCAGATCGCAAATCCAATTGACAGAGTTGAGGTCCTCGTTAGAGTCCACCTCCGCAACTACCAAACAAAACATGAACCAACACCTCCGCAAAAGCAAAGTCGGGGCTTTCACGCTCATCGAGCTGTTAGTCGTTATTGCCATCATCGCCATTCTCGCCGGCATGCTCCTGCCCGCTCTGGCCAAGGCCAAGGCGCGCGCGCATCGCATCAAGTGCGTGAGCAACCAGAAGCAGGTCGGTCTGGCGTTCCGCATCTTCGCGAACGACCATGAGGATCGCTATCCCTTCAACGTGCAGCAGCTCTACCTCTACGGTTCCCCGGGCGGTAACGCGACCCAGATCGACGCAGAGCAGACAGCCGCCGCCGGTCAGGACGGCACCGCCGCCGGTGGTTCGACCAACCCTCTCATGTTCCGCAACGCCACTCCGGCCAGCGGTGTGGGCACGGGCTTGAACGATCACCAGACCTGGCATCACTTCCAGATCCTGTCGAACGAGCTCGCCTCGGCCAAGATCGTGATCTGCCCGGCTGACCGCAACCGTTTGAACAACGAAGCCATCGACTTCCTGCAAAACGGCAACGACAGCCTCTCCTCCGGCACCAAGGGCAACCGCGCCACCAGCTACTTCGTTGGTTTGGAAGCGGATGAGACCAAGCCGCAGGCCATCCTCGCGGGTGACCGCTCGATCGCCGGCGACAACCCCACCGGCCCCCAAACGGACGAAGCCGCGCTCGCCATCCAAGGCGTCAGGCTGCTCGGCCCGAACAACAGCTCCGGCGCTCGCCGCCGCTGGTCCAGCGCCCCGGAAAACAACATTCACGACATCGCCGGCAACATTACGCTCGCCGACGGTTCCGTGCAGCAGGTCAGCGGTCAGAAGCTGGAAGATCAGCTCGAATTGAGCCGCGCCAGCTACAGCACCAACAACTGGCTGTTCTCCTTCCCGACCACTCCCTGATCCGGAAGCGAAAATCCTACTTCAAGGCGCCCTTCGGGGCGCCTTTTTTTGTGCCCGTGAACCGCCGAGTCGATGCGCCCGAAGGATCGGGGAATCAATCGGAATCAATCCCGCAACGAAGCGGCGATCCTCTCCACAATCTCTTTCAGTGACGTTTGCGGCCGAAAGCCCACAAATCGCTCCAGCTTGTCCACGACCGGCTTTCTCCGCAGCATGTCCTGGAACCCCGGCGCGTAAGCCTCGCTGTAGGGGATCCTCTCGATCGTCGAATCCGAGCCAAGTGTTTCGATGATGGTTCGCGCAAACCCCAGGATCGACACTTCCTCCGAACTGCCCACATTGAACACCTCCCCCCTTGCGCGGGGGGAATCCATCAAGCGGACCAAGGCCTCCACAGTATCGCCGACGTAGCAAAAACAACGCGTCTGCAACCCGTCGCCAAAGACACGCAGCGGCTTGTTCGCCAACGCCGCCTCGACAAAGCGCGGCGCCACCATGCCGTAGCGCCCCGTCTGCCTCGGTCCAACCGTGTTGAACAACCTGACGATCACGACCGGCATGTCGTACTCCTGGGCGTAGGCCATCGCCAGAAACTCATCCATCAATTTCGAACACGCATAGCTCCAACGTCCCAGGTGCGGCGGTCCGATCAGGAGATCGTCCTCCTCGTCGAAGGCCGGCTTCTGACTCTTTCCGTAAACTTCCGATGTGGAGGTGATCAACACCGGCGTCCGGGTCCGACTGGCGGCCCTCAGGACTTCCTCAGACTCATGCAGATTCGTATGAATCGTGTCGATCGGCGACTTGACCACCAGCTCCACGCCGACCGCGGCGGCCAGATGATAGACAAAATCCGCGTCCGCGACCGCGTCCTCTAGCCCGGCGAACTCCGACACTTTCTCCCGCACAACCGTCAGGCCCGGGTTCTGCCTGGCCGCCGCCAGGTTGTCGACACTGCCGGTCGAACAATCATCAACCACGGTCACCTCGTGCCCGTCCGCCAACAGCCGATCCACCAGGTGCGACCCGACAAAGCCGGCGCCGCCGGTGACCAGGATCCGAGATGGTTCGCGGGCAATGGACATGATGGGGCAATGAAAAGCTCAGGATTCAGCGAATCGGAACGCTAAAGACATTACAACGCATTGGCAACCGCCTCCGCCAACCTCTGACGATAGGCCGGCGACGAAATGAGCCGGGCCTCGTCGGGATTCGAGAGGAATCCCGCCTCGATCAGAATGGCCGGGCGGGTCTGCCCCCTCAGGACGGTCATGAATCGCGCGCGCTTCACCCCCCGATCCTGCGCGCCCGTATTCTCGATCAACGAGCGGTGAATGGACGTCGCCAATCGGAGATTGAACGGATCATGGGCATTCCCGGGATGCTCGACATTGACGTCATCCTGGCCGGCCCGCACCGTGGTGGAGGGCAAGCCGCGCGGGGTCAGAGCATAGGTTTCGATGCCGCTGGGATCCAGCTTCGGAAAGGAGGAATTGAAATGCAGGCTCAAGAAAAGATCCGCCTTGCGACTATCCGCTAAGGCGACCCGGTCGGCCAGCGAAACAGCCACATCGCTGTCGCGCGTCAAGTGGACCGTCCACCCCTTCCTCTCCAACAACGGCTTGAGTCGGAGAGCCCAATCCAGCGAATACTCCTTTTCAAACTTGGTTCCGCTCAAGATGCTCCGCGTTCCGCGATTGCCTCCGCCATGCCCGGGATCAATGACGATCGATCGCTCACGCGAAAGCCGCCAGGGCTCCGGCTTGAGCAACGGGCGCAGATTCCGACTCAGGTCGATGCCATGGACGTGCGGCCGATTGCGGGTCCATTCCGGCGCATACCCCAGCCAAAGCAACCTCCCGTTCCAGCGCGCCGCGCGACTGCCGATGACAACCTCCATGGTTCCCGCCTTGGAGCGCAACGAATAAACCTGGTTGGTCCCCTTCCGCCGGGGCCCCGTCGCCTCGACGCCGTATTGCCCCGCCCAGGCATCCAACGGGGACCAACTTTGGATCGGCGCTTCGACCGCGGACTTCACAGGCAATCCGGACACGCGCGACGGCGCGGAATCCGAGGCGCAACCCAAGAGCCATACCGTCAGCCCGGCGGCGCCCAATTGAAATAACCACTGTCGCATCGCGCGATTGTGGGAATCTCCGCGGCCAACTCAAGCACCGTATCCGATTATCCGCCGAATGCCCCGTCGCCAAGCGCCGGCAGGCTTGCGGCGACGAAGATCCGGCGCCAAGCTTTCGTCGTTTGAAAATCCTCGTCGCCATCACCGGAGCCAGCGGTTCGATCTACGCCCAGCGGCTACTGGACAACCTGGATACGACCGAGCACGAAGTGCATCTCGTCCTGAGCCGCTACGCCCAGTCCGTCATCGGCGAGGAACTGCCCCAGGGCCTGCGCGTGCCGGACGGCGTGACCCAGCACAGCCTCAAGAGCATGAACGCGCCCTTCGCCAGCGGCTCGAATCCCTGCGACGTCATGACGGTCGTCCCGTGCAGCATGGGGACACTGGGCCGCATTGCCCACGGCTACAGCGACAACGTGCTGCTCCGGGCCGCGGATGTCGCCCTCAAGGAACGCAAGAAGCTGGTCCTGGTTCCCCGGGAAACGCCCCTCAATCTGATTCATGTGAAGAACTTCGAACTGCTGCTGCAAGCAGGGGCGATCCTCGTGCCCGCGAACCCTTCGTTCTATACCGGACCGGACACGGTGGAAAAGGTCGCCGACACCGTCGTCGCCCGGATTCTGCAGCAAATGGGGCTGCCTCAGAAGCTTGTCCCCCGTTGGCGGGAGGAATCGGATTGAGCGACCGCGGCAAGAACGCGACGTTGATTGCGGCGGCGGTCGCCCTCTTCCTATTGCCTTGGATCAACAAGCCTTTCCACATCGACGATCCGCTCTACCTGTGGACGGCCCAGCACATCCAAACGGACCCGGCGGATTTCTACGGGTTTGAAGCCAATTGGGCGCTGACGCCCAAGCCGATGTATGAGTCCAACCAGAACCCGCCCTTGACCGCCTACTACCTCGCAGCCGCGGGCTGGTTGCTCGGTTGGTCAGAAACAGCGATGCATCTGGCAATGGCGCCGATCGCCATCGCGTTCGGCGTCGGCGTCTTCCTGCTGGCCGGACAGTTCTGTCAAAGTCCCCGCCTTGCCGCGCTGATCGCAATCAGCGCGCCCGGCGCCGCGCTCTCCTTTACAACCATCATGAGCGACGTTCCGATGGTCGCCCTTTGGATCTGGTCATTCTACTTCTGGACGCGCGGCTTGAAAGAGAATCGACCGCTCTTTCTCGGCGTCGCCGGAGGCCTCGCCGGATTGGCAATCCTGGCAAAGTACTTCGGCTTCAGCCTGCTGCCCCTGCTCGCCGCCTACACCCTGATGTCGGACCGAAAGCGCTGGAAAGCCCTGATCTGGCTGGCAATCCCGGCGGTCATCCTTGGAGCCTACCAATACTGGACCTGGCGACTTTACGGGGTCGGCCTTTTCGGCAATGCGCTCGGATACGCCGCGGAGGTTCGGACAAACCACGCCGCCAATCTCCTCGTCCGGGCTGTGACGGGCCTGGCCTTCCTGGGCGGTTGTTTCGGGCTTTATTGGTTGCTTCTAACGGCAAGACAATCCTGGAAACCCGCCGCAGTCCTGGCCCTCGCCTGGGGCGCCGTCCTGATCTGCATCCGTTCAACGTCCGCCTCCTGGCTGCCGGCGGACCCGGAGGCCGCCCTGACTGCCGGGGCCGCGTCCCAATTGGCCTTCTGGGCGGTTTGCGGCGCGTTCACCCTGGGTCAATGCATCCATGCGGCCTCACGCTCGCGGGATGCCGACGCCGGCGCCTTGCTGCTGTGGATTCTCGGCACGGTCTTCTACGCGACGTTCCTCAACCATTTCGTCAACGGCCGGGTGATGTTGCCGGCATTGCCCGCCATCGCCATCCTGGCCGCGCGGCAACTGGACCATCGCCCCCGGGATGAATCCCGGCCCGCCTGGCAATCCTGGAGCTACGCCGCCCTGGTTCCCTCGATCATTCTATCAGCGCTGATATGCGCAGCGGATCAATCACTCGCCAGGACCGCCAAATCGGCCGCTGCAGAAATCCTGGATCGCCACGACCCCAACCAAATCCAGTTCTCCGGCCACTGGGGCTTTCACTATTACATGGAACAAGGCGGCGCAACCCCAATGGACGCCGAGCAATTGAGCGTCGCCTTCAGAGGCCTCTACGTCACTCCAAGCAACAATTCGAACCCGATCTATCTCGAACCTGCGCAAATCCAACAGGCTCTGCCCGGCTCCCGCGCAAGTCTCGAACTCCACGAAACCCAGCCGCTGCCTTGGCTGGCGACCATGGACATCATGGGCGGCGCGGGGTTCCACTCCGCAAACTGGGGCCCGGTCCCGTTCCTCTTCGGACCCGTTCCTACCGAACAATACGCCATGATCCGGGTCGATCGAGCCCCCTGAACGCCAACGCAATTGACGTTTTTCCTTTATTTTCCGATCCCAATGAGGCTTTTTCGGCGGCTTTGAATCCCCTTAGAGAAATAAAGAAGTGGCTGGAGTTCGTGAAGTTCTCACACACGATCTTCGCGCTCCCGTTCGCCCTGGCATCGATGCTCATCGCGGCCCGGGACAATTATGGTTGGCCGGGGGCCGGAACCTTCCTTCTCATCCTGGCCGCCATGGTCTGCGCCCGCACCTGCGCCATGGCATTCAATCGCATCGTCGACCGGAAGTTCGACGGTGAGAACCCCCGGACCTCGGTCCGACATCTCCCCTCGGGCAAGATCAGCGTCGCCAGCGCCTGGACGCTTTGGGGCGTGAGCGCAGCCGGACTGGTCGCCGTGAGCTGGCTGTTGAATCCCCTGTGCTTCTACCTTTCTCCCGTCGCCCTGTTCGTCGTTTGCTTCTATTCCCTGACCAAACGTTTTACGGATTTCACCCATATCTACCTCGGCATCGCCATTGCCTTGGCCCCCATCGGCGCCTGGATCGCCGTGCGCGGCGACTTTCACCTGATCCCCGAGGGCGGCTCCTTCAATGATGGCTGCCTCGCGCCCCTGCTTCTCGCCGTCGCCGTCGTGTTCTGGCTGATCGGATTCGATGTCATCTACGCCATCCAGGACTACGAGTTCGACCGCAAGCACGGCCTGCATTCGATCGTCGTCCGCTGGGGCCCCAAGAACGCCCTGCGCGCCGCCTTCCTCTCCCACACCGTCATGCTGCTGCTGTTGGGAGTCTTCGGATTGCTTTGCGGCTTTCGCGTGGCATATTTCGTCGGACTCGGCCTGATCATGATCGCCGTCTTGTTTGAACACTTTATCGCCCGGATCCGAAAAATGAACTGGGTGCAGAACGCTTTTTTCCGACTCAACGCCGTCATCAGCATCATCTTCCTCGCCGTAACCTTCGCCGAGATCGCCTTCCCCGGTTTCCGCGTCTCCCGATGAATCCACCCATCGCCATCCGCGACAGCGACCTCCGTGACCTCTTCGACAAGGTCGCCGAGGGGCAGCGTCTCTCGGACGATGACGCCTTGCGCCTACTGGAGAGCCGCGATCTCAACGCCGTGGGAGCCATGGCCGATTTCGCCCGGCAGCGCAAAGTCGGCGATCGGGCCAGCTACATTGTCAACCGCTACATCAACTACTCGAACTACTGCATCCTCAGCTGCAAGTTCTGTTCCTTCGCCCGCAAGAAGCGCGACGCCGATGGGTTCCAGCTCTCGGTGGAGGAAATGGTCGACAAGGCCCGGGAGGCCCTGAAGATCGGCATCACCGAGTTGCACATCGTCGGCGGCCTCCATCCCTCGCTGAAGTTCGACTACTACCTCGACATGGTCCGCTCCCTAAAGGCGCTCGACCCGAACCTTCAGCTGAAATGCTTCACCGCAGTGGAAATACTGCACCTTGCCTGGCTGGCCAGGAAATCCACGCGCGACACACTCGCCGAGCTGAAGGCGGCCGGACTCGACTCCCTCACCGGCGGCGGCGCCGAAATCTTCCGCAAGGAAGTCCGCTCCCAGATCGCCCGCGGCAAGGAGTCGGCCGAGGAATACTGCGACGTTCATCGCCAATGGCACAAGCTCGGCGGACGCAGCACCTGCACCATGCTGTTCGGTCACGTGGAATCGCTTGAAGACCGCGTCGACCACCTGCGCTGGCTGCGCAACCTGCAGGACGAAACCGGCGGTTTCACCGGGTTCATCCCCCTCCCCTTCCAGCCCGAGAACAATCAGATCCCCGTCAACGAGCCGCCATCCGGCTACGACGCCCTGCGCACCATTGCCGTCAGCCGGCTCTACCTGGACAACTTCGACCACGTCACCGCCTATTGGGTGGGCTTGGGAATGAACCTCGCCCAGGTCGCCCTCAACTATGGCGCCGACGACATCCACGGCACCATCGTCGAGGAACACATCTTCCATATGGCCGGCGCCCAATCACCTCAACTCCAAACCGAGACCGAGATGGCCGAGGCCATCCGCGATGCCGGCCGCATCCCCGTTCAGCGCGACACCTTCTACCAACCCATCAAGAAATGGACGGATGAGGAAAGCGTCGCGGAGGTTCGGGCTGCCGAAGCGAAGAACGCCAACAAAGAAACAACAACAGCGGCTTCCTGATGGAATTCATTCACACCACCGCCTCGCTTGCTCGTTCGGAGCGCCGAGCATTACTCGGCCAGCGCGTTGTCCTGCGCCCGCCTGCCAAGCAATGCCCGGCGCTCCGGCCTTTCCAACCGAGTCCGGAATCCCAGTCTTAGCCCATGGCCGACTCCGACGACATCCCCCCGCTGAGGCTCGCCCCGAACACGCCCTTGGAGGCGGCGGTGGATCGACTGCGCAAGGAGCAGAAACTCGAGCACAAACATCGCGAGGCCAACCTCGAGATGGCCGATGAGTTCCGCATCGGCTCCGTGCCCTACCTGAATTCCGTGCCCCTTACCCGGGGCATCGAACATCAAACCCTGTTCAAGCCGCCAGCCGAACTGGCCAAACTGCTCGAGCGGGATGAGCTGGACGCCGCGCTGGTCAGCGTCACCGAGGCCATCCTGAAGGACCGCTACGACATTCTGGGCGGGGTCGCCGTCGCCGCGCTCGGCGAGGTCATGAGCGTCTTCGTCGCCCATCGCGTCCCGATCGAGGAGACCCCGGAGATCTGGTGCGACAAGGCCTCCCTCGCCAGCGTCAATCTGCTCAAGGTCCTGCTGGCCGAGAAGGGACTGTCTCCCGAGTTGAAACAACTCGATTCCTACGACGCGGCCGGGGACAAGGACTGCGTCCTCTTGATCGGAAATCCCGCCATCGCCTTCCGTCGCGCAGAGCATGACCACGAGCTTTGGGACCTCGGCGCGGCCTGGTACGAACTGACTCATCTCCCTTTCGTCTTCGCCGTCTGGGCGATTCGACGCGGCGTCCAGAACGTGTCCAAACTCTGCGCCGAATTGCGCGACGCCAAGGACTTCGGCATGGACACCCTGGATTTCATCATCGCCGATCGCGCCGATTACGACCGCGAGTTTCGGCAGGACTACCTCGGCTGGCACATCCACTACCACATGGGATCCGACGAAAAACGAGGCCTGATGAAGTTCGTCGAACTGCTGGACAAGCACAACCTCGGCCCGGTCTTCGAGCCGAAGTTCATCGCCTGATCCGCCTACTGATCGACCTGCACGGTAAACGTCACCGATCCGGAACCGCCGGGCTGCAACGCGCCGGCGAAGGTCCATTTCAAGGCGCCGACCGCTCCCACGCCGGGCGAGGTAATTGAGACGCCGGTCAGGCCGGAAGGCAGGGCGCCGGCGGCGGCGCTGACAAAGGTCGTGAACGTCGGTGTGTAATCCTGGATCACAATGTCCGCCAGAGGATCCGTCCCGTTGTGCGTATAAGTGATCGTGTAGTTGATGGGGTCCCCCGGTTTCGCCGTCGCCCGATCCACCTCCTTGTGCAGCGTCAGACTGGCGGTGGACGTTTCGCCGACAATGGTGAGATCATTCACGCTATATTGTCGGACCAGAAGCGGGGAGGAATCCGTGTAGGTGAAATCGGCGGTGATGGTCACCTTGTTCTGCGCGTTGAAGGGCGCGTCGGCCGGAACGAACTGACGCAGGAGAATGCAGAGCTGCTCCCCTTCGGCGAGCGCTATCGCCCCGAGGATAACCGGCTCTCCCACATCCACCTGTCCATTGCAGTTCGTATCCCGGTAAATCAGGTTGCTCCACAGGGAGTTGGCCGGCGATTGAACCTCCGAAAATGAGAAACTCACACTGCCCGCGCTGCCGGCGAGGAAGACATGCGGATAGGCGACCGTGCTGCCCGGCTGCGCCGTGGCCGTGTTGTCGGCGATGAAGATATTGTCCGGCACATCGCCAAACAGGATACCCGTGTGCACATCGCCCGGTGTCAGCGTGAAGGAGACTGTATCCGTCGAGCGATCATAGCTCCCTCCGGTCGTCCCGGCGGAACCGCCCGTGGAAACAAAACCCGGGGGATTCGCCTCCACCACGGTGAAGGCCGTCGCCGAGGACAACGCGACAAAGACATCAAAGGCCCCGGCGTTGTCCGTGGTGAAGGTCGTGGTGAACGCGCCGCCGCTGATCGTGACCTCCGCATTGGCCAACCCCGTTTCGCCGCCGTTCAACAAGCCGTCGTTTGCCGTGCCGCCGCCCGTGCCGGTGTCACGGAACACCTGTCCCGCAAGGCGGGCGCCCTGGATCACGCCGAAATTCTTGTTCGGTTGATCCGAGGCCACTAGATTGACCTCCCGAATCCAGTCCGGCTCCTCCGTGCCAAACCAGCCCGAAGGAATGTTCGGCGTCACATCGGCCAGGTTGGGGTTGTCGTCGATGACGACACGGTAACTCCCGGCCTCCAGTAGGAACTGGTAGGCTCCGGTCGTCGAGTTGACCGCCACGGCTTCCGTGGCGGGCCCTCCTGGGGACGCCGCCGGCATGACCTTGGCGTATAACGTCAAGCCCGTGCCCGCCTCCGCGCCGTCCTTCGCATTGTTCCGGTTCGCGTCCAGATACACGTGTCCCGACAATTCCATGACGATGGTCAACACATCGAAGACCGACTCGCCGATCATCGGCTCGAAGGCCGACGTCGCCGTTGTTTCGATGGTGGCCGTGCCGCCGCCGGAACCCGGAACCTGATAACAAATCAGGATGTTGGTCACGCCCTCCGAAATCAGCGGCCCCGTATCCGGCAGGGAACTGCCGTCGCTGTCGGTGTCGGTCAGGAGAACATCCGTCCCGGGTTCGTAGACGCCGATCGTCCCGGCATCGCCGTAATACTGAATCGAGTTGGGGCTCCAACCTCCCGTGGTGACGGAGAACAGGTTGAAGGTGTCCGTGCCTTTGCCGAAGTTCGTGATCGTGTGCGACTGGTAGGAGATCTCGCCGAAACGCACGTCGTTGGTGTTGTTCGGCGAGAAGGTCAACGCGGCAAACTGCGACGTGCCCGCGCCGCCGCCGCAACCACCCATGTTATCGTCCGCCTGCGCGCCGATCGATTGGGAAAACGGGTTATTGTTCGAACTCGCGATGTGCCAACCGATGGCGTCGCCCGGGTCGATCCCAAGGCGATTCCAAGGCACCCGCCATTCCATCTCCGTGCCGTTCGGATGGCCCAGCCCGGTCATGTTGGCGAATGTGCGCTCGTTCTCGATCGTCCCCGGCATGTTGTAGCCGTCCGCCAGCCCATTGCCATCGGTCAGCGAATCGCCTCCGGCATTGACTGCTTCGTAGTCGCCCAGCGCCATATTCACCACCTGGTTGTTACCCTGCCAGCGGGCCACGATCACCGGCTCTCCCGACTGCATGATACCGTCATTGCTCAGATCGGCGTAGTAGATGAAGTAAATGCGGTTGTTCTCCGAGGCCTCGCGGGTCGTGTAGGCGAACAAGTAGGAATTGTTCCAAGTAAAAGTAAACGAACGCAGGTCCCGACCCGTGGACTGAATTGGACGGTCCCGATCCTGATTGCCGATGTTGTCACAGACATTGTTGTCCGTGTCCGGAATCACGGCCGTATACCACTGCGACATGTCCCCATCGATGTTGATGTTCACACCGATCGTCGGCAAGCCATCCTGAAAACCACACTGACAGGGCGGAATCGACTGCGAAACGGCGGCCCAGCCCAGCGTCAGCGCGAGCAGCAATGCAAGCAACCGCCCCGCCACCGTGCCCGCCGGGGACGTCCAACGCTTGCTCGTGGATCGCAGAGGTCTCATGTCAGCTCATCATTCATCGATCCCAAGAGGGGCCGCCAAAGCGGATTCCGCGAGGGCCGCCAGTTCACGACCTTTGGCCAAATAACGCCGCCCGGAGCCGCGTCCGTATCGTTTCGTCTGCAACTCGCCTCGAGCGAGCTCCACCTCGGCCTCGGCCAGAAGCCGGCCCAGAGCCCCGGTCTGATCACGGCTTCGCAACGCTTCCAACCGCTCGCGCAACTCGTCACTGGCGGGCGTCGATCGACCGATCTCGCGCCATTCCCACGAATGGCCATCGCTCCCCGCGCCCAGGCGCGCCAGGCTGAGGCGGCACTCCTCCCCCAAGGCCCGAACCACGGAGGCGCTCATCCGCCGCGCGCTCGCCTCCCGAGCAAACCGCAACCAATACGCCGCCCGGGCCAAGCCATGGCTTTCGACTGACCAACCTGCCGCGTGAGCGCGAACCAACGCCGCCTCCAACATCCCCAGGGCTTCCGCTTGCTCCCGTTTCCGGGCGGGGAACTCGGCCGCATGCCCGCCCCAGGCGTCCAGCGGAATCGGCCCCGGCGTCGCCATCTGCATCGGCTCGCCGGCAATCTTTTTCCATGCCACGGCGAGCCAACGCTCGGCCTTGGCATATTCGTCGACAGCCGTCAGCCACCCCCGCTTCCGGGTGATATGGGCCGCCTTGACCAACTGGATCTCAATCCACGCAACTTCCGCCAACCCCTTGCCAAAGTTCTGATTCTTCTTCAACTGTTCGATCTTCTCCCACATCACTGGACAACTCCGCGGCGCATCCACAATCTGCGGGGTCGACCACTCGACCTTTTTCCCGCCTTCCAACCGGAGCACGAGATTGGTCGCCTGGCTGAGCGCGCCTTCGATCATGGGCGAGCGCGGGTTCAACGCATACTCCGTGCGGGAGAAATCCAGCCAGGCATTCGCCTTGGCGATATGATAGACCCGGATGCCGGAAGCCGCCTCGGCGAACTTGTTGATCCGTCGTTGCCACTGATCCAGGTAGCGCAGATCCTGACCGGCGCGATAATCCGAGATCCGCTCCTTCGGCGCGCTCAAGACCAACGGCTCCGGCTCCTTCACTTCCTTCCTCTTCTTGAACCATCTTGAAAACAGCCCGCCGCCCGCCCCTGCCTCCTCCGCCTGCGTCTCCGCTTTCGCCGCCGCCTTGGACGCCGGGGCGACCACGGGGGGCGCGTTCGTCTTGGCCGTCGCGGCAACCGCCGGAGCATTCACCGTCACCGGAACAGCCGTCGGAGGAATGACCGTGACCGACGGAGGCTTGATGGACACCGCCGGCAAGGTGATTGTCCGCCCTCCCACGGTCACGAGCTTGTTGGTCGCCGCAGGCGCGCTCGACACGGCTTGAGGCGGAGTGACGGCAATCTTGAGCGTCGGGGCATTCGTTCCGCCCTGCGAAGTGACGACCGTCTGGGCGTCAACTCCCAGACAGCCGACAATCATGCCAACAATCATGGACCCGGGTTTCCTCATTCCTTGTCCTTTCCGTCGCGCAATGGTTCGAACAATCCCTCGTCAAACTTCAATCTCAAGGCCATGTAGAGACCATGGCTCGTGTAGTCCTGACCCCGCAGGTCGCGGTCCTCGAAACCAAAGAAATTGTAGCCCAGGCCAATTCTCAGATTCTGACGCACCGTGTAGCCGATCTCCGGTCCCAGCCCGAATTTCACCGATTCGAAATCCTGCGCGAAGAGGATGCTTCCGGTCAACCCGATGTCCCATTTGTCAGTCAATTCGTAGCTGATGCGCGAACCCAGCAGATGCGCCTGGTAGACGTCCTCGAACGGGGCCTGCTCCATCACCAACTTGCCGGCGTAGTGACCGCTGATCAGCCAGTCGGCCGTCGGTTGATAGTTCACGTCAGCCGAAAGGACATTCACATGGCGCCGCTCATTCAAGGCTCCGCCAAAGGGATTGCCGTCCTCAATCTTGAACTCGTGCTTCATCAGGGCATTCCACTCGTCCGAATCCAATTGCCGCCAGGCGAGCCCCGATTGGATTCGCGCCTGGAGCGTGTCCTTGCCGCCCTTGTTCGACGTCACATTCAGGATCGTCTTGCCCAGGAAGGTCCAGTTCTGGTTGATCCGCCGCGCATAGCCGAACGTGTTCAGCAGGTTGTCCGTCCCATTCGAGCGACGCAGCTCGATCCTGGCCGTGCCGCGCCAGTCCGGATTGCGGGTGTACTCAATGCCCAGCGAAACCGCGGTGGATTCCGATGTCAGACCCGCGGTCATGGGATTGACGCGCTCAAACGTCGTGCGGGCGCGAAGCCCGTCCGAAAGGGTCCAGAGGTTGCGCAGGCCCATGGCGGCTTCCGCCTCGCGCCCCGCGAAGGTGTCGCGGGCCCGATACTCGTTGAACATCTGGCCGCCCTTCATGTACTCCTGCTCGAAACCAAACACCGTGCGATTCTGGCTCTGGGAGCCATTGAGTTCGAACGGGCCTCCCAACGCGTTCATGAATTCGTGCCGCGCGTAGACGCGCCCCTTGCCGTCCGCCTTGTAGTCCGCCCCCACCGCGACCAGGCGGTTGTCCGTGTTGACCACATCATTCTCCACCTCCGCGTAAGCATCGAGATTCCGGATCGACGGCACCGGCCCGCCCGCCCGTAACCGGACACTGCGAACCTTGTTCGGCGCAACCCCCACCGTATTCGTGCTCGCCGGTCCGCCGGTTTCCTGGCTGACGCGGCCGTCCACCTGGATCACATAATTGCCTTTGAGCGATTTCTCGACGCCGGCGCGCACGCCTTTGCGGCTGCCATTGAGCCTGAAATCCTCGGTCACGATGCCCTCGAGGTTCAACCGGAGGCCGGGCCCGATCTTGCGGGAGGCCTCAACCCCGGCTTCAACCCGCCCGGGCAACTCGAAGGACGAACTGTTGGTAAAGGTGTTTCCCGTCCTCGTGTAAAAGATCCGGGCGTCCGTCTTGTCATCGCTGTGCCGCAATTCCGCGCGACCGCCGTTGCCGGAACCCATGAGATCCGACTCACTGCGAGCAACCTCGCCGATCAGGTGGGTCTTCTCGGCCAGCTTAATGGTCGCATTGGCGCTGTAGAGCTGGAAGTTGTCGAGCGGGTTCTCGTCGCGAACGACGCCGCCGCCCAACTCCACGCGCTCATGCACCTTCACCTTGCCATCCGCGCCATAGACCCAGAACTTGGTCCCGCCCTGATCCAACTCAAACGTGGCGCGAATCGAGATCGGGTTCAGGTTGGCGTCCAGGCTCGGAATCGGCTGCCGAAAAACGACCCGGCCGGTGAACGGCTCAAATTCGTAATCCACGAAACGCGCCATCTGCTCGACCTTCAAGACCACGGCCGGCTGGTTGCGGTCGCGGGTCAGGATCTCGATGCGCTCGCTGTTAACCAGGCCGTTGGCCGTGCCGAAATTGTAGGGGCCGGAAGTGCCGTTGGCCGGAAGCTCCGCAACCATCTGCCGCGTGGTGTCCTGACTGGCCCAGGCGTTGACCTTCACCCGCTCACGCTCGTAGTGATAGTTGACGCCGTTGAGGCTGCGGTTGTAGTTGCCCAGGCTGCGCGCCTCGTCACGCTCGGTTCCCTGCGTGGTGTAGTCGCCATAAAGCAGGAAGCTCTTCCGATGGTCGATCCGGACGAACAGCTTGCCGGTCGACTGGGCGTCGAAGCCCCGCGTCGAGGAGTCGCCATAGATCGGATAGTATTCGTCCGGTTCGATGTCGCGAAACAATTTCTCGCGCTCATCCTTCTCGGAATCATAGCTGGCAGTCAGCAGATATTTGCCCAGCACCTTGCCCTTGAGGAAAAAGGCGGCGCGACCGGCCCCTTGGACGCGGCCGTCGTTTCCGGTCACCGAGAAATCGCGCAGCTCTTCCGAGAAGCCATCTGACGATCGGGCGGGGCGAATGGAGCCGGAAGCCAGGTCGCGCAGATTGATGGAGCCTTCAATGACGCCGACGGCCATGAAGGGCCTCAGGTTGGGCAGGAAAGCCAACTCCTCCTCCGCCTTGATCACGCCGGCCGAAACTCGGATCAAGGCTGTCCCGGGATCCGTCGGCGGAACCAGTTCCACCACCGCCTTGCCTCCGCGCACGAAGATCTGCGTGCCCGGCTCCTTCTCGTTCTCATCCTTGACCTCCCAACGGCCCACGCTCGCCTCCAGGGTCACCGGAGTCTGAACCGTGACCGGCAGCCCCTGGGCGTCAACAATCGTGATCTCAATCGCCGCGTTGACATCGGTCTCCGCATAAACGTCCTGCGCTGGAAGCCGCAGGCGAATGGTCGCCAGGTCTCCCGGCGCCGTGACCCGAACCGTCTGCTCGCCACGCTGGTTGCCAAAGGGATCATACTGCTTCAAGGACAACGTGTTTTCACCGACCTCGAAATTCACGCCGATGTACTCGTTGGCGTCCACCTGCTTGGATGCCAGACGCGCGCGCTTGCCGATGCGCTCCGACGGGATCTCGACCCCGTTCAATTCCAGCGTCAACCGGCTGTTCATCGGCCCCTTGACGCGCACGTTCGACTGCCGGGTCGGCAACACATCGCCGTCCCGAAGGTCCATGAAGGCCAAGGCGTTGTTCTCCACCTTCGGCAGATCCGCCTCCAGATCACCGGTAAAGGAGGCGTCAACCGGGCGCGCCGGCAGATTGGAGTTGGAGCCATTCAATGAGTCCCGGGGCAGCAGCGGCTTGAAGTTGGGCCGTGAAATCGGCGCATTCGTTCCCGAGCCCATCGGCCGGGACTCATCCCCGTCAACGCGCTGCTCCAAGCTCCGGAAGGCCGCCTCGTCGATCAGGCTTCCCTGCGTCTGGTTCTGACCGATCATGCCCGTATTCGGCCGCGCCTTGACATCGCCAATATCCAGCGGCCGCCCATCGGCCCGCAACTGCCGTTGCAGCCCGACTTCAAGTTCATTGGACGCGCCTTCAAACTTGAGCCGCCGCCGAAGAACCTCCTCCCTTCCGCCGGCATCCGCCTCAATGGCGAAGTTCGCCTTGTGGAGTTCCCCGTTCGTCAATTCCACAAACCGGGTGGCTCCATCGCCGGCATTCTTGGTGGAAAGCACGCTCAACCTCGCGCCGTAGGGCAGCGTGATGGGATCGACCTTCAGCACATGGGTCCGCGCCGTGATGCCGTAGAGGTTGTAGAGGCCGTTGCGGTCCGTGATCACATAGTTGCCGTTCTCCATGTAGATCCGGACGCCGGGCACGCCCATCTCGCCCTCGTCCTGGATCCGGTTGCCATTCTCATCCATGAAGATGCGCCCCACAATGACGCCCTTGTCCGTGAAGACGCCGGGCTCCACCTTGACCTGCGCGGTGGCCAGGTTGCTGGTCGACGGCGGCGCCGCCGAGGTCGCCTGGGCCCGGTTGACGCCGTCCCCTTCCAATGCCCCCGGCCCCAATCGGACCTGATACGATAGTTCCACCGTGGTCGACGGCCCGATCGCTCCCAAGGCAAAAAGAAGCCGCGGGCCTTCGCCTCCCACCGGATCGGCCAGGGACAGCCCATTGTACCGGGCCGTTCCAGGTTGATAGCGAAAGCCCGCGGGCAAATTGTCTTCCAAGGTCACCCCGCTCATGATGAACGCGGCGGTGTTCTTGATCTCAATGTTGTAAATGACCGAATCCCCCAGCTCGGCAACCTCTCTGGACGCCTTCTTGTCGACAAGCAGCGCCCCCAGGATGGCATCCGGATCGACCGGAACGTCCACCCGGACCGGCCCCGTGGACAGATCCACCGGAAAGTCGCCGCCGTAGGAGGCGGAAGCGACCACCGTGCGTCCCGCCGGCAACTGCGCCGGCGCAAAGGCGCTGGGATACTTGAACGCCGGCGGCGGCGTCACCTCCAACCGGTAGACGCTGGCCGAAACCAGCGGAAACTCATAGAGCCCGTCGACGCCGGTTGTCACCGTACTCGGCGCCGGCGTGACGGCATCCGCCAGCAGCACCGTCGCCGGACCGCCCGGATTGCCGCCATTGCCGGCTCCTGTCACATCGATCAGGCTCACCACCGCTCCCGCCACCGGCGTGTCGTCCTTGCTGCTGAAGACAATGCCGAACGGATCGATCAAGATCGTGGTCACCACCGTGCTTGAGCCGCAACCGCTGATCTCCGCCGCCAGGGAGTCGTTCTTCTTGGTCTGCATTATCCCGTCGCCGGTAACGACGGTATGCGTATTCGCATCCTGGGTGGCAATAAACGGCAACACCAGGAAACGCCCCGTATTTGGCCCGGTTTCCACCGCCTCAAACGACTCAGCATCGCCCGTCAAGGAAGACACCAAGGTGATGACGCGCCGCTCGACGACCGTGGGAAACTCATTGCAAGCCGAGGCCTCGGCTCCGACATACAGCGGATTCCCCAGACGGGACACCGGCGTGGGCACCAAGAAATCGCTGCTCCGGTAGTACTCGATGGTCGGCTCGACCAGCGGCACCTCGACAACCACCGGATTCGAATCCTCCACCCGACTGGAAACGCCGTCATGGAAGTAGATCATGCCCGTGTTCACGATGTCGCCCGAGGCAATCGAGCTGATCTTCACCTTGAAGCTGATCTCGAAGGCGCTCTTGTCCGCCAAGGTGGGAAACCCGACCCCGATCGCACCGACCTCAACCAAATCCGCGGGCGGCGTCGTGCGGTAGAAATGCAGGGGATCGCCATGGCGGTGATAGAGTCGCTCCCCGCCAAAATCCCGCTCGAAGGAGACGAACTCAGTGTTGCTCGGAATCACGTCCCGCACCACGCACATCATGCGTTCGAATCCGTCCACGTTGACCGCGATGGCTCCTAGAACGCCGCTGCCGACGTTGCTGCCCATCAAGTTGAACTCCACCTCGTCATTGCGTTGCGCCGTGGTCGTGGACGCGGATTTCACGATCTCAATCCGGGCCAACGAGCCCAGTACGGTGACAGTATCGGTCACCTGGGCGGTCACCCCCTGCACCATCGCCGTGGCCGACATGCGAACGACCGCGGCCTCATCCTTTGTGGCCCCGTCCGGGACCCGGCCCAAGATGACGAAACGCATCGATTGGCCGGCCGCCAGGGAAACCAGGGTCAAAGGATTGTGATTCTGGGGCCCCAAGGGAGGGCCTTCGGAGAAAATGACGGCCTCGCCAGCGTCAGCCAGTCCATTCCCGTTCACATCGTGGTAAAGCGTCAATCGCTCCAGATCGTAGTCGTCGGCCTGAAGATTGTGCACCTCAAGCCGGATGTCGGACAATCCATTGCCCCTGTTTTCCAAACGATGCGCGAAGGAGACCGTCGCGCCCGGCACATGCTCCTCGGTGTGGTCCGGCTCCAACAAGAGCCGCTCTTCCAACGCCACCTGAATACGCACCTGACTCGACATGACCTGCTCCCGAAATCCTGTTTCATCCTCATACTGGGCAAAGGCGCGATTGGTGATTTCGACACCGTGATCCGTCGCCAGGGCCATTGAGGAAGACAGACACAAGAGGACCGCAAGCAGCCAGACGGCGCTTCGGTCAGCACAACACGTCATGTGTCTGTAACACGTCACTTCAAACGCGACCTAAAGGGAGATTTTCTGAGGGCACACCGGTACTGTTGCCATCCGAGAGGGTTGGAATCCGACGGTTTGCGACGACCCCCTCGCGGGGTTCCGCATCGACCTGGCCAAGCAATATTTTTGGCCCAAAAGGAGGGGAGAGGCTTTCGCCTCCCCCCTCGCGGGGCCGCATGGGCCTATTCGTTGATTCTCACCGCGAAGGTGATCGTCACTTCCTCAAGCGAGGCCAACGCCGGAATGGTCACTACCAACTGGGCCGGGTCGGCGGCGCCGTTGGCGGGCTCCGTCGTGATCGTCGGCACCGGAGTCCCAACGGTCGCTGCCGCGGCCGCCTCGTAATCCACCATGCCGAGCGTGGCCTTCAGATACGTGGTGTGGGTCGGAATCGTATCCGTCACCACCACGTTCGTCGCCGTCGTCGTGCCGCTATTCTTCACCTTGATCTGGTAAAGAATAATGGTGCCGGGAGGCGCTGTCAGCGGCGTGGCCACAAAGCCCGCGCCGTCCGCCGCGCCATCTTCGTTGGCGTCCAACGCCTGCTTCTTGGTCACCTGGACATTGCCCTCCACGATGGTGGACTGGTCCGTGGCCGTCGCATCCGTCGGCGCCGTCGTGGTGTGGCCATTGTTCGCCGTGGAGGCCGTGATGGTCGTGGTGTTGACACCCGGCGCGGACACCGTGTTGTCGGCAAACACCTTGACGATCAGCTTGACCGTGTCGCCCGGCTGCAGCGGCAGGCTGGGGACCAACGCCGCCACCCCGTCGAGGGTGACGATGTTCGGCTCGCCGGCGTCCAACTCACCGTCGCCATCCGTGTCCCAGTGAACGACGGAAGAGAACCCGGAGGTATCGTTCGAGGTGGACAGGGTGATCGTGCTGAGCACGCCGTCGCCCTCGGCGACGTTACCGGTGTTCTCCAGCGTGTGGGAGTAGGTCACCGTGCCGTTCGGGAAGATCTGCCCCGTATTGTTCGGTGTGATCGTCAGTGAACGAACGGTCTGCACCGTCACGGCGTCATGTTTGATGTCCGAGGCGGTGGTCGTCGGAGACAAGGCCCGGAAGAACACCGACTGGGTCGTGGGCGTGGCGCCCGCCGGAACGGTCACCACCGCCGTGACCTCGACGCTGCCGTTGGCCGCGATCGAACCGGTCTCCGTGTCCTCGGTTCCGCCAACGCCTCCGGCGCTGCCGACGAAGAACTTCACGCTCCAGCCGGCCGGCAAGGCCGCCATGCCGGAGGTTGAACCCGCAGCCAGATCGAAGGCGTCCGGAATCGTGCTCGTGTTGTTCACGAACAGGATGAAGGACGTCGTGACCGGGTTGTCGCGGTTCGGCGTGACCGTGTTGGTCGTGATCGCAGCGACCTCGGGGCCCGCGCCCAGACCGTCGCCCGCGTCAGCTCCGCCGGTCACGGACAAGTCGTTGGTCACATCAACCGTGTTGTCGGTGATCTCGTCCAAGGTATCGTCCGCATCGTCGCTCGCGGGCGTCGCGCCGGGATCCTTGGTCGAGGTCGCGGTCTTGGTCAACGTCGCCGGGACGTCCGCGTCGGTCATGCCGGGCGGCAGGATAACGCGCACCTTGACGTTGATCGTGGCTCCGGCGGCGACCGGCCCCGTATCGGGAATGGAGTCGCCCGTGCTGTCCGTCTGCAGCGTAACGCCGTCCAACTTCATGAAGTCGATCTGCGCCCCAGCCGGGAAATTGCCCCGGACGTAGGTCAGGTTGAAGGTGTCCTCGACATTGCCATCGTTGGTCAGGGTGTTCGTGAAGATCACGGTGGCGCCCTGGGTGACCGGGCCCTGGGTGTCGCCGGTCAGGGTGACGCCGTAGGTCTCATTCACCGTCACGGTCGCCGGACCTGCGATAAATGGGCCCTGGTCGTCCGTGCCGTCATTGTATTCATAGCTGACGGTGTTGTTCTTGCCTCCCGGAGTCGCGCCCGCGGCAATATTGACCTGGAAGTCGATCGTGCCGGAGTCGCCGGGTAGCACTTCATTGACCACGACCGTGATCGTGGAACCGGTGATCGAGTAGTCGATCGTGTTGGGCGCCGTGCCCTGGGTGTCGCCGGTGTTATCCGTGAGCACGGTGGCTCCGGTGACGGACCAACGGCCGCTGTCGTCGACGTACTCCAGTTCCGCGTTGATCGTATCCGTAAAGGTCAGCGTCTGGGCCGCGCCGATACCGATGTTTTCATAGGTGAAGCGGAAGGTGAAGGGACCGTCTCCGGGCGCGCCGTCATCGGCTCCAACCACGGTCTTGCTGACCGTGACGTTGGCCGCGCCGGTGACGTCGGCGGTGTCCGTGTTCGTGTCCGTCGCCGTGCCCGTCGCCTGACTGGTCGCGGTGATGGTCAACTGCCCCTGGTCGCCGTCCACGGCCGAGCCCGGCACGGTGGCGATCACGAGGATGTTGACATCCGCATCACGACCGAGGTTGTCCACGCTCGTGATGGCCGCGCCGTCCGCAACGCCATTCTTGTCCGCATCCAGAAAGATCTGGATGGACGTGAAGTTGAAGTCGTCGGTTCCAAGCTGCGCGGTCACGAGGTTGAAGCTGTCCGTGCCGTTGCCTGTGTTGACCAGGTTGTGGACGAAGGTCACCGGCTGACCGGGCGAGGCCGGCAACGTCTGCGTTGCGGTCAAGGTCAAAGACCCGACCTGCTCAACCGTGGTGATCACGGGCAGCGAGTTCGCTGTGCGCGAGGTTCCGCCGCCGTCCAGATAGCTGGCGGTGGCGATGTTTCCGACACTCGACCCGGCATCCGGAGCCGCCGCCTGCGCCTTGCCGCCGCCCGTAAAGAGCGATGCGGCAAACACAAGCGCACCCGCCAAACCGGCGATCATCGCTTTGGGACGCGATCGATAAAATCGACCGGGTCCGGTGTTCATGGTTGTTTTCATTTGTATCATGGTTGCTTTTCCTAGGGTTTGTTTTGTCTTGGGGAAATGACGACGGCGATCGCTGAGCGCGGGCCGACCGCCGTGAAAGTTACTGCTTGGCCGCCGTGGTCGGCGCGTCCGCGGGATCGATCCTCGTGCGCATCTTCACCGTGACCGTCTGTTTAGCCGGAAGGTCAACAGGCGCCCAGCGGACGGCCCGATACTCGGAGGGAGCGACCTTGACCCGCACCTGCTTGCCATCGGCCGAGGTGACGGTCTTCATAAGCGGAACCGGCAGGAAATTTGCGCCGTCAATGGTGGCGAACTTGATCTTCGGCTTGGCGCTGCCGCCAATATACTTGGTCCCGGCGGGAATCGGCACGGTGGGCGCCAACTTGCGCAAGGTGTCGTCCGTCTTGTTTCGGTACGAAGCGGTGTATTCAAGCACTTCGCCGGGCTTGGCCTTGTTCCCCGGCAACATCTGCTCCTTGCCTTGGGAATCCTTCACGACCTTCTTCGCGACCAGCTTGATGTCCAGATTTGGATCATTCTGGGCGCTCGCCGAGCCGACGAATGCGGTGATTAACATTCCCACCAGGGCCGCCATCGCCGCCCCTTTCCGTCGGAATCCGGTTTTTTCGTCAACTGATGTTTTCATTTGGGCTGTCTTTGTTTTCTCCCGGGCGAACGCAGTCGCCCCGAAATTTGGTTATGCTCAAATTGCGACACAATGTGTACTTTTTCTATACATCAAGTTCCGCAAAAGCTCATCCGTACACCTACGTAGAATCAACCGGCGCGAAATCGAAGCCTCGAGGCCTGTTCCGTCACCCGCTAAATCGGCTGTCACATTCTCGAACGACCGAACCGGACCAGACGCATTTTGACTTGAATTAAAACACGTTATCCAATTACTGGACACATACGCCGTTCAGCAGACAAAGTCCAGTTGTTTTGAAGCTTCCGACAGGACAGGGGGAGGAATTCACACTTACTGAACAAAACGCCCTCTTCCCGGGCAGCGTTTTCGAAGTCGAGCGGGTGAGGAGACTCCTAAAGGAAGGGGCGGCCAACCGGCTTCAGGTTTCCATCATAGCGAGCGAAGCAGAAGGAATCCGCCGATCAAGAATGTCGCCGCCAGAATCACCAACAGCAAGATGAGGGCAATGCGCCACACAGCTCTGGATGAGATCCGACTCGGCGGATACTTGAAGAAGGGCATGGTTGCCCGTTGTTTCCCCCGCGATCGATCAGCATCCACGGCAATGTCCCGGCAACTGCCTTGCAGCTCATCGGCATGAGGTTCGGGGCCTTTCATGCTTCGATTATACCCTTCCTGATCGCCAGTCGAACCAGATCAGTCTGCGATTTCAGGTTCAATTTGCGCATCAGGTTGGCGCGATGCGTCTCGGCCGTCCGCGGGCTGATGAACAATTTGGCGGCAATCTCGGCGCTGGTCATGCCCTCGGCAGCCAACTGCAGCACCAAGCGCTCCCGCTTGGTCAGGGACTCGATCGGATCGGCGTTCTTGTCTCCCTCGGGCCGGATATAGCCGGCGATCGCCTTGTCCGCCAACTCCGGACTCAGATATCGCCTGCCAACCGCCACCGCCCGAACCGCCGCGACCAGATCCGAACCTGAGGAGTCCTTCAAGACATAACCCAGAGCGCCGCTGCGAAGCGCCTCGACGACATACGGCTCGTCGGCATGCATGGACAAGACCAGCATCCGCGTCTCCTTGAACTCGGCGCTCACCCGCCGCGCCAACTCCAGACCATGCAAACGAGGAATCATCAGGTCCATGACCAGGACATCCGGCCGATGACGCTCCACCATTTCCACGGCGGTCAGACCATCCGCGGCCTCGCCGACCAACTCGAAATCCCGCTCGGACTCAAGAATCCGGCGCAGTCCCTCCCTCACCATGTGATGATCTTCCACCAGCACGATTCGCGTCATGAGTCCTCCTCATTGGAGTGTTCGTCCCGGTATCGGGCGGGCGCGGTAATGTTGAGAGTCGTTCCCGCCCCAGCGTCAGAACGCGCCGAGAAGATGCCGTCCACCATGGCCGTCCGTTCACGCATCCCGGCCAGCCCGTTCGAACGTTTGGATTCCAAAGCCGCCGCCACATCGAAGCCATCGCCATCATCCGAGATCGTCAACTCCAACTGATCGTCGACAGCATAAAGGGATACATCAATGACGCTCGCATTGGCATGCCTTCCGATATTGGTCAACGCCTCTTGCGTCACTCGATACAGGGTCGTCCACAACGAATACGCCTTCCTGAAGAATGGCGTGTCCACAGAAAGAGATCTCCCGGGGCATCTCCGGAGTCTCGATTCCGTATCGCGACTTGAACCACTGCCTGCCGTGGTCCAACAGGCTCACCAAGGCAATGGGAACGTCACAGACCGCTGCCGCCATGCGTGTGATCTCGTCGAAAACCTCCTCCGGCGCCGTGTCAATGACACGGTATCGGTCCAGCGCCGCCTGGCGCTCTGCTTCGTTGATGGGGATGGGCGCTTCCAACGCTGTCGCGGATGCTAAAGGTTTCACTGCCAACTCGCGCGGACTCTATCCCATCACCGCCCGAACGCCAATCAATCCGCTCGCCTCTCCCGTTGCCCCAGCGGAACCTGCTGGCGATTCCTCGCAAGTTGGATTAGGTTCCCCCCATTCAATCATGCTTCAAGACACAGCCACCGACGAATTGCTCCAGAAGGTCTGGGACGGCGAACGCATCTGTCCGCGCGAGGCCCGGGAACTTTGGAGCCTGCCGCTGGAGGAGCTCGGCGCCCTCGCCGATCGCCGCCGCCGCCTGGCCAAGGCCGAAGCCTACGACGGGCGCGGCAATGAGATCGTCACCTACATCGTCGACCGCAATGTCAACTACACCAACGTCTGCAACGTCTATTGCACGTTTTGCGCCTTCTACCGTCTCGAAAAGGACGATGACTCCTACGTGATCACCCATGAGGAGATGGACCGGAAAATCGAGGAAACCGTCGCCCTCGGCGGCACCCAGATCCTCATGCAGGGCGGCCATCACCCGAAACTGAGCAAGCAGTGGTATCTGGATCTCTTGTCGCACATCCGCAACCGCTGGCCCCAGATCAACATCCACGCCTTCAGCCCCAGCGAGTTCATCCATTTCCAGGAAGTCTTCGATGAACCGCTCGACGCCATCATCCGCGACTTTGCAGATGCCGGACTCGGCTCGATTCCCGGCGGCGGCGGCGAAATCCTCGTCGATCGCGTGCGCAAACGGATTTCGCCGCTCAAGGCCATGAGCGACGACTGGATGAGGGTGATGGACATCGCGCACAAACACGGCCTGAAATCCAGCGCCACCATGATGTTCGGCCACGTCGAAACCCTGGACGAACGCATCGAACACTTCGAGCGCGTGCGGGCGCAGCAGGATGAGACCGGTGGATTCACCGCCTTCATTTCCTGGAACTTCCAAGCCGAGAACACCCGGCTCAAGGCGCCGACCACCGGCGCAAACGAATACCTGAAGGTTCAGGCCTTGAGCCGCATCTACCTCGACAACGTCGACAACATCCAGAGTTCCTGGGTCACCCAGGGCCTCGACATCGGCCAGGTGGCGCTCAACTACGGAGCCAACGACCTGGGCAGCATCATGATCGAGGAGAACGTCGTCTCGCAAGCGGGCGCAACCTATTGCATGGGAGTCAAAGACATGAGGCGCCTCATCGAGGAACTCGGCTACGAGGCCCGGCAACGGGACAATTGGTACAACCTTCTGAACTGAGCGGGCCGCGGACGAAGGTGGCTGCCTTAGTCGCCCTCGACGCCCGGCTTGCGCGCCCGCAGGATGTCGTCCGTATCCATCCCCGTTCCTGCGGACCGGTCGTCCCGTTCAGGCATGAGCGGGTCCGCCGCCGCCTCGAAGCCATCCCCCGCGCCCCCATCCTCACCGAGGAGGCGCGGCGGAACGGGTTCCCGGACCGCCTGCTCGAACACCCCCATCAAGGCCGCCTCCTTGATCTTCCACAGCAACGTCATCGTCATCGCCAGGGGCAACAACACAAAGAACAGCATCAGAAACCTGCGCCCTTCGGCCAGCAGATCAATGCGCAGGACAACCAATCGGGGCAGGTTGAAGAAAAATTGCAGCGTCCAGAACAGCATCGTCAGGAACATCACTCCCACAATCAACCCCAGGTTGATCGCGGTGAACAGATGCGTCTCCTCCCGCAGGCCGTCGTCCGGCAGCAACTCGGTCAGACAGCGCAGGGAACGGTTCAGGGAAAACAGGAACATCAAACCCGAAAGCCCCAGCAGCCCCATCATGTTGTTGTAGAAATCAACCCAGGGAAGACGCCCCCAGAGAAAGACGAACGGGGAAAGCCCGACGCACAGCAGCCCGAACATCTTCGCCTGGTTCAACGCGGCAGTCCAACCCGACCGACAAGGCTGGTAGCCTTCCAATTGGATCACCCCGAAGAGCAGCAACCCCGTCGCCGCAGCAGCCGGCAAGACGCCAAACGGCCGCAATATCATGTTCAGCGAGGTTTGTGCGCAAACCAGCGTCGCCAGGGGCAACCCCCAGAACAGGCCCGACAGCCCCTTCACCAATCGCCGCAACGATTCCCTCAACTCGGCCTTGGCTGCGTCGGGTTCGGACATGCAACGATCGCTTGGCTAGAACGTCAGGTAGGTGTAATCCTCCAACCCACGCTCATACTCCTTCAACATCCGCATGCCGACCGAGGCTTTGAGCCGGTCGCCCTTGATCGCTAAGTCGACCTGTGTCTTCATCCGCCGCTTCAACTCCCGTTCATCGTACTGCACGGAGTCCAGCGACCGGGCGATGGTGCTGCCTTCGATCACTTCCTCCACATAGTAGCCGTCGGGCTCATCCGGATCGAGGAAGATGTGGGCCTCGCTCACCGAGCCAAAGAGATTGTGCAGGTCGCCCATGATGTCCTGGTAGGCGCCCATGAGAAAGAACCCAAGATAGTAGGGTTCTGTCGCAGAATCCGCCGGCGGCAACGGATGCAGGGCCAGTGATTTCCGACTCTCCTGCAGCCCTATAAAATCATCGATCTGCCCGTCCGAGTCACAGGTGATATCCACCAGCGTCGCGGAGATCTCGGGCTGCTCAAGGTGGCGGGAAAGCGGCACGATCGGAAAAAGCTGATCCAACGCCCAATTGTCCAACAACGACTGGAACACCGAAAAATTGCAGATATACTGATCTCCCAAGCTGTCACGGAGTTGAACCACCTCTTCCGGCGCATGCTCCTCCTTTTCGAACCGAAGGACCACCGCCCGGGCAATCTCTCGATAAAGCCGTTCGATCTTCGCCTTGTCCGGCAGATCCAGATGCCCCAGCGTGAACAGGGTCTGGGCATCGTCCCGAAATTTTTCCGCGTCGTGCAGGGCCTCCAATGGATTCTGACTCTCCAGTTGATCGCGCATGTCCAGCATCTCACACACAAACTTGTGGTCGCTGTCATCCCGTACCACCGGCTCGGCCGAGCCGCCCCCATGCACGGATCCCAACGCCTGGACCACCAGGACGCTGTGATGCGCCACAATGGCGCGCCCACTCTCGCTGACAATCGTCGGATGAGGAACATTCTCCTCATCGCAGACCGAGCCGATGGCGTAGACGACGTCATTGGCATACTCCTGCAGGGAGTAGTTGGCCGAACTGTCGCTGGTCGATCGGCTGCCGTCATAATCGACCGCCAACCCGCCGCCCACGTCCAGATACTCCAGCCGAAACCCCTGCTTGTAGACCTTCGCGTAGAAACGCGCGGCTTCCTGAACGGCATTCTTGACGATCTGGATGTCCGGCACCTGCGAACCGATGTGAAAATGGAGCAGCTTGAACGACTTGTTGAGTCCGCGGTCTTTCAGGAAGCCCATCGCCTCGATCAACTCCGCGGTGCTGAGCCCGAACTTGGCGTGCTCCCCCCCGCTCTCAGCCCACAATCCACGGCTCTTGCTTTGCAACCGAACCCGAATTCCCAACAACGGCTTCAATTTCAATTCCTGGGCGATGGCGACCACCTGCTTCAACTCTTCCAGCTTCTCCACCACGATCAGGACCTTCTTGCCCAACTGCAGGCCCATCAACGCCATCCGAATGAATTTCCTGTCCTTGTAGCCGTTGCAAATAATGAGGTCGCCCGGTTGATCCTGTAAAGCAAGGACGGCCATGAGCTCCGGCTTGCTGCCAACCTCCAATCCATGCCCAAATTGCTCCCCAGCGTCGATGATCTCTTCCACTACCTCCCGGAGATGATTCACCTTGATCGGAAAAACAGCCTGATATCGCCCCTCGTATTCGATCTCGGATATGGCCCTGCCGAAAGCCCGGTTGATGGACTCGACCCGATCCCGGAGAATGTCCTGAAAGCGGATCAACAAGGGAGCGTGCAATCCCCGGGAACGCAGTTCCTCGATCACATCTCCGATAGCCACCTCGCCGCCCGCATCGCGCCGCGGACGGGCGACCACCTTACCCTGGTCGTTGATGTCGAAGTATCCCTCACCCCAACGCTGGATGTGGTAAAGTTCACGCGCGGAATCGAGATTCCACGCGTCGTCGGCGATAGTCGGTTCGCTCATGTCGTCCGCAATCAATCAAGGCCGCCCCGGCTCCGGTCGGAGCGTGGGGCTTGGTCGGTAGGAATCGCGCTAGCCCCCGCAGGCGCAACAATACCTGGGTCGATGGCGCCTAGTTGGCGGGGCCGGCGATGCCCGCCGCCTGAAGCTCCCGTGACATCCAGGCCTGAAAGGCGGCGCTCTGCCGGCGCTGCCGCACCATGGCGACATAGTCTTCCAACTCTTCCTTCAGCTTGCTTTCATCCGCATCCAGCCGCTCCTTAACATGCAGGATGTAACCGGCATCGCCCACCGTTTGCGGATAACAGATGTCGCCCACGTCCGTGCGAAACGCCGTGCCGCGATACATCGAGAAACTGACTGCGTTCTGGGCGACCGTCACGCTGGTCTGCTCGGATTCGGCAAAGGGCGGCACGTCAACCACCTTGAGTTTCAACTCCTCCGCCGCCGTCTTGAAACCCTTGTCCCCGGCAACGCTGTTGGTCAACTTCTTGTATATCTCGGCCGTATGCGTCCGAAGGAACTTCAGGGCCTCCTGCTGCTGATAGGCTTCGGTCACTTCCTTCTCAACTTCCTCGAACGTCTTCGCCTGGCTGCTGATTCTTCGGTTCAAAGCCATGAGATAGACGCCGGAGTCGCCGACCACCGGGTTGATCGTCACCTGGTTCGTCCCGCTCAGTTGAAACGCGGTCGAACTGAACTGAAACGGAAGCCCCAGGTCGCTCACCCCTTCCAACCTCGAGAACGGCGGAGTCGTCGTCGCCTTCAACCCCGCAGCCTGCGCCGTCGAAACAAAATTCGTTTCCAAGAGAAAGCTTCCCGGCTTCTCCGCCGAGAGTTTCTGCGCCACCGAGTAGAGGTCATTGGCAAAATCGGAGGCCGCCTTTCTGGCTTCGCGCAGCGCAAGCGGCTTCAAAAACTCCTCCTCGCGAATCTGCGCCTTCGCCTTCTCAGCGGACAGGGTCTTGCCCTCGTCATCCGTGAACGCCTCGGCGCCGCGATTCTCATACTCCTTGTCGATCTCAGCGGTGAGATTCGTCACGGCCTCCGCCAATCGCTCCTCAGCCTCGCCGAAATAATTGGTGGCGTCGAATCGCACGTAGGTTACCTGCACCTTCGCCTCGGTGCGATAACTGGCCGCGCGATTGGTGAAATAGGTCCGGATGGCATTGGTGTCCATCTTCACTTGGGCCAGGAAATTGGAGGCGTGAAAGAAGACGGCTTCCGTTGCTAGACGTTGATTCTCCCGACGAAAGGCCGCCTCCGCAGCGGCCTCGGTCACCAGATTGCCCCTGACCGCGACGGTGTCCCGCAACTGTTCCATCGCAGCTTCGCGACGAACAAAGCGGTAGAGGTCTTCCCGCCCCATTCCGACGCGTTCCAAACCGTTGGTCACAAAACCATTGTAGATGGCCGGATCATAGGCCCCATCGCTGTTCCGCATCATCAGCTTCAATCTCGCCACCACGGCCTCGTCCCCAACTTCGATCCCCAATTCAGACAGCTTGTTGTTCGCCGCCACGCGCTCGATTACGCTGCGATTGAAATTGGTGCGAATGAACTCGGGAGCCCGACCGCCGCTCTGCGAGGGCCATTCCCCCCAATTGAGAAAGTAACGGATCGCCTCCTCGTCCCGCGCCTCGAAGAACTCACTCCGGGAAACCGGCCGGCCGTTGACCGTGCCAAAGTCGGCAGGTCCGCCGCCCGATCCCGAGCCCACATCCGGGCTGAAGAAGACGACAAAACTGATGATGACCACCCCGCAGATCAGGATGAACAACCACTGCTGGTGTTTTCGAATCGTAGCAAACATGACGGTAAACTCTGATGGATTGTCAGCGCGCGTTCCGAGGTGTTCCGGAACTGGCGAAAGGGCGACAAAGTAAACGCGCCGCATAAAGCGGGTCAAACGGAAAAAGCTCTTATCGGGCCTCGCTTCGATTGCCATTCCCGCTTTACAACCGTCTGAATACCGTGGCACGCTTCGCCGGATATGATGAAGGCGTCAAAAGCGATTGTTCCCGCCATTCTGGCCTTGATACTGGTCGGCTGCGCCTCCAGCGCTCCCACTCGATCCAGCATCGTCAATCTCACCCCCCCCGAACTCCCCCGAAACGACGAGAATCAATACGTGATCGAATGTCTTTGGAACACGAATCAACAGAGCATTCGCAGGGATTCCTACAAGGCCTACGTCATGGTAGGGCTGACTTTCTACGAGATGCGCCGGGTCCCCATGATGAAGAACCGCTGGGAAGCCATCATTCCCGGGCCCGCTGGAAGGGAACCGCTCAACTATCGCATCAAGTTCGACTACCTTTACAACCGGATTCCAGAAGCCAGGCAGGACAGCAAGCTTTCCGAGCAGTTCCAGCTCAGAATTGTCGAGTAGCGGCTCCACTTCTCAGCCCGCCGGATAAGACGCGCCAAGACAGAGGCGGCCGGAGGGAAGGCGTCGCCGTGATCGACGGTGGTAGGGCTGCTCCCGATGCCTCGGTGAATTAGGGGGCGATCTTTGGCAACCGGCTCAATCGTCGGGGAGAGTCGCCCGGGCCTGACTGCCTGATTCCCTTCTCAAGAGATTGGAGTCCTCCCGGAATCTAGCCCCCATTTGGAGAAGAACGACTCCCCAGCACCCCATACAGGCGCCTCCTCCAAGGCGCACATGGCCGGCACAAACCAAAGCCCTGCAGGCGCTGCCTGCCTGTCGGAGAGGGGTGACAATCAGCGGCGAACGACGCGATAAAAGCGTTGCCAAGCCTGGCCCGCCCGATCGTCGTTGAAACTGAGTTCACCATTCACCGCCTGAACCGAACCGACCGGAGACCAATGAATCAAATCACTCGATGCCTCAATGAGGTAGACCCCGTCATCCGGCGTCTGCATGACAATCTGAAAACCGTCACTCGGATTGGAATCAACCGCTTTTGTCACCGCTGTGCGCCGCGCCACAATGACCGCGGAGATCGTGTTGTCCGCCGGGTTCAGATCCAACTCGTCCGCGCTGACGCTGAACGTGTTGGTCAAGGCTCCGATCGAGTTGACCTGAACGCGAACAGTCACCTCCGCGCTGCCCCCGCTGACCAGACTCCCCAATGAGACACTGAATGGATCGCCCGCCGAGTTGATGGCGGGTTGATGCATCACTGAGGGGATGAAGGTGACGTCCGTTGTCATGACCGGAGTCAGCTCAACCCCGGTCGCAATATCGCCGGTCAGGGTGACATTGCTGGCCGTCGAGGGGCCGTCATTGCGCACGGTGACCGTGTAGCTCTGCAGATTTCCGAGAACCAACGCGCTCTCTGCCGGAGTCACGGAAACGGAAAGCCCTGCGCTGGACCCAACCGGACTGACGGTATCAATCGAAAGACTCCAACCACCGGTAATGGCTCCGGAATCACTGGTGGCGTCATCAACGACATGTAGACGCCAAAACCCGTTCGGGTTTGCTCCCTTGAAAGCGGAAAGCGCGGTGGCATACGGGCCGGCTGGCGCCCCCGGATAGGTGTCCGTCTCACTCTCAACGTGATCCGTCGGCTGATACGCACCCGAGGCGATGCCTTCCAACCGGGGCAATCCTTCAGCCGCCTGATCGGAAAAGGTGAGATCCACATCCACCAGATCGATGCCGCGCCCCGCATCGGACATCAGCACAACCCCGGTTCCATTGGGCCCGACCAAAAGGATATCCAGATCGGCGGGAAAGGTGTGGTTCACGTCATTCAACGTCACCTGGATCCGATTCACGACCAGATCCGTCAGTCCGGTGATCTCGACTTCCGAGACGCTTGCCGCGCCGGAATCGGGGATGACAACCGCCGCGCCGACCACGGGCGTCTGCGCCGCAGGCAGGGCGAAAGTTCCGGTTGCCATGCCAAGATCATGCGTGACGGCTCCGGCATCATCGGCCAGCGAGACATTGATCTGCACCATGCCGGTCGCGGCGGCATCGACGGTGAACGTGAAGTCACGCGCCGCCTTGGCCCCGTCCGCCAGGGCTCCGTATGACTGGCTCTGGGCGCCGCCCGCCGGAAGCACGTCGCTGGAAGCAACCAAGGTCGCCACAATGTTGGTCCCTCGGACGGTGCCGGTGTTCTGAAGTTCCAGGGACAACGTGACGGTCTCTCCAGGATCCAGCGACCCGTTGGCCGGAGCGAAACTTTCCGAAACGAGTTGGAAGGAGTACTTGGCATTGTCAACCACAACCATCGGCTCATCGACCGTCGTGTTCACCATGGCGGTGTCATTGGCGACGTCGGACTCCGGCTGATCCGAGGAAACCATCACCGTGAAATCAACGGCATCCAACGTGGTGGGTCGAACCACAATCTGAAGGTCGCTGTTTTCGGCGCTGGCTGCGACATCGCCCATCTGAAAGGTCAACATGCCGGCCATGTCGTCGGACGCAACCGGAACGGTCGCCGAGACAAATTCGACCGTCGGAGCCAATTGCGTAGCCACAATCACATTCTCCGCGCCAAACATGGCCCCATGGTTCGTCACCGCGATGGAATAGGTCAGTTCATGTAATTGAAACGCGGGTTCCTTGTCGGCGACGACCTCGACCCCAAGATCCACCAGGGTGTCGTCATCCGCGATGGTGACCAGGCCCCGGGAATCGGACATGGTCGCGTTAACCGGGCTGGCGAGGACAATCTCAAACGTTTCATCGCTCTCGGCGTCGCTGTCGCCGTTGACCTGAAAGGAGATTATCTTGCTGGTTTCGCCCGGATTGAAAACCAAGGTCGCCGGGCCAACCAGCGCCACGTAATCAGTGGGCGCCGTCGCTGAACCATCAGCCGTCGCGAAGTTCACCGAAACCTGACTCATGCCCGCTTCACTCAGATTCACAGTCACCTGCCCCATGACGCTGCCGGTGTTGCCTTCAGTCACGGTCGCATCGGTGATTGAGATGATCGGGCCGTCGTCGTTGACAATCGTCACATCCGCCGTCATGTCTCCCGCCACCGCAAACGTGGGATTGGAAAGGGTCACCGTGAAGACTTCATCCGCTTCGGGATCGGCGTCGCCATTGATGGGAATGGCAATGACCGCGCTCTGTGCGCCAGCCGGAATGGTCACGGTGGCGGGCACGGTCTCGTAGTCGCCGTCCGCAGTGGTTGCCGTTCCATCCGCAGCCGCGACGTCGGCGGAGATGGCGAGGCCGCTCACCTGGCTCAGGTTGACAGTCACCATGGCCGTGGCCTGCCCCGAATCGCCCTCGGTGACCTGCGCATCCGCGATGGATATCGTGGGAGCGCTGTCGTTATCCGTGATCGTCCCGACGCCGACGCCTTGCAGAATGGTGGCCCCGATTTCATTGCGCAGCCGGAACTCAAAGGTTTCGTCCTGCTCGTGAGTCGTGTCGCCGATAACATCGATATTCACGGTCCGCATTGTGTCGCCGGCTTGAAAGATCAAGGTGCCTGAGTTGGCGCGGTAGTCGCGCCCCACGCTGGCGGTCGCAACGCCGGTAAGATAGTTGACCACCACCGGCAGACCGCTGGGCGTATTCAGTTGGACCGTCATGGGCAACTGAGTTGTTCCCGTGTCCCCTTCGGTGACCCCGCCGCTGACAACGCTCAACTGGGGCTTGGGATCGTCGCCGACCGTGTTGCGGATGGTCACGGTGGTCAGGTCGGTCAGGATGATCGCGTTGGTGGCGTTGAACAGGCGAATGCCGAAGGTCTCGTCGTTCTCGTAGAGGGTGTCCCCATTGATCTGCAGGGTGATGATCTGGTTCGTCACTCCCGGCCGGAAGGTCAGCGTTCCGGATTTGGCGACATAATCGCCCGTTAGCCCGTCCGCTTTGGCCGTCAAATTCGTGGTCGCATACTCAACCGTAATGTCGCTCGCGCCGGCCTTGGTGAGTTTTACATCGACGACCACATCCCGCAGCCCGGAGTTTCCTTCGAGCAACTGCAACGGTTCGATGGCGAGGCGTGGTTCATCGTCCAAAATCGTGCCGACACCATGACCATCCAACACCGAGCTGAATACGGCGTTGGTGAGGAAAAGGGCGAAGGTTTCGTCCGCCTCCAGCAAATTGTCTCCCAGGATGTCCACCTGAACGGTCAAGTTCGTCTGTCCCGGATTCAAGGTGGCAACGCCATTGGTCGGAAGATAGTCCAGCCCCGCGAGGGCGGTCTCGTCCGAAGTATAGAAGAAGACGGAAACCGTGTTGGTGCTGACTTCAGAGATGGAAAGATCGAACACGACGCTGTTGGTCCCGCCCGCGTCGGCTTCCGTGACGCTGACGTCCGTTACGCTCCAGACCGGCCCGTCGTCGTTCAGAATCTCACCCACGCCCGTGTCATCGATGATCTGGGCGTCCGTGGCGTTGAAGATGCTCACCAAAAAGGTTTCATTCTGCTCTTCAAGCTCGTCGCCGTTTACCGGGACGAGGATGGACTTGCTGGTTTCACCCGGCACAAAAACCAGGGTTCCGGCCGCCGGACGGTAGTCCACCACGGGATTGGCGTTGCCGCCCGCAGTGGAATAACTGACGCTGATGAACTGGCTCACCGGCTGGGACAACGTCACCGTGAAAACGGCGTTGGTCGTTCCGCTGTCACCTTCCTGGACCGCTGCATCCGTAATCGCGATGTCGGGCACCACGTTGGTCGAGGTGCCCCACACATCCAATTTGGCGTAATCCAAGGTTCCCACTCCGCCGAAACCGCGGTCGGCAACCCGAAGCGACCACGTTCCAGCCGCCAATTCGCCCCAGTTCCGGACGGTCATGAGCTTCCAGCCGTTGTAATCGAAGAATGGCGTAAAGTCGGTCTCTGCCAGCCGGCTGACCATGCCGCTGGGAGAGATCAAGTCAATCTCCAGATCGCCGGCTGACGAGTGGGTGGTGTCGATCGTGAGCGTCACATGCTCAACTCGAAAGTCCTGAGCCTGGACGTCGAAATTGACCGAAACGCCCGTTGCCGCCAGATCGGGGATGGCGAGGTTGAGATTCGTCTGCACCGCGGAAACCACCAGATGCTCGGGGAGGTTCGTCCAGGTTTGAGCCATCGCGACAGCCGCTCCCGCGTCGACCATGCCGGCGCCGTAGCTGTCGTGGAAATGGAATCCGGCGGCGTTGTTGGTCCAACCGCGGTCAAATCGGTCGTTCTGCGCCGCAGTGCTCATCAGGATCTCCTGAACATCGCGCCAACCGAGGTTCGGGTTGGCTTCAAGCATCAACGCGACCACCCCGGAAACGACAGGAGCCGCCGAGGAAGTCCCATTGAAACCCTCCGTGTAATCAGCATCAAGAAGGTCGCCCCCGGCTCCGTCGTTGAAACCAGCGGTTCCGACCGTATCCGTGGTCGTCGTCGCATGGGTCAATCCACTCAGGGAGATCTCGCCGCCGGAAGGCGCGGAAACCACCAAGGCCGCTCCCCGGTTGCTGTAGTCAGCCTTGCCGCCGCGGTTGTCCAACGCCCCGACCGCGACCGTATAGATCGAATTGGCGTAACCGTTGTAATTGACGTTCTCCATGTCGAGGTCGCCGTTCCCTGCCGCAAAGACGAAGATATTGCCCAATCCGTTGCGCCCATTGGTGACGCCTTCCAACAAGGCGGCATCGGTAAGCGGACCGGTCGTTCCGAGGAAAATGCCGAAAGAAACCGGTCCCCAACTATTGTTGCTGACTTCAACCACCTGATTGCTGTGCAGCAGGACCGACGCGGTCGTGCTGTCCGAGGTGAACCCGGAAAGAAACCGCAACCCGACCATCTCGGAATTGAAGGCGACACCCGTGATGCCGATTCCATTGTTGCCGACACCGGAGGCCACACCCGCAACGGCAGTGCCGTGAGCGTCCGTCACCCCGTTGCCCGGCGAGGGATCGGAATCGAAGAAGTTGTAGTCGAAATCAATGATCGTGTTGGCGTTCACCAAAAGGTCCGGATGCGCGGTTTGCACCCCGGTATCCACCACCGAGATGGTGACGCCCTGCCCGGTGTAGCTGTCCCACAAATCCGTCACATTGATGTCCACGCCGAATGCGGCGTTGCTCTGCCCCGTGTTCAGGAGATGCCATTGATTGGTGAACAACGGATCGTTGGGAATCAACAAAGGTTGTTTCCAGGTCGCCAACAGGGGCTCAACGGCCAATACGCCGGGTTGTGATGCGAGGGCGTCGGAGAGCTCAAGCGCGGCGCCAACCTGTGCGCCGGTGAACAAATGGAACCCCGGGGCATAGGCGACCGACTCCGTCGAACTGGCTCCAATCCGGGTCGCGACGGCGGCCGGATCTGTTCCCGGAGTCAAACGGGCCAACGCTGTCCGGGTGACAACGTGGCGCGAGAACTGGGTCCTCGGCGCCCCCTCAGGATAGATGACCAGATCCGCCCGCCCACCCGTCAGCGCCGCGATCCGATCAGCCTCTGCGCGCACCGCCTCGGCGTCCGCTTGGAGCGCGATGGTCCGCGAAGCGCCGACGCGGCGTTGATCGACCAGGTGAATTTCGTCCTTCGCGAGGCTGAAACGGACGGTTTGACCGGACCGGCGCAGGCTGAAGTTATCCTGCAGCGCGGCCCCGTGCGCCTCACCATGTATGCCCGCGACCAAGGTCGCGGCGCTCACACAGAGCATGCGAACGACGCGCCTCGCGAATCGGTTTTGAAAGAGGTTGCTCATCAATGCCACAATATCGTTGAACGTGTCGCGCTGCGCGCGGCGTTCGTGGGGTTACATCATTTCTCGCTGGTGCGGTAGAAGCGTTTGTCCTGGCCGGCCGCCTGCGTATCCTGGAAGGTGACAACGCCGTTCATCGTCTTGTTGGTCGCGACCGGCGTCCATGACTGGAGATCGGCTGACGCTTCCAGCACGTAGGTCACGCCCACCCGGCCGGCAACGCTGATCTGAAGCGGTTGACCAGGATCGGCCATGTCCATGGCCCCGGGCAGACTCAAGGTGACCTGGTTGTTGATGCCCACCAGCGTCGTCAGGTTCAGACTCCATCCGCCGGAGATGGCGCCGTGGTCGTGTCCCTGGTCGTCGTAAATATACAACTTCCACGTTCCGGCGGGATCCGTGCCCGTGAAAACGCCCAATGTCGTCCCATAGGGGCCGGCCGGCGCGTCGGCCGGGAAGACATCAATGCCCGAAGCTTCGGTGCTGTCGGTGACATTGGTCGGCTTGTAGGCTCCCGTGCTGATGCTCGGGGAATGGCTGTCCGGCAAGGAAGCGGTGGCCTGATCATCAAAGGTCAGCGTCACGCCAGTCAAACCGACGCCGCCGCCCACATCCGACATCAACATGACATTGGCTCCGGTCGGCCCCACGAGGAGCATGTTGATGTCATCGGGGAACGAGTGGCTGAGATCGCTGACGGTGACCGTCGCCTTGACTATCTCACCCGCCAACATGCCCATCGGCACCACGATCTCGGACGGATACGGCCCGGCGGGACCAAAGTTGCCGGCAATCGACTGATCGCCCGGGATATTGATTTCCATGGCGGATGCAAACACCGAATCCTCGTTCAAGCGGAAGCGAACGACAATCACGCCCAACTCGACCACTCCATCCCGCAACTCAAAGGTGGCGGCAATGGTCTCCCCGCGCTCGCCGTCAGCCAAAAACTCGAAGTTCTTTGTCTTGGCTCCATCGCTCTTGTTCAGGACGCCATAACTGGCGGTCGCACCGGTTCCCGACGGATTGTAAGGAGAGGCGTCGTCGACCGCCACGGGATTGGCAATGCCGCCGGAGGCCTGAAGCGTCACATTCAGGTCGGCGATCGGCGTGTTCAAAAGGTTGTCCAAGGCAATGCCGACGACCACGGTTTCCTGCGGGTCCACGGCATTGTTGGCCGGAACATTGCTCTCCGAAAGCAGGCTGACGTTGACGCCCACATTATTGGAACGCTCAAGAACGGCCGTGGTGACCATGGCGGCGTTGTTGGATGCGTCCGTGTCATTGGTGGTCGTTGCAACGGTGACCACGTTGTCGATGTCCGGCTGCGCCCCTGGCACGGGCGGGATATCAAGCGCAATGGTCACGACTACGTTGGTTCCTACCGGAAGCGCTCCGAGCGAACAGGTGACGACACCGCCGGCGAAGACGCATTCCGGGGACGAATCGGCTGCGACAAACGTCCCCGCTTCGAGGACGTCGGTAAGTATCACATTTGCGGCCGTGGAAGGGCCGTTGTTGGTGACGCCGATCGTGTAGACAAGCCGCTCGCCCTCGATCACGCGAGAGGGCGTATTTGTGAGCGTCACCGCCACATCAGCCGCCTCGCTGACGGTGGTTGTCGCGGCGACCGCGGTATTGTTCGCGGCGTCGGGATCCATCAGCCCAGAGGTCACACTGCCCTGCGCGGCAAAGACGCCGGTGGCGGAGGCGCGCGCGGTTATGGTAATCGTGGCCGTCCCGCCACTGGCCAGCGTGCCGAGCGTCGCCGTCACCCTGCCGGAGTTCACCACGGTGGCAAGCCCCCGAGACGATTGTGCGGCAACGCTGCTCAAACCGGCCGGGAGGCTGCCATCGAAGAGAACCGAGGGCGCCGCCAGCGGGCCGTTGTTGGTCACGGTGAAAACAAACCTCAGATCGGAATCCAGCGTGACAATGTTGCCGACGCCGGTGAGAGCCAGATCAGCCGCGCCGTTGACGGTGACGGTCGTGACGACAGAATTGTTCCGCGGGGCCGGGTCCGGCTGGTCCGCTGAAACTGTCGCGCCGTTGGTCAACGTGCCCGAGGCATTCGGCCGGATGGTGAGCGTGACGGACGCGGTCGCATCGCGAGCGATATCTCCCAGCGCCCATGTGACCTTGCCGCCGGCTGCGACCCCGCCGCCGGATGCGGAGACAAAGGTTGTGTTGGCCGGCAACGTGTCTTCCAGAATGACGTTGGTCGCGGTCTCCGGTCCCAGGTTGACGACGTCGAGCGTGTAAGTCAGATCCGCCCCCACTGTGACGGCGTTGGTGGACGGAACGACGCTCAGGCCAAGGTTGGCCGGGGGATCAACGGCGAACACCGTGCTGATATCGAGGCTCCAACCGCCAGCGATACTGCCGGTGTCGAGGCGGGAGTCATCCACCACAAACAGGGACCACGTGCCATTCGGATCACTGCCGTTGAAATCACTCAGCCGGTCGCCAAAAGTCCCGCTCGGGGCCGGGCTGGGGAACTCGTCCGGAGCCTCGTCCCGCGTCGTGTAGTTGGCGGGGCGATACGTTCCGGCCGTCAGCGGCCCGCCATCCGGCAGCGCCAGGGCGGCCTGATCGTCGATCGTGAGAGTCAGGTTGAGGATGTCGTCGCCGCCGCCCACATCCGACATGACGATAACGCCTTGTCCGGTGGGCCCGACCAGCAGGATATCCACATCATCCGGGAAACTGTGGGTGAAGTTGCTCAACGTCAGGGCGACGTTGTTCACGTAACCGACCGCGCCGCTGATGTCCACAGACGCGGGATAAGGCAACGCCTCCCCTTTCTCGATGATTGCGATCGTCGCGCTGTTGGTTCCCGCCGCGGCGCTGCCGAGCACGAACGGGAAGACCACGGTGTTGTCTGTCCGCACATTGCCGCCCTCGGAGATCTGCAGCATGACATTGATCACCTCGCCGGCCGCGCCATTGGCCGTGAACTGGAAATCGCGTCCCACCGGCGCATTGCCAACAGCCATGGCTCCGTAGTTCTGAGTTGTCGTGCCGCTCGGGGTGATGTTGGCGTTGGGCACCAAGGTCGCCTCAATGTCGCCGGCGGTGGGAAGGTTGCCGGCGTTTCGCAGATTCAAGGTCAGGCTGACCAACTCGCCCGGGTCAATGGCTCCATTGGCCGGAGCCTTGCTTTCCGAAACGATTTGGGCGCCGGCAGGCGCCATGAAGGATTGATCGTCGCGAATCGTGGTAACCAAGGTGACCGCATTGTTGGAGAGATCCGGATCGGTGGCTCCGCTGCCGTTTTGGAATTCCAATGCCGAGACGCCTGCGGTGTTGGCCACGGTTCCCGCCGCGTTCGGCGCGGTGACATCGAAACTCACGGTCTGGCTGCCGCCGTTGGTGATCTGACCCAGGTCGAAGCTGACAAAACCGGCGACATTCAGATCGCCGGGAATCGAAAGACTGCCCGGATCAAGCGTGACTTCGGCCGGCAATTGATCCACCAGCGAGACGCCGTTCAATGTGGCGGGACCCGCATTGGTGACAATGATGGTGTAAGTGTATTTCTGCCCCTTGTAGATGGGATCCGCGGTCGCCATCTTCAACACGGCGAGGTCGGCGCTGGTGTCATCGTCAGCGATGATGACCGGGATGGCCGTGTTGCCAACGAAGGTGGTTGAAGCGTCCGGACTTTCCACAATCAGCGACAACTCCTCGTCGCCTTCGATCAGCGTGTCGGGCAGGATATCGAGGACGACCGTCTTGTTGGTCTCCCCGGGGTTGAAGGTCAGGACGGCGCTGAGCTCCGTGTAGTCAAATCCGGCGGCAGCGGCGGTGGCAGGCGTTGTTCCGTCCTGCGTCCGCACCAGCGCGCTGACGGTCTCGTTCGTTCTGGTCAGGCGGCCTATATTCAGAGTGATGTTGGTCGCGCTCTCGCTGACCGTGTAGGTCGGGGCTCCAAAGCCGAGTTCGATGTCGTTGTCGACAATGGTGAGACTGGACATGGCGAGCCCCAAGGCCAAGCCCGGCTGGAGCCGCGCCAGGTTTAGAATGGTTTGTCCGCTGAACATGGTAAAATTGCCACCGACGATTAACTGTTCGTCCACTTGGAGGGTGAAATCAAATACAGGCCCGTCAAATCCCCAGCACGGCTCGAAATTGGTGTCGCGCGCGCCGTCAAAATTCAGTCGCTCGATCCGGTTGCGGTTGACGCCATTGAAGCTTCTGAAGTTGCCGCCAACAAGAATCTTTTGGTCGAGAACATTCGTGGCGGGCGTAATCGCCAAGGCAAGAACGGAGGTCTGGAATCCGTTCAATGTGTCGGCGCCGGAGCCAATGTTGAAGGTATTGTCCAAGGCCCCGTTGGGCAGGAGTCGGGCAACGCCATTGTAAGCGGCATTGGCAATATTGTTGAAGCTGCCGCCCAGAACGATGCGCCCGTCCAGCATGTCATCCAGCGCGAACGCGGAACCGCCCCGGATTCCCTGGAACGGACCGCCTATGACGCCCCCTGACTGGAAGTTGGTGTCCAAATTCCCGTTCTGAAGCAGGCGAGCATAGCCCACCACATTGTTGGTGCCGCCATAGGAGGTAAATCCGCCGGCGATCACGGCTCCGAAGTCCAAGGCGCCACTGTTCTCCAACACTCGCGTGTGGGGGAGCACGGCAAAGACCGGGCCATTCGCCCCGGTCTGCGTGTTCAGACCGCCATTCAGGGTGCCGTTCGCATTCAAGAGCGCCACGCGTTGAGCATCGGTCCCGTCAAATTGCGTGAAATCACCGCCGATGAGGAGACGCCCGTCCACGGTGCGATGCTCAATACTGCGGATCGTGCCATTGGCGCCGGTTCCCGCCATGTAGTTCGTGTCAATCGTGCCGCTGGGCAACAAACGGACTATGCGATTATGGGTGTTGGTGTTGAAGCTGGTGAAGGAACCGGCCAGCACGATGTTCTGATCGGGCTGCACATAAATATCGAGAATTTGTCCGTTGGCCCCGAATCCCGGATTGAAGGTCAAATCCAATTCCCCGTTGGCAAGCACACGGACAATTCCACGCACCGGAGTTGAACCGTTGCTGTCAACCCAGGTATTGAACGCGCCCGCGACCAGAATTCGACCATCCTGCTGAACTTCGGATGCAAGCACCGGTCCATTGGGCCCGCGGAACCCGCCGCCCAAGGGATCGAAGCCGACGTTGAAATTGGTGTTCAGTTCACCAAACGGAGCAAATCCGGAAAGCAAGGCTCCTTGCGCGCCCAACAGGGTCAGATTCACCGTTTCGTCGCCCTCCACCAAGGCCGGAACTTCATCGACGATGGGCACATTGACGAACTGTTCCGTTTCGCCGTCCGCAAAGGTAACCGGCTGTTCCACATGTGTGAAGTCGAGGCCGGCTGTCGCCGTGCCGTTCGTGGTCGCAAAGTTGGCGCTGGCAACGCCGTTGGCGCCATGCACACGCTCGATCCGGATCCTGGCCTCCCCCGCGTTCTCGTTGGTGGCATACGAAACACTGTCGAACCGGATGAAGCCCGGGCTGAACTCGTTGTCCACAATCCGCAATTCCGCATTGCGCTGACTCAGGATGGCGTTCCCGACCAGGTTGGAGAGCGTCAGATTGACGGTCTCAGTCCGTTCGATTTTTGTGTCGTCGAACAAACCAACCTGGAAGGTTGCCGTCCGCTGACCGTTCGAGAAGCTGAGCGTCCCATTGGTCGCGATGTAGTCGACAATCACATTCGCGGTTCCGTCGCTGACCGCGAAGTCAACAGTCAACGGCTCAATGGCGCCGCCGGCACGCACCACCGAGATCGTCGCGTTGGTCTCATTTTCAGTCACCGCGAAGAAGGCGGACTCAAATCCGACCACGCCATCGTTGTCGAGAATCGTAAGAACCGAGGCGCTTGGTTCAATCAGGAGGTTCGGATCCGCGGCAAAAACGCCCATGCCGTTCTCTTGCTGGGAATTGGATAGCGAGAGGTTGACCGTCTTGTCGCCAAACGGGTTGCTGTTGTCGATCACCGGAATGACAATGTTCTTGAGGGTCTCGCCCTCTTCGAACACCAGTGTTCCCGAGACACCGGTATAATTCACCGACTCCAGGGCGGAGCCGTTCGAGGTGGCATAGTCCACGGAAATTCTGCCCGTCAGGCCCCGGGTCCGAATGATGGCGACTTCCGCGAAAACGGCGTTCTCAGCGACGGTATAGGCGGCCGACGCAAAATTGAGATTGCCCGGGCCGATGTTCTCCCCCCCGTGCAGTCTCGCGATCCGATTGTGAGCAATGCCATCCACGGTTGAAAAGCCACCGCCAATGACCACCGTGCCGTCGCCCTGAATCAGCGATGTGGTGACAATGCCGTCGACTCCGCGGCCGATGTTGAAGGTCGAGTCCAGGGAGCCATCCTGATTCAACCGGACAATCCGATTCAAGTTGGTGACCGAACCAACGGAATTGAATCCGCCGCCGATGAAGATGCGTTCCGTGTCGTCGCGGGAGGCGTCGACGGCAACCGTATGAACCAGACCATTGGGTCCACCGGCGGTGTCAAAGTTTGCCGCGAGGGAACCGTCCGAGTTCAGGAGCGCCACGCCGGCCATCCGGGTTTCCCCGTTGACTGCAGTGAATTCACCGCCCAGCACGACCGAGCCGTCGTCGCCGAGAAAGTCGATCGAGTAAACAGAGCCGTTCGCGCCGGTTCCGGGATTGAAGGTCTTGTCGACCGAGCCGTCGGTCCGCAAACGGACAATTGAACCCGCCGCCACCCCATCAAACTCCGTGAAATCGCCGCCCACCACGACAAAGCCGGCGGCATCCACCGCCAAGGTCCGGACGATGTTGTTGGCTCCATAGCCCGGGTTGAAGGAGAGATCCAACGAACCGTCATCATTCAGGCGGGCAATGTGATTCCGCTCCACCCCGTCGACCAGGGTGAAATCGCCGCCGATCACGATTCGACCGTCATTCTGCGCCAGCACGGCGTGCACAAAACCGTTGGGTCCGGTTCCGGTGTCAAAGGTGGGGTCGATGGATCCGTTCTCATTCAGTCGCGCGATGTTGAAACGGTTGGTTCCGCCAATCTGGTCGAATCGACCGCCGATGATCACCTTGCCGATATGCACGCCGTTCGTGACCAAACTGACAGAACGGACAGTGGCGTTCGTGCCGTCATAGGTGATGCCGCCCGCGTCGAAGAGCGTGTCCAAAGTCCCGTCCATGTTCAATCGCGCAACATTGGCGCGACTGATTCCGTTGAAGGACTGGAAGTCGCCGCCGATCGTCAGTTTGCCCGTCGGGGCAAACTCGGCGACAGAGTAGACGGTCGCATCCGCGCCGATGGTCTGAGCGAAGGAATCGTCTTGAGACCCAGCGGCGGCCTCATTGTCGATCAGGACCAGCGTCGCCGATGTCTGCCCGATCGCAGCGCCGCCAGTGGCGGCCGACAGGGCAAGGTTGACGGTGAAGAATCCTTCGCGGGCCGGGTTGTGGGAGATCGGCACATCGAAGGTGAGTTCGTCTTGTTGATCGGCGAAGTTCAAGGTTCCCGAGACATCCGTGTAATCCTCACCCGGTGTCGCAGTGCCGGCCGAAGTGGCGAAATCGACGCTGACCGCACCAAACACGCCGTTGGTTCGCACGACGGTGATGGTGGCGACACCCGCGGTCTCGTTGACGTTGAAGCGCGCCTCGGAGAAGGCGAACACACCGTTCAGGTCGTCGTCATTCTCGGTGATGTTCACCTGCATGGTCGGATTGGCCCCCAACGAAGATCCGCGTGTCGGGTTCGACAAGGTGAGAAACAGGGTTTCGTCGCCTTCAAACAGGCGAGGATTCTCATCGAAAATGGTCAGGGGGTGTTCCATCTGCGTCTCGCCCTCGAGGAACTCAAAGGTGATGGGAGCGAAGTCCTGGTAATCCAAGCCGGGCGTCGCCGTTCCCGGAACGATCGCAAGATCCACTTTCACGTCACGGGTTGTCCCACCGGTGCGGTTGATTTTCACCATGTGTGTCCCAACGCCCTCATCCAGGTCAAGTGCAACAAACTCGAAGGAGAAGGCTCCGTGGAGGAAACCGTCGTTGTTCAGGATCTCAAGGTTCGCGGTGTTGCGACCGCCGAGAACAGCCCCGCCCCGCGGATTCGAAAGCAGCAGCACCACGTTCTCCGTTTTCTCTTCCGCTTCCATCTCGTTCCCATTGACCTCCACCACGAACGTCCGATTCGTGACGCCATCGGCAAAGGTGAGAACTCCGGAAGTGGCGGTATAATCCTTGTCCGGACCTGCGATCGCCAATCCATCACGGGTGGCGTAATCGACCGAAATCGTGCCTGTGACGCCATTGGTGCGCAGCACGGTGATCTCGATGCTCCCGCCATTCTCATCGATGGTGTACTTCGACGCGGAGAAATTGAGTTCTCCAGTCCTGAGATCATCATCGACAATGACCAGCGGGACGGACGCGCGGTCGGGATCGATGGTGGTGGCCCCCTGTTCGTTCATCAGAAGCAGGGTCAAGGCCTCTTCACCCTCGACCAACTGGTCGTCCAAGAGCGGCACGCCAAAGGATTTTCGAACCTCTCCCGCGGCAAACGAAAGCGTGTTGGTCACGGGCGTATAATCAACGCCGGAGGTCGCGGTTCCCTCCACAGTGATGAAGCCCACGCTGGCGGGGCCGGTCGCTCCCCCGACACGTTCAACCGTGATGACCGCAACGCCTTCGCCCTCAGCCAGGCTGAACGAGTTGGCGGCAAAGCCAATCAGGCTGTCGTCTTCGGAAATCGTCACCGTCGCGGTCGCATCCGGACCGAGCAAGGCCGGATCAGGAGCCATCACACCCTGTCTGGGATCGGTCAGGCGCAGGAGAATCGTCTTGTCGAACGGATCTCCAATCGTGTCGTCAATCAACGGGATAGAAAGCGTTTGCAGCGACTCACCATGGGGAAAGGTGATGGTCGTGGTGCCGAGCGCCGTAAAATCGGTTCCGTTGACCGCGGTCCCTCCGTCGATGGTGACGCCCACATTGAGCTCGCCTTCAAGTCCGCGGGAACGAATCACAGTGATTTCCACGGAGGCCGCGTTCTCAGTCACCACGATGTCGGTGTGTAGGAAGTCCAATTCCCCGAAGCGCTCCTGCGGGCCGTCATTGGCTCCGCCGATGATGCGGGCCACGTACGGACGGGCGACCCGGTTGAACTCCGTAAAACCGCCACCGATGACCAAGCGACCGTCTTTCTGAACCGAGACGCTGGCAATGAAGTTGTTGGCGCCGGTGCCAAAGTTGATATACGGATCGAGAGAGCCATCCGGATTCAAGCGAACGATGCGGTTTGCGGTGACTCCGTCGAAGGTCGTGAAATCGCCTACCGCCACAACCTTGCCGTCCTCCTGCAAGGCAAGATCCAGCGCGGTGTTGTCAACGCCCGCTCCCGGATCGAACGTCAGATCCACGGAGCCATCCGCGTTTAAGCGCGCGATTCCCGAACGGGGAACCCCGTTCACATGCGAGAAAACACCGCCGATCACGATCTTCCCGTCGGTGGGCTGGATAGCCACCGCATGCACGGCTCCATTCGTCACCCCGGCATTCAAGGCAAGCCGAAACGCCTCATCAATGGAGCCGTCCGAAAGGTTGAGACGGGCAACACGATTGACCGTTCGGCCATCCAGGTTGACGAAGTCGCCAACCACGACCACCTTGCCTGAGTGTGCGCCATTCGTATGGATTGCAACCCCGCGGATGCGTGCGTCGGCGCCGGTTCCCGGATTGAAGCTTTGCTCCAGAAAACCATCGGGACGAATCAGGGCCACGCGATTGCGCCCCACACCGTTGTAGGTGGTAAACTCCCCGACGACCACCGCCGTGCCATTGGTGTTCAAGGCAATGTCCAGAACAGGGTTGTCTGTCCCGGCGCCAGGATTGAAGGTTGTGTCGACGCTCCCGTCTTTCATCACCCGGACAATTCCCGAACGATTGGTGGCGGAGTAGCGATCGAAACCGCCGACAAAGATGATGCGTCCGTCGGGTTGCAGGGCCATGCCGTTCACCACCCCATTCGCCCCCTCGCCGGGATCGAATCCCGTGTCGACGGCGCCGGACAGATCCAACCGGGCGACCTTTGAAAGGAAGGTGCCATTGACCGAATCGAAGGCGCCGCCAAGAAGAATACGACGGTCGTCTTGAATCTCGGTCGCGAAGACGAAGTTATCCGGTCCCAACCCGCTATCGAAAAAGGTGTCGTCGGAACCCGCCGGGCGGTGAAGTGAGTCGGTGTCGACAATGGTGAGCGTGGCGGACAAGGGATCCCCCGGAGTTGCTTTGTCCAGGTTGTTCAACACCAGGGAGATGGTCTCCTCCGGCTCAACCAACACGTCCGAAGCGATATTGATCTCGATGCTCTGTTGGGTGATGCCGCCCGGGAAGGTGACGGTTGCCATGGCGATGCCTTGGTAGTCCGAGCCGACCGAAGCGGTGTCGTTGAAGGGGTCGCCAATGGAAATGGAGGCCGAGACTTCCTCGGCGGATCCGCCGACGCGCACGACCGTAATGACCGCCTTTCCGGCGTCCTCGTTCACAAAGAAATCCGTGGAAAGGAACTGCAACGAGCCGTAAAAATCGTCGTTCGCGATCTCAATCACGCCGCGTCCATCCACGCCGATTGACGCGCCCTGACTGACGCTGACAATCTCCAGATCGACCACAACATCGCCGTTGATGGCGGTGTCGTCGAGGATCGGAATATCGACTGTTTTCTCGGTTTCGCCATTGGCGAAGGTAATGGTTTCCAACACGCCCACGTAGTCGACGCCGCTGAATGCCGTATTGTCGACGGTGCGGAATACGACGTCCACCGCGCCGCGTTCGCCGCTGGTGCGCTTCAACGTGACGGTGGCGACGCCGGAGGATTCGGTGACGCTGTAGGTGTTGGTGGAGAGCGAGATGGTGCCGGTGCCGAAATCGTCGTCGAGGATCGTCACCGTGGCAAAGGTGCGGGAGCCGAGCGTGGCGCCGCCGTTCGGATTATCCAGGATCATGTGGATCGTCTGGTCAAATTCGCGCTCCGTGTCACTGATGATGGGAATGCGGAAAACCCGACTGGTCTGCCCCGGCCCAAATGAGAGGGTGTTTGTCACGCCCACATAATCCAGGCCCACATCCGCGCTTCCGCCCGGGATCGTGGAATACTGAACCGAGACATTGCCGACGCCGCCATCGGTGCGATTGACCGTGATCACCGCCTCCCCGGCGGCCTCATCGATGAAATAGTTCGTCACCGAGAAATCGAAGACGCCGAAGGCGAAATCATTGTCAAACAGCGTCACCTTCGCGGAGCCCTGGCTGGCGACAGCCACGCCGATCGCGACATTGGTCGGGGTCAGAACCGACTGGATGTTGAAGACGCTGTTGTCCGGCAGCAACAAGGAGGAGACCGGGTTCTCCAGCACGATATCGAAAGTCTCATCGCCCTCGACCAAGGGATCGTCGAGGATGGGAACCGAGAACAGCTTGTTGGTGAGGTCGGAGGAGCCGAACATCTGCAACCCTTGGAAACCATGACGGGCCACCCAGGTACGGGTGTCGACAAGGCCCTGGTAGTCCGCGCCCGAAGTGGCCGTTTCATCGATCGTCCGCATCGTGATTGTGGCCGTGGCCAGGCGACCGTTGGTTCGGGTCACCTGCATCACAACATTGGTGCCATTCTCGTCTTCGGAGTAGGATGTCCGGACAAAGCCAAGGTTGCCCGGTCCGCCATGCTCGCCAAAATGGTTTTCGGTGTTGCCGCCATGAACGCGGGCGAAATTTCGCCGGGTGCGCAAGCCCCAGCGCGTGCCGCCGGTGCCGCCCAACTGTCTCGGACGCACAAACCCGGTTCCCGCGAACTGGTGATCCAGCGGGTCGTCCACTGCGTTCAATCCGTCGTCCGGCCAAGTGACGCCGAGCGGCGTTCCGATGAACTGCCGACCGCCGACCTCAATGCCATGGCCCAGCCGACCATGGGTTCCGCCGACCTCGGTGAACGAGCCGCCGATCACCACGTTGCCGTCCGGCTGGATGGCCAGGTCGTTGATGTGACTGCGAATGATGGGACTGTTGTTGGTCACACCGGCCTGCTGGTTGTAAGCCGTGTCCATGAAGCTGGTGTCCAGCGCGCCATCCTGGAAGATTCGGGCGAGGTTGGTCCTCGCGACCTGGTTGAAGCTATGGAAAATACCGCCGAGGATGAAACGCCCGTCGGGCTGCTGCTCCACGGAAAAAACCGTATCGTCAAAGCCGCGCCCCACCGAGAAGCTCTCATCGAGCGTTCCGTCCGAATTCAAGCGCGCAATGCCATTGCGGCTGCGGAAGTCGACAGTGTTGAAGGCTCCAACAATGACCGGCTTCTCAATGCCCTTCGGCACAATGGACAAACTGTATTGCCACAGCGTGCTGAACAGTCCGGACCCCTCGTTCATCACAATTTCGACCTCGGTTGAATTGCCGGGACCGAACGGGACTTCAACCGTCCCGATACCATTGGTCAGGCCGGTCGCGAAGATCTGCTGGTTATCGTAATAAATCGTCAGGGAATCCGGCACGGTGAGAAAGTCGTAGTTGACTATCACCGTGCCCTCGTTGGCTCCGGTATCCGTGGTAAAGCGATCCTCGGCCGGCCCGCCGGACGCCGTTCGGTCGACGGTCAACGTCGCCCCACGGGAATCCAGCTCCAGATCATAGACGACGTCGTCGACGCCGGCGCCCGGATCAAAGGAAAGATCCAGTGTGCCGTTGGGGTTGATTCGCGCGACACGGTTGCGGGCCGTGCCGTTGTAGGAGGTAAAGTCGCCGGCAATGACGATCTTGCCGTCGATCTGTGCCTTGATGGCGTAGACCGGCCCATTCGGGCCGGTCCCGGTCTCGAACGAGGCGTCCAGGGCGCCGTCCGGATTGAGTCGGGCAAGGTAGTTGCGATTGGTGCTGTTCACCTCGGTGAACTCGCCGCCGATCATGATCTTGCCGCGCGCGACGCCATTGGTGACGACTTCAGCCACCCGTGTGATCCCATTGAATCCGGTTCCGGGGTTGAAGGTCGTATCGACCGACCCGTCCGTGTTCAGACGCACGACGCCCTCACGCGAGAATCCATTAAATGAAGTGAATCCGCCAACCAGGATGATCTTCTCATCGGGTTGCAAGGCGATGTCGTCCACGAAACCATCCGCCCCGGTGCCGGGAGAAAAGTCAGGATGCAGAGATCCGTCCGTTGACAATTTGGCGAGTCGGTTGCGACTGACCTGGTTCACCGAGGTGAAATCACCGCCGATCAGGATGGCCCGGCGACGGAAGAACTCAGTGACGTAGAACGGCACGGCGCTTTGCTCGCCATGCGAGGTGAAGTTGATCGGCACCGCCGGGCCGCCGCCCGGGCCAATCAGCGAGGTCGTCAACTGAAAATGGTCGTTGGCCGCGTTGATGACGAACAGGTTGGCGCCACTCGCCACAATCTGTTGCAACCCGTTCGGCAGCCCGAAGGAGAAATTGACCGTGCTGCTGGATCCGATGCTGACCTGCGTCCCGTTGGCAAATCCATGGTTGTCGATGAAAATACGGTTGGGCAGGAAGTTCGTGGTGTTCAGCGTGACGTCATTGGTGGAGAAGGACTTCTGATTCAGGATTACCGTCTCATTGTACTCATGCACCGCGTGGACCGGTCCGTTGGCTCCCGGATTGGGATTATCATCGTTGTAAGGGGGATCTGCGTTGAACTCCAGATCGTTCGCGCCCGCCGGCGGATCGTCCATCTCAATGGTAATCGTCGCAACGTCATCGGAACCAGCCAGCGATGGGTTGATTGCCGACGGTCGCAGGCGAACGATGATGTCCTCATTGAACTCAACGTCGTCGTCGTCGATGATGGTAATGGCATGCAGCGCCGTTCCGCTGGGTCCGTAGTTGAATGCTTGGGAAACCGGCACGTAGTCCAGACCCGGTTGAGCCAACTCGGAAGAACCCTGGATATAGCCGCGATTCATCATGTAGGCGACGTTGCCAGCAGACGGAGCAAACGTCTCAAAGAAATAGGCCGCGTTTGCGGGACCATGACTCCGAATCAGAATCGTGTTCTGATCGCCCGAATCGCGAGGAAGGAAGATTGTTCGGGCATGCTCGTTGGTGCGATAATTGGTATGGGTGAATTGACCTACAGCAGAACCCGGTCCGTAGAGCCCGAAGGGAGCCAACGTTCCCAAGTTGGTGCTGGTGGTCGAATTGCCCTGTGCCAACGCGGCCGCCGCCGATCCCAAGAGGCACAATCCCACCAACGCCTTCGCCAAAAGGCCATTTCTTTTCAACAGGTTCCGCATTTTCAAATTCATCGCAACTGGAACTTCGTTGTCGCTTGAACCGGCTCGCTTCATTTCGTGTGTTGTGGGCCAGTTTTTCATTGTTGCTCCCGGGTTCGATAGAATCTCCGGTTCATTCCGGACACGTCATCCAACACTGAGACATCGCCGTCCGTCACCGTGATGGTGCGCAGTGTGGTCCAGGATTTAAGATCGTCCGAAACTTCAATGATATAGGTTTTCCCGGCCGGCGCCGAGATCGTGACGTTGAACATGCCGGCGGGCGTATTGGTCTGATTGGCCGCGGCGATCATGGAGCCGACCACCACCGTGTTCACCGCGGCATTGTTCGTGGCATCCGGATCATCGGGGGCCGTGACCGCCACCTCATTCACAATCTGACCGGGAGTTCCGGGGGCGTTGACGGTGAGCTTGATCTCGGCCGATTCGCCGACATTCAACGACCCCAAGGCAACCGTGACGACATTGGCTTCGAGCGAGCTCATGGCGCCGGCGGGGAGAGTGGCCGAAAGGAAGCTCACGCCTCCAGGCAGGGTGTCCGTGACGAGGACGCCATTGGCCGTGTTCGGTCCGCGGTTGGTGACCGTGATGGTGTAGTCGAACTGGGTTCCGACATCGATGGGCGACGGGGCCGTAACGGATTGGATGGCCACATCGGAGGTCACCGCGACCTGGGCGCTGACCTGCAGGCTCCAACCGCCGGTAATGACTCCGATGTCCTGTCCGGCGTCGTCCTGCACATAAAGCGCCCAGACGCCATTCGGGTCCGCTCCCTCAAACTCCGCCAATGTCGATGCATACGGCCCTTCGGGCGCCGGGTTGATCATGACATCCTCGTCGGGACCATGATTGGTCGGCTTGAAGGTTCCTGAACTGAGCGCGTTCTCATCCGGCAACGATCCAATCGCCGCATCGTCAAAGCTGAGAGTCAGATCGGTTGCCGCGTTCTCTCCGCCCGCGTCGGACATCAGGAGAACCTTGCGTCCGCCCGGGCCGACCAACAGCACGTCGATATCGTCAGGGAAATCGTGATTCAACTGGTGCAACGTCACTCGAACTCCGGTGACCTTGCCGGCCTTGCCGGAGACCGTGATGGTGGACGGATACGGGGAACTGGGACCGCCTCCGGGCACATTCAACGTCCCGGGCACGTTGATCGGCGAGGTGTTGGACTGGGTGAAGGTGTCGCCCAGGTTGATCTCAACATCAATGAAGCCCAAGTCATCCGGAATACCGGCCACCATGTCCACGACGTGCAGCCGGGCCGTGATGGTCGGCCCGGCGCCGGCGGTGAACGTGAAGTTTCCAGCAACCGCCACGCCGCCGGGCGCAGGATCCAGATCGTAACTGGCCGTCTGGGTCTCGGTCACCGTCAGGCCCGTCGACTGAGCGTCCAACAAGGTCACCTGGAGATCGGTGGTATCGACATTGCCGGCGTTGCGCAATGAGATTGCCAAGGTCACCTCTTCGCCCGGATCGATGCGTCCGTTGCTTGGCGCAATGGACTCGGCGACGACCTGGTAGCTGTCCAGGACGATCATCTTGGCGTCGTTCTCAAGGATCGTGACTGTCACCGTCCCCGCAGGACCGATATCGACGCTGTTGGAGTTCGGCGTCAGGGTGACAGTGAAGGTCTCATCGCCCTCGTTCACGACGTCATCGGTGAGGTCGATCGTGATCGTCTTCGAGGTCTCACCGGCCGCAAAGCTCAGTGAACCCGACATCAGCGTATAATCCGCGCCATTGAAGGCGGTTCCGTTGCTGGCGGCGTAGTCCACCGTAACAGGGATATCGGTCGCTCCCGATCTCGTGACCGTCACGCTGAGCGAATCGGCGGCTTCGCCGACCTGCACGTCGGTGTTGGCGAATTGGACGCGCGCGTCGTTGTCCCGGATCGTGAGCGTGGCCGTGCTCGGCGCCACCGCCTTGGCGCTCACGCCGGCCGGGATGGCAATTGAAAGATTCACGGTTTCATCGCCCTCGAATACGTCGTCATTGTTGATGGTGACCGTGGTCGTGGTCGTGGTCGCCCCGTTGGGGAAAATGACGGTCCGAGTGAAGGGCGTGAAATCGCCCGACTCCGACATTGCCGTGCCATTCGAGGCCGAGACTTCGGCGATCATCAAGCCGAGACTGCTCGACGTGCGCGACAAAGTGATGGTCGCGGTTCCAGCCGCCTCGTCGACCACATAGTCGGCAGCCGAGAAGGCGATCGAATCGGAGGCGTCGAGGATGGTGATCGTTCCGCTTCCCTGCCCGCCCAATGGCGCGTCGAACAACTCGATGTGAATGGTCTCGTCGTTGCCTTCGGCTTCGCCGGCGTCAAGGATCGTCACAGTCACATCCTTGGTGCGTTCGCCCGGGTTGAAGGTGACCACCTGTTCAACAATGGGCTCGTAGTCCTGCTCCTGCAGACCTGCCGCGGCGGCGAGAGCGGTGCCTCCCGCGATCGTGCGGAACTTGACCGTGTCCGTCGAAGCAATGTCGCCGACCCGCTCGATCGTCACAACCGCCGAGCCATCCGTCTCACTCCCCGTGAAGTTCGCTTGGGTAAAGTTGAAGTGCAGTTCATTATCGATGATCTGCACCGTGGCGAACCCCGGATCGACGATCACGGCCTCGGGAGACGGATTGGACAGCAGCACCAGGAACGTTTCGATCGGCTCCACGGCTGCCGGGTTGTCCTCCAGCATGGCGACATCGAATGTCTTGGTTGTTTCGCCGGGACCAAAGGAGAGTCGCCCATTCGTCGGAATGTAATCTGTCTGGCTGGATGCGGTCTCGTTGACGGTTGCGGTGGTTGCGTAATCGACGCCGACGGGGACATCCAGAAGACCGGAGCGTTGAACCGTGATGGTTGCCACCTCACCGACGCCTTCCCGACCGGTATAAGTGGAACTGCTGAAGGACAGGTTGATGTCGTCATCCTCAATCACCACGGTAACGGCGGCATTGGGGTGGATTGTCACGCCGGTAGAGGGGTCCGTCAGGATCAGTTCAAACCCGGCGTCAGACTCAACGAGCTGGTTGTCCACGATCGGAACAGAAACCAACTTGACGGTTTCACCGACGCCATAAGCGAGCTGTCCACTGGATTCACGGTAGTCATTGTCCTCTCCCTCCACGGCCGCCGCCAGCATCGGCGTGGCTGCGATATCGCGGGTGGTGTAGTTCACGGAAATCGCTCGGTTGGTGCCGCCGGTCCGCGTGACGGCGACAATCAGGTTCGTCGCGTTCTCGCTCACCGTGATGGGTCCACCCGGGAGCGAAACACTGAAATCCTCGTCCTCAATCGTGATCGACTGGGTCGAGATGGCGCCGAGGGTGGCGCCTCCGCGAGGATTGCTCAGGACAACATTGACGACTTCATCCCCTTCACCGTTGTTGTCGTTCAGGATGGTCACCTGGAGTTGCTTGACGGTCTCGCCGTCGGCAAAGGAAAGGGAACCACTGGTGTGGACATAATCCTGTCCCGGAATGGCTCCGACTCCAACGGTTGCGAAGTCCACCGAGACGACGCCACGGATTCCCATCGTCCTTTCCACGTTAAGGGTCAATGTCTGACTGCCCTCTATCACGCTCAAGGCGCCGACTGAGAAGTTGAGTTCACCGGGCGCCAATTCGTCATCGACAATGACGAGGCTGGCGTTGGCGCGACCCAGCGTAGCGGATCCCAAGGGGTTGGAGAGGGTCAGATTGAGGGACTCGTTGATCTCGGGAATCAGATCATCAATGATCGGGATGATGATGTCCCGTCGGTCCTCGCCACTGCCGAAAACGACAGTCAGGTTGGTCGTCACGTAATCCAGTCCGGCGGTTGCGGTGTCGTCCGACAAGGCGACATCCACCGCCGCGAGGCCGACCGTGCCGCCGGTGCGGGTCAGTGTCACGACCGCGTTGGTGGTGTTCTCATTGACACTGAAGTCCGGGAGTTCGAATCCGATGATGCTGTCATTATCGATGATGGTGATGGTCGCCGCGGCGTTCGCGCCCAAGCTTGTCTGCGGATCGCCGGAAACCACCATGCCCAGGTCGATGGTTTCAGCGCCGTCGTTCTGAGCGATGGCGTCATCGGTGATCATGACGTCAAAAGTGCGGATGGTCTCACCTGGCGCAAAGACAATCTGGTTGGCGGGCGCGCCCGCCAGCGGAACGTAGTCGAGCCCCGGTGTGGCCGTACCGGTCATCAGATCATTGATCGTGACGGTCGGCGTGGCCTCGGTATTGCCTCGGCGAATGATGGTTACCGTGGTCGCCTGGTCGTTCACAACCTCATTCCCTGTGTATTCCATGCTGCTGAACGCAACCGAGGCGCCCTGCCTGTTGTCGCCGCCGTTGAGTCGCGCAATACGGTTCCGGTTGACGCCATTGATCTCCGTGAAGCCGCCGCCGATCAGCACCTGATTGTCAATTGCCTGAACGGCCACGGCGTTGATGAAGTTGTTGGCGCCCGCGCCAAAATTGCTCTTGGGATCAATCTTGCCGGCATTGGGTCCGGAGCCCAGCAGACGCACGATTCGGTTGGCGGTGACGCCATTGAAGCGGTTGAAACCGCCGGCGACGAGTATACTGCCACCCATGTCGGGATTGACCGCAATGGATTGAACGAATTGGTCAAATCCGGTTCCGGGATCGAAGGTCATATCGAGACTGCCGTCCGGGTTCAATCGCGCAATTCCGTTGCGCGAAACGCCCCCGACCGAGGTGAACAGACCGCCGATGAGAATGCGTTCCTGATCGTCGATGACAGCCGTCATGACCGGGCCGTTCACCATGGCATCCTGGAATTCCATCACGTCCGCAAGCGAACCATCGGCGTTCAGCATGGCCACGCCCTGCCGGGAGGCGCCGTTGTAACTGTTGAAGTCGCCCGCAATGAGAATGCGTTCCTGCCCGGCAGGATCGTTCGAATAAACTGCGATGGAGCGGACGACATCATTCGCCGCAGACCCAAGATTGAAGCCGGTGTCCACGGCGCCGTCCGAATTCAAACGTGTGAAGAAGTTGCGGGACACCCCGTTGAACAGGGTGAACTCACCCCCGACGAGCGGTTTATCGCCCTGCATGGCCACCGCTAGCACGGTGTTGTTGGCGCCATGGCCGACGTTGAAGGTGAGGTCAAAGGCGCCGTTGGTGGACAAGCGAGCGACCCGGTTCGCGGCGATCCCGTTGAAGTTTGTGAACTGACCGCCGATCACCGGCTTGCCGTCCGCCTGAACCGTCAGAGCGCGCACGCCCCCACTCGCTCCCGTTCCGGGATTGAAATTGTTGGCCAGGGAGCCATCCAGAGCCATCTTGGCGACGCCGGACAACGGCACGCCGTTGACCAGGGTGAAGTCGCCAACCAGCAGCATTTCGCCCGTGTCCAGCGGTTCAATGGCGTAGACAGTGTCGTTGGCGCCGGCCCCGGAGTTGAATGTGGGATCGTTGCCGCCATTGGCGGTCACGCGGGCAAAGAGATTTTGACTGACGCCGTCGAACTGGGTGAAGTCGCCGCCGACGACAAACTTCTGCTCGGTGCGTTCGGTCGAGACAAAGGAAGCGCTCAATAACCAGGCGGTGCCGAAGTTGGTGCTGTTGCCCTCATTGATGATGACGGTGACCTCCGTCTCCAAGCCCGGGCCAAAGGGCACCATCACGGTGTCAAATCCATTGGTCTTCCCGGTGTCCACCAACTGCTGGCCTTCGTAGTAGACGGTCAACCGGTCGGGCACGGAAAGGAAGTTGTAGTCGATTGTGAGAATGCCGCTGGTGGCCATGGTATCGATCACGAAGATCTCCTCGGCCGCGCCGCCACTGGAGAACAAATTGATGTCGAAGGAGAGCGGCGGAGGGACGGTCGCAACAGCCAGCGCCCGGATGTCCGCATTGGCCCCGGATCCCGGAACGAAGGTCAGATCCAGATCGCCGTTCTGATTCAATCGCGCGATCCGGTTTCTGGGCGAGTTGTTGAAGGTGGTGAACGAACCGACGACCACAATCCTGTCATCCTGGTCCAGCCCGATGGCGTTGACCGAACCATTGGCGCCCGTGCCGGGGTTGAAGCTCAGGTCGAGCGATCCGTCCGGGTTCAGTCGGACGATACGATTCCTTCCGGAGAAGCTGAAGTCGCCGCCGGCAAGAATTTTGCCGTCGCTCTGCACAGCGACCGCCCGCACAACGCCGCCCAAGGACAAGCCGGTGTCGAAAGTCTGATCGACGCTGCCATCGCTGTTCAACCGCGCGATAAAGCTCCGGGCAATCCCGTCAACGCTGGAAAAGTCCCCGCCAATCACCAGCTTTCCATCGGCCTGCACCGCCAGCGCCCGGACAACCGAGTCCGGCCCGAGGCGCACGTTGAAGGCGCCGTCAAAGGCCCCGTTGGCTGACAACTTCGCCACCCGGAACACATTGGGGATGCCGTTGAACGCGTTGAAGTCGCCGGCGACGAACACCGATTCCACAAACGTGTTCGTCACGATCATGTTGGTTAACGTCAACGTATTCGTGTCGAAGACCAGATTCGTGGTGAACGACAACCCGATTTCGGGAGCCAAGGCATGGACCGCCCCATCGAAGCCGCCTCCAATGCTGAACGATCCGTCCACCGAACCGTCGGTGTTCAACCGCACCAACCGCCCATGGGAAGCGCCATCGAACTGATCAAAATCGCCGCCCACGTAGACACGGTCAGCCTCATCCAGCAAGAGCGCTCTGACCGCGGCATTGGCTCCGGCTCCCGGATCAAAAGTCAGATCCAAGGTGCCGTCGGCGTTGACGCGGGCAACCCGGTTCCGGTCCGCTCCATTGATCTGTGTGAACTCGCCGCCGAGGATCGCGACGTCATTGGTCTGCAATGCAACGGCCAAAACCGTATCATTGGCTCCGGTGCTTGGCTCGAAGGTCAGGTCCACATCGCCGGAAAGCTGATCGACAATCACCAGTTGAGCCGTGTCAAATCCGACTTGGGGTTTTCCGCCATTGTCGGCGCTGGTGAGCGTCAGAAGGATTGTCTCGTCACCCTCGAGTTCTTCGTCGGCGTTGATATCGACTTCAAAAGTCTTGACCGTTTCTCCCGGGCCAAAACTCAAGACCAGATCGGTTGCCGGGGCGATGGGAGCCGGGCGTTGGTAGTCCATCGCCGCCTCGGAGGCGGAGCCGTCCGCAACTGTGTAGACGACGTTGACCGTTCCGGCAAGCGCATCATGGCGAACCACAGTCACGACCGCCTTGCCCGCGTTTTCAAGAACGCGGAAGGTCGAGCTTTGGAATCCGATGCCGGTGTCATTGTCCAGGATCGACAGCGTCGCCTGGCCCACGGGTCCGCCGGCGCCGGTCTGGGCCGGGTCGGGCGCGGTGAAGAGGCTGAAAATCTCGGTTCCGGACAAGGCGCGATTGTAGATGCGCACGTCATCAATAGAGCCGAGGAACGGATTACTCCCATCCACACTGGCTCCGATGCGGGCAACCCCGGCCGTGTCGGGAAGTCCCGGAATCAAACCACCGGCGACACTCAGCGGCAGAGCGACCCCATCCACCAAGATGGAAACGCTGGACGCTCCCGGATTGTAGACAGCGACCAAATGGTGCCAGGAACCGACATTGTAGGCGTTCTGGAAGAGGTCGGTGGTCGAATTCACATCGCCAAACCGAGCGCCGAATTGGATGTCCCGGGCGCCCGTCAAAAACGAACCGCCGATCGTAAGGTCAAAATTGTTGGTTCCCTTGTTGAACAGCGTCCCACGGTTCAGCAGCGGGGTTGATGATGCACGGAACCACAAACTGACGGAGTATGGTTCCCCACTGAAGACCGCGCTGTCCGGAATCTCGATGTAGTCATCGACCCCGTCGAAGCGGTAGGCGCTTGAATTGTTGCCAAAGCGATCCTGAGTCGTGGCGGGTCCGGTGACCGTTCCATCCCGTCCAGCGATGAGGTCGGCGCCACTGCCATCGAGCGGATAGTGCGCGGTCAACCCGGCGGTGATGTCGAACGAAGTCTGTTGCGGCGCTGACGAGACACCCAACGTGGCCCCGCCCGTGGGATTGGAGAGGAGCAGATTGACCGTGCGTGGCGCGGTGTTGATGTCCTCATTGGGAATCACCGGGACGGTGAAGGTCTTCACCGAGGTGTCGCCATCAGCCCAGTTCAAGGTTCCGATCACACGACGATAGTCGGCGCCATCAGTCGCGGTTCCGTCGAAGGTCTCGAAGGTCACGGAGACCGCGCCCACACTGCCGTTCGTCCGGACCACCTGGATCTGCGCGTCTATCTCGTTTGCAGCGAACTCGCCCTCCACGAACTTCAACTCTCCTGGTCCCAACTCATTATCGAGGATGTTCAGCACGGCTGCGCGACGGGTGACGCCGACGGTTCCGCCGACACTGGCCTCATTCGACAGAAGCAGTCCCAGGTTGAGGGTCGAATTGGCGACGGCATCATCAATGATTCGAACCGTGAAGGTCTTGTTCGCGGTGTCGCCATCAACCCAGGTCAAGGTTCCGGCGGCATGTTCGAAATCAAATCCACTGGTTGCGCCGCTGCCCGCGGGCGCCCCGGAAGCAGTGCCATCCTGCGTTGTGTAGCTCACCGTCAACTCACCCACGACACCGGCGGGGCGACTCACAGTGATGGTCGCGAGCCCCTCATTCTCGATAATATTGTATTGGATCAGCGTGAACGCGATCTCGGAGTCGTTGTCCAGAATGTTCGCGTCGACCACATTGCGCCCGGGAGTCACGGCGCCGTTGCCCACGCCGGTGAGGACAACATTGAAGCGACGATCGCCCCGCGGCGTTCCGGTCGGCGTGCGGTCCGGATCCAGTGGATCGATCATGAGATCGTCGAGATCCGGCACGCCGATGGTGATCGTTTTCACCGCCTCCCCGGTGCCGAACTGAACCGATTGATTCGCGACACCAATGTAATCGACGCCGGCCACCGCAAACTCATCGCCGACGCCCGACGCCACGGTGTTGTAGGTCGCCTGCACGCCGCCGACGAGACTGCCCCGGCGAACCACGGTGACCTCGAGATCGCCGGAACCCTCCTTGATGGATTGACTCAGGACGGCAAACTCGATCGTTCCGTCCGCGGGCGACAAATTGGCTCCGCCGCTCAACCGGGCGATGTGCGGGCGCGCCACGCCGTCGATCTCGGTAAATGCGCCGCCCACAAGCAATTTGCCGTCGGATTGGATGGCAACCGCGTTGACGATGTCATTGGCTCCCTGGCCGAAGTTGATGCTGAGATCAATCGTGCCGTCGTCATTCAACTGGGCGATGCGGTTTCGAACCAGGCCGTTGACCGAGGTGAAGCCGCCGCCAATGAGAATTCGTCCGTCCGGATGAATCGCAATCGAGCGCACAAACTGGTTGATGCTTACATTGGCAGCAAAACCGGCATCGAGATTTCCATTGGAATCGATGCGGGCCAACCGTTGCGCGGAGGCGCCGTCAAAGGTCGTGAAAAGTCCGCCGACCAGGATGTCGCCATCAGGCGCGATGGTAAGATCGAACACGGAATCATTGAGACCGGATCCGACGGCCGCGACAAAGGCCGTGTCGATGGATCCATCCTCGTTGAGGCGCACGATCCGGTTGACAGGCGTTCCGTTGAGCTCCGTGAAATCACCGCCCAAGACCACCTTGCCGTCGGATTGAATGGCAATCGCGCGAACGGGCCCATTCGCTCCAAATCCATCATTGAAGTCGGGATCGACCGCCCCATCCGTCTCCAAGCGGGTGAAAAAATTCTGGACCGTGCCACGCACCGCCGTGAAGTCGCCGCCAAGATACAGGCGTCCAGAGCTGTCGTAGGCGACCTTGTTGACCGTGTTATTGGCGCCGTTCTGATTGGTGCTCGCCCCCGACTGCAGGCTGAAGCTGGAGTCGATGACGCCATCGGAACGAATCTGGACGTAGCGATTCGCAGTGTTGTCGGTGAAACGCGTAAACAAACCACCCAGTCCGACACGGGACGTTCCTGGTTTCAGGGCGATGGAATTGATCGAAATGATGCTGGAGAACGCCGCCTGATTCGCGCCGCCGAAGAACGTCGGGAGGGTCGCGATAGGCTCAACGCTGGCCGCAAAGTTCCAAACGGTTTGGCCTGTTCCGGCCCCGCCCGGGTTGAACACCAACTCGATGAAGTCGTCGGCTCCCGGAGGATACATGTTGGTGATAACCAACTCATGATCCAGAGGGTCCGTGCTGGTGATAAAACCAAATCCGCCGCCGCCGCCGCCGCCGCCGCCGCCGGTGCGCGTGCTGATGACGCCTGTATCGTGCAACAGATTGCCGTCGTAGAAGACCTGCAACTGGTCCGGAGCAGTGTAGCTACTGAAACCGACGATGATCGTGCCTCCGTTCTGCCCGACTCCGGGGATCTGGAATCGTTCCTCAGCGGCGCCGCCGGAGGCTGCCGTGCTGAAGTTGATGGGCGCGGCTCCGGGCGGAATGACGTCACGCAGGAAGTTGGTGTCAATCATCCCGCTCGAAGTCAGCAGCGCGAGGCGACCATTCTCATCGCCATCCACGAAGTTGAACTCACCGGCGATCAGGATTTCGCCATTGGATTTGATGACGATATCATTGACGTTGGTGTTCGGCCCAAGCCCCGGGTTGAAGGTGGTGTCAACACTGCCTGCCTGGGCGTCCTCGATGCTGACCGAGGCAGTAATGCCGGTTGTGTGGGCCGGACCGCCCGTGATGTTGGTCAATTCGAGGATGATGGTCTCGGTGGGCTCCCAGTCGTTGTCGGTATTGAGAGTCACTTGGAAACTTTTCTCCAATTCGCCGGGCCCGAAAGTAAGGAACCCGTCGCCGACCATGATTTCCTCAAAGTCAGCTCCGGCCGTGGCGGTTCCCGAGCGAGCGCTGTATTGAGCCGTCAAGGTTCCAGCAAATGAGTCCAATCTGCTGACGGTCACGGTGACCGTTCCCTGGTCTTCGCGGGCGGGGAAATCGTCCATGGCGAAGCGCAGGCCACGTTCGACATCGTGAATATTCAGATTCGCGGTGACCGGTCCCGTCGCGCTGGTGATTAAGCCGCCAAACAGGCGGGCAAGGCGCGGCGACGCGACGCTGTCGACCGTTGCAAAGCCGCCGCCGATCACTGGGTTGCCACTCGATCCGACCGAGATGACCTCGACCGGCCCATCCGGACCGGCGCCTGGATTGAACGTTCCGTCAACCGAGCCATTCGGATTGAGCCGAACAATGAAAGGACGCGCAAATCCTGCGGCGTTCTGGAAGTCGCCGCCAAGCAAGATCCGGTCGTCGCTTTGCACCAACAAGGTCAGGACCTCGCCATCGATGCCAGCCCCCAAGGCAGTGAAGTTGTTCACGTCGATCGAACCGTCGACATTCAGCCGGGCGACGCGGTTGCGGCCGACGCCGCCGACATTGGTGAAGCGTCCGGCAATGACGATAGATCCATCGCTCATGGTTTCGACCTCATTGACAGTGTCATTGGCCCCGGAGCCAATGCCGCCGAAACTCGCCATATCCAAGGAACCGTCTTCGTTGAGGCGGGCGACACGGGAAATATTGATGCCGTCGTATGAGGTGAAGTCGCCGGCAATCAGGATCTTTCCGTCGGCCTCAACCTTGAGGTCGTGAATGGCGCCGTTGGCGCCTGTGCCCGACGCGAAGAATCCGGCGGTGTCCACCGAACCGTCGGCGTTCAAGCGGGCGATACGGCCCAGTGCGTTTCCATCGACGCCCGTGAAGTCACCCGCGATGAGGATCTGCCCGTCCGCCTCGAGTTCAATTGCGCGAACCAACGCGTTGGGACCGGTTCCCGCCACGAAATTGGTGTCGAAGCTGCCATCCACATTGACGCGGGCAAGGAAGTTGATGTTCGTGCCGTTGACATTGTTGAAGGAGCCGCCCAAGAGAATCTTGCCATCGGTCTGGAGTTTGACGGCCCTGACCACCCCGTTGGCGCCCTGCGCATCGCGATTGAAGGTGGTGTCGAGGGAGCCATCGGCGTTGAGCCGGGCAAAGAAAGCTTGATTCGTGCCCGAGTTGATCGAGGTGAACTGACCGCCGATGACCATCTTCCCGTCGCTTTGGTGATCGATGGCGAAAATCGGGCTGTTTTGCCCGTAGTTGGAAGTGGCGAAAGAGGTGTCGACTTGACCGCCATTATCGGAGAATCCGGGGTTGACCAGTTCCGCGCCGCCAGTGGGGTTGATCAGATCGATATTGAGCGAGGTGGTGGTGACTTCATTTTCCCCGATCTTGATCGAGCCGAAGACCGGATGATCAAAGAATGTTTCCACGATATTGATACCCGCCCGGTTGATGACATCAACCGGAAACGCCTTCGGCCCGGATTCGCCATCGGCCCAACGGAGTGTTCCCGTGGTGGCGTTGTAATCGACGCCGTCGCGGGCGGTGTCATCGCGCATCACGTAATCGACACTGACAAAGCCTTCGTTGCCATTGGTGCGGACAGCCCAGATGGTCGCGGGCCCCTGGGATTCGTTGACCTCAAAGGTGTCGGTGAGGAACGTTATAACGCCGGGTCCAGACTCATCGTCGCGGATCGTAAGAACAGCCGTGACCGGGTCAATGGAGACGGAGTTCGGGCTCTGATTCCTCAGGGCCAGAGTCAACGTCCGGTCCGAGTTGGCCGTTCCGTTGTCAATGATGGGAACGGTGAAGGTCTTGGTGTCCGGATCATCATCGGCCCAGGTCAAGGTTCCGACGGCGTTCGTGTAATGCGCGCCGGAGAGCGGCTGCCCGGCCTGGAACGCCTTGGCGGTGCCATCAATCGTAAAGTAGTCGACCGTGACCACGCCACCGAAGGAAGCTTTGCGTTCCACGGTGATGACCGCCTG
>CAZFLK010000005.1:0-35261 GCA_964519245.1 uncultured Verrucomicrobiota bacterium
TTCACGCTCAACCGCATCACGCTGTTCGCGCTGATCTTCAGCATCGGCATCCTGGTCGACGACGCGATCGTCGTGGTCGAGAACGTGGTGCGGCATTTCCGCTTGCCGGACAGCCGGGGCAAGAGCTGGTCGACCATCGCGGTGGAGGCGGTGAGCGAGGTGGGGAACCCCACCATCCTGGCGACCTTTGCCGTGATCTTTGCCGTGCTGCCGATGGCCTTTGTCGGCGGTCTGATGGGTCCCTACATGCGCCCGATTCCGATCGGCGCCAGCGCCGCCATGGCCTTTTCCCTGGCCATCGCCTTCATCGTCACACCCTGGGCCGCCGTCCGCATCCTGCGTTGGGGAGGGAAATACCGAACCACGGAATCGGAATCCAAGCCGAAGGAAAGCAAAGAGACTTCGAAAGCGGCTGCCTCCCACACCCCCACACCCTCATCCTCCCACACCCCGGCCCCCGCCTCCGCCCACGAAGAAGACTTCTTCACACGATTCTACCGTCGGATCATGGGCCCGTTGCTTCACAGCGTCGTCTGGCGATGGGTGTTCCTCCTCGGGATCACGACCCTGCTGCTCGCCGCGATGGGCACGGTTGTTGGCGGTTGGGTGAAGGTCAAGATGCTGCCTTTCGACAACAAGAGCGAGTTCCAGATCATCCTCAACATGCCCGAAGGCAGCGCGCTGGAGCGAACGGCCCAGGCCGCGCGCGAGATCGCCGCCGCCGTGCGCGAAGAACCCGAGGTCACCGATTATCAGGTCTACGTCGGCGCGGCCTCCCCCTTCAACTTCAACGGCCTCGTGCGTCACTATTTCCTGCGCAAAGGCGCGAACGTCGCCGACATCCAGGTCAACCTCGCGCCCAAGCATGAACGGTCCGCGCAGAGTCACGACATCGCCAAGCGCATACGGCCGCGGGTTGCGGAGATTGCCAAGAAGTTCGATGCGCGCATCGCCGTCGCCGAAGTCCCGCCCGGGCCGCCCGTCCTGCAGACCCTGGTCGCCGAGATCTACGGGCCGGATGAGGAAGCGCGTAGGAAACTGGCCGACCGCGTGATCGAGGTCTTCAAGAACACGGAAGGCGTCGTTGATGTGGACTGGTATACCGAGGCGGATCAGCCGAAGACGAAGTTCATGTTCGACACGGAGAAGGCCGCGTTGCACGGCATCAGCGCCGAGACGGTGGCGCGCACCTTGCGCATTGCGGTGCAGGGCGCATCCCTCGACCTGATGCACCGGCCGACCGAGAAGGAGGACATCGACATTGTCCTGGAACTCCCGCGCGCCATGCGCTCCACCCCGGAGGAACTGCTTGGGCTGCGCGTCCGTTCCGGCGACGCCAATGCGCTGCCCGAACCCGGCCCCGGCGGACGCCCCCAGGCCCCGCCGCTCGTGCCCCTGCGCGAACTCGTTCGCGTGTATGAAACCGTCGCCGACAAGTCGATCTATCACAAGAACCTCATGCCGGTGACCTACGTGATCGGCGATGTGGCGGGGGCGATCGAGAGCCCGGCCTATGCGATCTTCAAAATGAACAAGGCCTTGGCGGAGATCGACGCCACGGAGTTCGGCGGAACCTCGGCAAACCTGAAGATCCACAACGCCTCCATGCCCTTCACCGACAACGAGCCGTCAATGAAATGGGACGGCGAATGGCACATCACCTTGGAGGTGTTTCGCGACATGGGCATTGCCTTCGGCGTGGTCTGCATCCTGATCTACATCCTGATGGTCGGCTGGTTTCGCTCGTTCATGACGCCGATGGTTGTGATGGCCGCGATACCGTTCTCCCTGGTCGGCATCCTCCCGGCGCACGGCGCGATGGGCGCCTTCTTCACGGCGACTTCCATGATCGGCTTTATGGCCGGCGCGGGGATTGTCGTGCGCAACTCGATCATCCTCGTCGATTTCATCGAATTGCGCCTGCGCGAAGGCATGCCGCTGGACGAGGCCGTGGTTGACGCGGGCGCCGTGCGTTTTCGTCCGATGCTGCTGACCGCCATGGCGGTGGTGGTGGGCGCCGGTGTGATTCTGGCCGATCCGATCTTCCAGGGCCTGGCCATCGCGCTGATGGCGGGTGAGATCGCCTCCCTCTTCATCAGCCGCATGGCCGTGCCGGTGTTGTACTTCACGGCCTGGAAGAAGCGGGTGTGATCGTTCAAGCCTCGCGCATATCCTTGCCTCCACTACGCCGCTGGCACCCCTTCGGGGTTTTGATCAGGGCTCGACGGAGTCTCTCCCGGGCAAACCAGAGATCCTGGGAGTTTTGCTCCGGGCTGAAGGCCCGGCCGCGCAGAGGGCAGGCCTTCAGGCCTGTCATCACGGGCAGCGGATCGAATGCGCCCTGAAAGGTCGCGTGCACCTGTCAGAACAGGAATACCGCGCGCGACCTTTCAGGCCGCCGACTTCAGGTCATCGCGATACCCGGGGCTCGAAGCCCCGGGCTTTGTGCGGTCGGGCCTTCAGCCCGGACGATTGTTCATCCGACTTTCAACCACACTCCGCCGCTCCATGAGCCCGCCATTTCAGTTGCGTTCCGTTGAGCCACTTCCCAGACTCCGAGAATGCGGGTTCAACTGTTTCGCGGGCTGCTGGCCTATTGTCTTTTCGTTTCAAATTCCATCGCGGTCACCCTTCTCCAGGCCGCCGAGGCCAAGGTCTTCCGGGCCGGCGCCTATGCGATGAACGTCAATCCCACGAAGCTGCCGGTCATCGTCAATGGCGGCTTCCGGGAGAAGTCCACGGACACGATCCTCGATCCCATGCGCGCGCGCTGCCTGGTCATGGACGACGGCAAAGAACGCATCGCCATCGTGGTCGTGGACAGCTGTATGGTTCCGCGCGACCTGCTGGACGAGGCCAAGGCGCTCGCCAGCAAGGCGACCGGCATTCGCGCGGATCGGATGCTGATCTCCTCGACGCACACGCACTCGGCGCCCTCGGCCATGGGCGCCTTGGGCAGCAGCGCCGATCCCAACTACATCAAGGAGCTGCCCGGCATGATCTCCGAGGGCATCAAGCGCGCGAACGGCCGTCTGCAACCCGCGCGCGTGGGCTGGGTTGTTGTCGACGCCCCAGAGCACACGAACTGTCGCCGCTGGATCCTGCGCTTGGACAAGCTGCGGACCGATCCTTTCGGCGAGCGCACGGTGCGGGCGCACATGCATCCGGGGCACCAGAACCCGGATTTCATCGGACCCAGCGGACCGGTGGATACGGGGCTTACCCTGCTTTCGCTGCAGACCGCCAAAGGCAAACCGCTGGCGATGTTCGCCAATTTCTCGATGCATTACTACGGCTCGGGCGCCTTGTCGGCGGACTACTGCGGCGCCTTCTCCGAGGCGTTCGCGAAGCTGATCGACGCCGGCGACGGGGCTTCGGATTTCGTCGCCGCGATGAGCCAAGGCACCAGCGGCGACCTGCAGTGGATGGATTATTCCCAACCCCGACCCGCCCGCGATGTGCGCGCCTATTCGGCGGAACTGGCGGCCATTGCACGGAATGCCTACGCCAAGATCGAACACAAGTCCTGGGCGCCGCTGGCCATGGCCGAGGCGAAGTTGAAACTGCGTCGCCGCGTCGCCGAAGAGAAGCGACTTCAGTGGGCGCGCAAGGTCGTCGAGGCGATGGGCCCCAACAAACCGGTCACCCAACAACAGATCTATGCGCGGGAACAGATCCTCATCGCCGAGAGTCCGGAGCGTGAGTTGATCCTGCAGGCGGCGCGCGTCGGTGATCTGGGCCTGACCGCGATCCCCAACGAGGTTTATTCGATCACCGGTCTCAAGCTGAAGGCGCAGAGCCCGCTGCAGCCGACCATGAACATCGAACTGGCCAATGGCGGCGAAGGCTACATTCCGCCGCCGGAGCAGCATCGCCTCGGCGGCTACACCACCTGGGAGGCGCGCACCGCTTCTCTGGAAACCAACGCCGAGCCGAAGATTGTTGAAACGCTGCTCACTCTGCTGGAGAAGGTCGCGGACAAACCGCGGAGAGCGATGGTCGCGCCGGGCGGTGATTTCTCGAAACTGGTCAAACAGGGCAAGGCTCTGGCGTATTGGCGACTGGACGACTTGGCGTTGGATGGACGGAAAGTCCGGGATTCGTCCGGGAACGGCAGGGTGGCGAAGCTTGAGGGACTCTATTCGCTGGGCTTGGATGGAACGCCGGGCAAGGGCATGACGGACGGGACGGGAAAGAACCGCGCCGTGCACCTCGCCGGAGGCCGGTTGAATGCCGGCTTCGAGGGGCTTTCCGACGGCTACATGGTGGAATTCTGGTTCTGGAACGGCGAGTCCGCCAAGGCGAGGGAAACGGACGCGGTTCTATTGTCGCGCGGTCCGTTGAAGTTGTCGTTGGTTCGCGACGGGAAGACGGCGGATTCCGTATTGGAAATTTCGTTCGGCGATCAGCCCAATGCGCGAAAGCGGGGTCGTATGGCGGCGCCCTTGAAACAGTGGCGATTCATCAGCTTCATGCATCACCGGAACGGAGATGTGAGCGTCATGTTTGGCGCAAGCGTTCGCGAAGGCGAAGCCTTGGTTTTGGAATCCTCGGTCATTGACTGGGCTCAAGTGAAGGGGAAGCCCATTCTCATCGGCGGCAATGCAACAGGCTCCGCGGGATTTGAAGGGAAGATCGATGAGGTTGCGGTATTCCAAGGCAAGAAAGGAAACAACACATCCGAAAGGTTGGCGGCCTCGGGCTACGACGAATGGCGGGAGGCGAAACGCCTCGCCGCGCGCAAGGCCGCCGAGGCGCGCGCAATGCAATTGGCGGGGCCGAAGTTCGATGCCGGTTACGCAAAGGCGGTCGCCGCCTTGAAGCCGAAAGTGCATTGGTCGTTTGAAGGGACGAGGGACGAGGGGCGAGAGGCGAGGGGCCTTGTAGTTGAAGGCGGGGTGGACTTGAACAAGGCGGCCGACGCCAAGGCAAACCTGGCCGCCGGATTTCGCGGAGGTCGGGTGAAGGCGAATCTCAAGTCGCTGCCGGGGGATTACAGCGTCAGCGTCTGGTTCCGTAATGAACAGCCGAACAACTCCCGCGCGGTGACCGGTTACTTCTTCTCCCGAGGCCCGAACGGCGATCCGACCTGCCCCGGCGATCACCTCGGCATCGGCGGGACATATCGCGAACAGTTAACTGGAAAGTTAATCCTTTTCAACGGCAACAAACTGGACCAGGTCGTTGCGGGAAGGACGACGATTCAACGGGGAACCTGGAATCACGCGGTCATGGTCCGCCAGGGAGGAAATATAACAGTTTGGTTAAATGGTGGCAAAAAGCCTGAAATTGACACGGAATTGCCCCGTTCGATTGATGCGTCCACGACCGAGATCTTCTTCGGCGGGCGCAATGACAACTTCGCCAACCTCAACGGCTTCCTCGATGAGGCGGTGGTGTTTGACCGGGCATTGAGCGCGGAAGAGGCGGCGAGGTTGTATGCGGCGGCGGGCGTGAAGGCTCGGACGCCGGCCCGGGAGAATCCCGCGACAGCGGGACCCACCATCGTTCCGCTGGACTCGCAGCCGCTGTCACCGGAGGCGGGATTGCAGAAGATTCGTGTGCCGGAGGGCTTCGTCGCCGAACTGGTGGCGGCCGAACCGCTCGTGTTGGACCCGGTGGCCATCGATTGGGGGATGGACGGCCGCCTGTGGGTCGTCGAAATGGCGGATTATCCGAACGGGATGGACGACAAGGGCAAGCCCGGCGGGCGCGTGCGGGTGTTGAGCGACAAGGATGGCGACGGTCGTTACGACGAGGCAACGCTGTTTCTCGACGGCCTGAACTTCCCCACCGGCGTCATGGCCTGGAAGAAGGGGGCCTTGATCACGGCCGCGCCAAAGATCATCTACGCCGAGGACTCCGACGGCGACGGGAAGGCCGATTCCCAGAAGACGATGTATGAGGGGTTTTTCGAAGGGAACCAGCAACTGCGAGTGAACGGACTGCGCTGGGGGTTGGACAACTGGATCTACTGCGCCAGTGGCAGCCATCGGCCGGGCTATGGCGGCAAGGTGATGATCCGCTCACACAACGGAAAGTCCTACGAGGTCGGCAGTCGCGACTTCAAGATCCGGCCTGAGACCGGCGAGCTCATTCCCCTTTCCGGGCCCTCGCAATATGGCCGTGACCTTGACGACTGGGGCAACTGGTTCGGCGAGCAGAACAGTTATCCGATCTGGCATTACGTGATCGAAGATCACTACCTGCAGCGGAATTCGGACGCGGCCTACGAGTCGCCAAAGAAGAACCTGACGTCGGGCAACCCCAAGGTCTACCCCGCCAAGGCGCCGCAGAAGCGCTTTCACAGCTTCACCCAGTCCGGCCGCTACACCTCGGCCTGTTCGGCGATGGCGTATCGGGACGAGTTGTTGTTTCCCCGCGATGAGAAGACCCACGCTTTCACCTGCGAACCCTTCCACAACCTGGTGCAGCATCACGTGCTCACCGAGGACGGCGTCAGCTTCAAGCTCAGCCGCGATCCTTCGGAAGGAGAGATCGATTTTTTTGCGTCGAGTGATCGTTGGTGCCGCCCGGTGCAGGCGCGCACGGGGCCGGATGGCGCGCTCTGGGTCGTGGACATGTATCGCTACATGATCGAGCACCCGCAGTGGCTGCCGCCTAATGGAAAAGAGGAGCTCCGGCCGCACTACCGCGAAGGCGAGGACAAGGGACGGATCTATCGCGTGTATCGGAAGGACGCAGGGCCGCGTCGGATTCCCGATCTGACTGGGAAATCTCCGACTGAACTGGTTGCTCAATTGGGCAGTCCCAACGGTCACCTGCGCGATCTGGCGCAGCGGGCGTTGGTGGACCTCGGAAAGCTTGGAGTCCGGCATGCGGCCGTGCAGGAAGCCGGCCGCGCGCTGTGGAAAGTTTCAAGTTCCAGCGACAACGCGCTGGCCCGGTTGCATGCCTTATGTGCAGTGGAAGGGATCGGGCTGTTCGGCCCTCCGACGGCGACGCACGCTCTGAATGACCCGCATCCCGGATTGCGCCGCATGGCCTTGAGGCTCATGGAGACGCTGGATGGATCCGACGTCGGCCAAGCTTTGAACGAAGCCTTGGACGCCCTGGGCAAAGATCCTTCACCCGCCGTCCGGTTGCAACTCGCGTTGACGCTGGGCGGGCTTGAATGGACGATCCTCAGGGAGGCTCCGCTCGAACTACTGCGTCGTTCCGCACAGGACGCCTATCTGCGCTCGGCATTGCTGAGTTCCACCGGGTCGAGCCTGGACCGGGTCATTGAGAACGTATTGAAGTTGGGCGGGGCCGAGCATCCCATTTTCCCCGGGCTGCTGGAGGCCGCGATTCGATCGGAGAACCTCCACCTCTTGCTGGTGGAGCTTGCGAGTCATCCGGGAATGCGGACGAGAAATCGTCGGCTCGATATCCTCGTCGGTTGGTTGGAATCGTTGAATCGACGATCGCTGACTCTGTCCCAGTTGGCGGGCAAAGGGGCGCGTTTTGCGAACGCGGTAAAGTTGGTTCGGGATACGATTGACGATGCGCGCGAGCTTGCCGTCGATCCAACCGGCGACGCGAGCGTCCGGGTTTCTTCAACCCGCTTGCTGGGCAGGACGAACGATCAACGCGATGCCGACCTGAAGGCGCTGAAGGCGCTGTTGGATGTGCGGGAACCCGACAGGATCCGCGCGGCTGCGATCGATGCCTTGGTCCAAGGATGGAACGCAGAAGCGGTCAGTATCGTCGCCGGGACATGGAGTTCCCTGCCGCCCTCCGCGCGGGCCAAGGCGGTCTCGACCTTCCTCTCCCGGGACACGGTTGCCGGCGCGTTGCTGAGCGCCATCGAAGCCGGTCGCGTTTCCGCATCCGACCTGACCGCCGACCAGCGGCAGCGCTTGACGAAGCACAAGAACAAGGCGCTCCGTGCGCGCGCCGCCAAGGTCTTGAAAGGTTCGGTAGACCCGGATCGTCGCAAGGTCGTGGACGCCTTCCGGCCGGCGTTGAAGCTGAAGGGCGATGTCGCCAAGGGACGTGACGTCTTCGCCCGTCTTTGCGCCGTCTGCCATCAACCGCCGCAGGGCGATCCGATCGGGCCGGACCTGCGCTCCATTACCGACAAGTCGCCCGAGGGGCTGCTGGTCGCGATCCTCGACCCGAACCAGTCCAGCGACCCGCGCTACAACGCCTACAACATCGACCTCAAGGACGACACGTCGTTGAGCGGGCGCGTCCTGAGCGAAAGCGGGGCCAGCCTGACCATTGCGACGGCGGACGGGAAGCAGCACGTCATCCTGCGCGACCAGATCGCCTCTTTCTCGGGCGGGCGCCTTTCCCTGATGCCGGAAGGATTGGAACAAGGTCTGTCGCAGCAGGCCTTGGCGGATTTGATCGTCTTCGTGCGCGAAGGATTGAAGTAAGGGGGCAAAAGCCGGTGGGGCGAGACTCCGTCGAGCCCTGATCCAAGCCCCGGAGGAGCGGAAGAGACCTTGGTCGGGAGCGCGGCAAGGCGCCGGCGTCCTGGTCTGCCGCGCGCGAATCCAATTCCCAAGTTCCCGCTGCGGGCCCCGAAGATGGGACCCAATCGCGCTCCACCCAGGCAAAACTGCGTCCGCCTGAAACGGAACGCCGGTTCAGATCTGGTGATCGCCGCCGAGATTCGCCGCATGGCGGATGTCGCGCCCCTCATAGAGGAAGACGACTTCCTCGGCGATGTTCTTGGCGTGGTCGGCGATGCGTTCGAGGCTCTTGGAAATCGTCATGAGATGGAGGCAACGGGAGATGTTCTTTGGATCCTCGACCATGTATCCGGCAAGTTCCCGTTGCATCTGCTTGTTCAGGGCGTCGATCTCCTTGTCCCGCGGCACGATGCCTTTGGCCTTGTCCGCGTCGGCGGTCACGAAGGCGTCCAGCGCGTCGTCCAGCATGTCGATGGCCATGGCGGTCATTCGGGGGATGTCGATGTAGTCCTTCAGTTGGGGTTCCTTGCCCAGTTCGATGGATCGGCGGGCGATGGTGACGGATTCATCGCCCACGCGTTCGAGATCGTGAGAGGTCTTCAACGCCACGATGATCAGGCGGAGGTCCTTGGCCAGCGGCGCCTTGGAAAGCAGCAGCACGGCCTTCTCATCGACGTCGATCTCCAGCTGGTCAATGGCGTCGTCCTCCTCCTCGACCTCGCGCGCGAGATCGTCATCGCGTTCCACCAGGGACTTGACGGCCTTGCTGATGACGCTCTTGGCCGTGGCGGCCATGCGGAGGAGGGTTTCCTTGAGTTCGGCGACTTCTTGTTCGAAATGGGACATCTTGCAAAAGGGGATCAGCCGAATCGGCCGGTCACGTAGTCTTCGGTTTGTTTCTTTGAGGGGTTGGTGAAGATCTTGGACGTCTCGTCGAATTCAATGAGCTTGCCGAGATAGAGAAACGCGGTCTGGTCGGAGATGCGCGCGGCCTGCTGCATGTTGTGCGTGACGATCACGATGGTGAAATCCTTCTTCAGTTCGAGGATCAGGTCTTCGATCTTTGCGGTGGCCACGGGATCCAACGCGGAGCAGGGCTCGTCCATGAGCAGGATCTCGGGGCGGTTGGCGATGGCGCGGGCGATGCAGAGTCGCTGTTGCTGACCGCCGGAGAGGCTCAGGCCGCTGTCGTGCAGTCTGTCCTTTACCTCGTCCCAAAGCGCGGCCGACTTGAGGCTGCGTTCGACGGTTTCATCAAGGGCGCTCTTGTCCTTCACGCCCGCAACGCGAAGGCTGTAGACAACGTTCTCGTAAATCGACTTCGGGAACGGATTGGATTTCTGGAAGACCATTCCGATTCGTTTGCGAAGCGAAATGACCTCGAGATGCGGGTGGTAGATGCTGACGCCCTTGATCTTGATGTCGCCCTTGTGGCGTACGCCGTCGATCAGGTCGTTCATCCGGTTCAGGTTGCGGAGGAGGGTTGTCTTGCCGCAGCCGGAGGGGCCGATCAGCGCGGTCACGTGTTTCTCAGGCATCTCCAGGCTGATGTCATGGAGTACTTGGGCCTGGCTGTAGAAAAAGTCGAAATTGACGATTTCGATCAGTTTTGGATCGAAGTCCTCCGCCGGCGGGGACTTGGGTTCAGCGGCTTCGACGCGCAGTTCCCTGCGGTCGTCCTGACCTGCGGCGTCGGACGCGGACGCCGGTTTGTCTTGGACCTGTTCCATGGTGTCGCGGTCGGCGGATGGTGTTGAAAGTAGGGCGGACATGCAATCGTAATGCTTGAAGCGAGTGTAGGTCGGCTCAAAAGGCTCCCGTCGAGTAGCGGCGACGGAGGCGTTCGCGAATGACGATCGCGCCGAGATTCAATATGACAACCAGGGCGATCAGCAGCAGGGTGGTGGCAAAGACCATGGGCTTGGCGGCTTCTGCGTCCGGGGATTGAAAGCCCAGGTCGTAGATGTGGAAACCGAGGTGCATGAATTTCTGGTCGAGGTGGACGAAGGGGAAGGTCGCGTCGATGGGCAGGTCCGGCACGTGTTTGATGACGCCCACCAGCATCAGGGGCGCGACCTCGCCGGCGCCCCGGGCCATGGCAAGGATGAGGCCTGTCAGAATGCCGGGAGCCGCCGCGGGCAGGACAACGCGTTGGATGGTCTGCCACTTGGAGGCGCCGCAGGCGAGCGAACCCTCGCGCACGCCGCGTGACACCGACGCCAGCGCCTCCTCGGTCGCCACGATCACGACGGGAACGGTCATCAACGCCAGGGTCAGCGAGGCCCACAGGATGCCGCCCGTGCCAAAGGTGGGCGTGGGCAACCGATCGCTGAAGAAGAGGGAGTCGATGGTCCCGCCTGCGAAGTAGACAAAGAAGCCGAGTCCGAACACGCCGAAGACGATCGACGGCACGCCCGCCAGGTTGTTCACCGCGATGCGCACGGCCTGCACGGTCGCGCCCTGCCTCGCGTACTCGCGAAGATAGATCGCCGCCATGACGCCGAAGGGCATGACGGCGATGCTCATGAGCAGGGTCATGGCGAAGGTGCCGAAGATCGCGGGAAAGATGCCGCCTTCGGTGTTGGCGTTGCGCGGTTCGTCCGTGAGGAAGACCCAGATGTTCCTCAGGAACAAACCCACGCGTTGAAGTCCGCCCAGTCGATTCGGGTGATAGTAGTGGATGATGTCGCCGACGGAGATGGTCCGCTCCTGACCGGACATCAGTCGGTAGACGAGCTTCACCGTCTCCTGCTCGTCCCGGAGGCCGCGCGCCTTGGCCGCCAACGTCTCGTATCGGGCCTGGAGTTCGGAGCGTTGGGGTTCGATCTCCGCGATCCTGGCCTGGATGTCCGCCCCGGATTCCGCTTTCTCCTCGAGCGTGCGCTGCCGACGGCTGAGCTTTTCCAACCTGGCGTTGATGCGTCCGACGTCCTTCTTCTCGATGTGATGGATTTCATCTCTCCGTTCGTTGGCCTCCTTGACGAGTCGTTCCAACTCCGCGGGAAACTCCGCGGCGTCCGCGGCCAATGATTTCTCTCCGTCGAACTGAATTCTCAGCGGGGTTCCGATGGCGGGGCCGCCATCTATTCGTTCCAGTTTGACGATGCTCCCGGGCTGTTCGGTGGACTTGATGTCGGCGACGTCGAGAAACTTGAAGGAGAGGCCGTAGACATCGCGGTTGGCCACAAAGAGTTGCATCTCCATGTGGGGGATGTCGGAATCGCTGCTTGCCTGAATCGTTCTAGACCGTTTCTCCTGCCGCATCGTCAGCTCGCCTCCGTAGGTCGCCGCACCGATCAACTTGAATGGGCTGTCGTCCTTCAATGTGACCTGCACGACGCGGCGGGGCCAGAATGCCTCGACGCCCTTGACGACCACGAGCCCCATGAGGAAGACCACCATGATGAGGCCGGCGGCCAGGCCCATCGAGGTGAGCCACACGTAGGCTTCGCCCGGCGACTTCACGGCGGGCCCGAACGAGCCTGTGGCATTAGGTTTCTCTTGGGCGGCCATGTCAGACGGTCTTGTATTTCTCGCGCAGGCGGTGCCGCAGGATTTCGGCGACAGTGTTCACCAGAAAGGTGAGGACGAACAGGACCATGGCTCCGAGGAAGAGGGTCCGGTAAAGCGTGCCATGCACGGGAGCTTCCGGCAGCTCCACGGCGATGTTGGCGGAAAGTGTCCGCATGCCGGAAAAGATGTTCCACTCCATGATCGGGGTGTTGCCGGTGGCCATGACCACGATCATGGTCTCGCCGACCGCGCGCCCCAGGCCGATCATCACCGCCGAGAAAATGCCGGCCGAGGCCGTGGGGACGATCACCCGGATGGCGGTCTGCCAGCGGCTTGCCCCCAGCGCCAGGGACGCGCTTCGCAAGGCTCCGGGCACGCTGGAAAGGGAGTCCTCGGCGATGGTGAAGATGATGGGGATGACCGCAAAGCCCATCATGAAACCGACCACCAGCGAATTGCGTTGTTGGAAATCCGCGGAGGCCGCCTGCGGCCACCAGAGCCGGAAGTCAGCGACATTGCCGCCGGCGGCTTGGTCCTGGACGACAAAAAGCGCCCGTTCGAGGGCGGGACCGGCGTCCCAGCAGATCCAAGCGCCGACGAACAACACGGGGATGAAGTAAATGAACTCCGTTCCGGGCCTGATCCACGCGCGCAGGTGAATCGGGAGGGCGGACCAGCCGTAGCCCACGGCCATCGAGAGCAGCGGCAAAAAGACCGCCATAAGCAGGATCGACGGCACCCGGTCCTCAATCAGCGGCGCCAGCCAGAGCGCGGCGAGAAAGCCCAGCACGACCGATGGCAGCGACGCCATGATCTCCATGGTGGGCTTGATCGTGGTGCGAAATCTCGGGCTCGCGAATTGCGAGGTGTAGATCGCGGCCAACAGGGCGATCGGAAAGGCGATCAACATCGCGTAGAACGTCCCCTTCAACGTCCCGACGATCAGCGGAATCATGGACAGCTTGGGCTCAAACTCATCCGAACCGCCGGTTGACTGCCAGACATAGGCCGGCTCGCTGGAGCCCTCGTACCAGAGCTTCCCGAACAGGGCCTTGAAACTGGATTCAGGATGCGGGTCGTCCAGCGAATACAGGCGCAGTTGATTCTGATCGTCGAGCAGCGCAATGCGGTCGTACTTGCTGTTCATGCGCCCGAGCGACGGCGTGAAGGAGAGCGTCTCCTCCCAGCGGACCTTCTCCGTGGTGGCGTAACGCAGGCTGACGGTGTCGCCGCTGCCGATGAGGAAGGCCTTGTTGCGCAGACTGCGCGCAAAGAACGAGCCGGCCCCCGGGAGATTGTCAAATTGCTTGGTCAGGCCGAACAGGCGTGTGTCGCCTCCCGGCGGGATGTAGAGGCTGAACAAGCGGTTGGATCCCTCCGGGTTGGTGAAGACCAGGGTGACATCGCCGAAGAGATGATGCATCGAGGCAATCTTGCCGGAGCCAGGATCGTCAAAGGGGCGGAAGGTCTGCCGCAGCGCAAAAACCTCCTCCTCGTCGTCGTAATGGAAGTAGAACACTTCGCCCGCGTCGGAACGGGCGATGACGCTGGACGCCGAGCTGTCCACCAACAGGTCGACCAACACGCCCGTCGTCCGGTCTGTCAGATCAAACTCGTCGACGACGCTGATCTCGCCGCCGCCGAACAGGCCGGCCTCCTGCTCCAGCAGGGCCGCGTGCAGTTTCATCCGGCCGCCGACCTCCTGGAGGACGGCCACGACCTTGATGTCCTCGTCGTCGCCGAGGCCGATCTTCCGGATGGGCGCGCCCTCGGCGCCGATCTCCAGGAAGGCGCCGGCTTCGGCCGTTGCGTTCATCACGCGGGCGCCGTCGACGAACTCGCTTTCATACTCGATGTTGACGATGGCGAACAGTCCGTCGGCCGTGCCGCAGACGATGTCCTGGCGCTGGGGATGATAGCTGAAGGCGGTGAACGCGGCCTCCTCCTCGAACTCCGGATCCAGTTCGAACTGACCGCGATCGCCGACGAGGTCGATCAACGTGATTCTGCCGGTCGCGTCCAGCAGGAACGGAAGTTCCGCGTATTCATCGACGCCCAAGGCGCGGTAGTCGGCGGCTTGAAGTTCCCGGGTCGAAACGGGCTCGACTTCGGCGCCGCGGAAGAGGGGCAGGATCTGCCAGAGGATGAAGACCGCGATTCCGAGGACCAGGGTGATGACCGACACGCCCCCAACCTTGATGAACCGGGTCATGAACCGATCCATCAGCAGGGTCGAACGCGCCGGAACAAAGCGTTCCGGAATGGGAACCTGATCGGGCGTCTTGTCGTCTGGGACGGGCATGCGAAGCCGGGAGCTAATCCGTAAGGGGGTGGGGAGTAAAGGCGGAGTTGTTCACGCGTTGTTGGCCGCCTTTCAACAATAAACGGGGGCGGATGATGCTCCGCCCCCGTTCGTGGTGATTGATGACGGATCGGTCACTTCTTGGACACGAGTTCGGCCTCGGCTTTGGCGGCCTTGCCCGGCATCGCGAAGTAGCCGTCCTTGATCACGATCTCCTGCCCCTGCTTGGACAGCGCGAACTTGATGAACTCGGCGGTCAGCTTGTCCAGTTCCTGCCCCGGCTTCTTGTTGACGTAGATCAGCAGGAAGCGGGCGAGCGGGTATTTGCCGGAGAGGCTGTTCTGCGCGGTGGCCTCGTAGGCCTTGCGCTTTGCGGCCAGGGGAACGGCGCGCACACCGGAGGTCTTGTAGCCGATGCCGGAGTAGCCGATGCCGCCGAGGTCGCTGGCGATGCCCTGCACGACCGAGGAGGAGCCGGGCTGTTCCTTGACCGTGGATTTGTAGTCGCCGCCGTCGAGCGCCACCTTCTTGAAGTAGCCGTAGGTGCCGGAGGCGCTGTTGCGGCCGTAGAGGGAAACCGGTCGACCGGCGAGGGGGGCGGTCACGCCCAGATCGCCCCAGCGTTTGATCTCCTTGCCGCCGCGCTTGCGGGTGCTGGAGAACATGCCGTCCACGTCCTTGAGGGACAGGGACTTCACCGGGTTGTCCTTGTGGACATAGACGGCGAGCGCGTCGATGGCCACGCGGATCGGCTGCGGCTTGTAGCCGAAGGCCTTCTCAAAGGCGTCGACTTCGGAGCTCTTCATTTCCCGGCTCATGGGGCCGAGTTGGGCCGCGCCCTGGATGAGCGCGGGCGGCGCGGTGGAGGAGCCCTTGCCCTCGACCTGGATCTTCACGTTCGGATAGATCGCCTTGAACCCCTCGCTCCAGAGAGCCATGAGGTTGTTGAGCGTGTCGGAGCCGACCGCGTTGAGGTTGCCGGAGACGCCGCTGACGGGTTTGTAATCGGGCAGCGTGGGATCGACCTTGGCCGCCTGGGACCTGCCGTTGGTGACGGCCAGTCCCAAGATCATGGCGGCAAGGGCAACCGGTTTCGTGGTGTTGAACCAGTGTTTTTTCATCGTGTTTGTTTGCATGTGCGCCGGCAGTCTCGCAGGAGGAACTATCGGGACTGTGACGGCCAAGTGACGAACAGGTAACGAATCGGCCGATCTGGCTCAATAGTTCATCTGCAACTGGAAGCCGACGCGGTCGGCGTTGGTCGTTGAGGCGTAAGGGAACACGCCGGTGTTGGTGCGCTCGAAGGTCTTGGTGTACTGGATGGCGACCTCGACGAACTTCCAAGGCGACCACTCGACGCCGAAGTCCAGTTCGTTGACGACCGAGGCGGGGGCGTTGGAGGCGAACTTGCGGCCGCCGTCATAGTAGTTCCAACGCGTGTAGGGGAAGAAGCGACCCCAGCCGGTGTCCGCCTTGTAGTAGGCCATCAGGTAACCGCCGTGCAGGGTGTCGGACCCCACGCTGAGCGCGTCGCCGCTGAGGCTGGGGCCGCGTCCGACGTTCCATTCCGCCTCGAGGCCCCAGGGCTGGGGATAGAGGATGAAGCTGAGGCCGGCGCGCTGATCGCGGACGCCGTCGCGGCCGACAGCAGGCGCGGCCAGGGGGCCGGCTCCATCGGGATCGGACGTGCTGACCTGGAACTCGCCATGATAGGCCTGGGCGCCAATCTCAAGGAAGCGGCCGTTCTGGAACTGGAAGGGATAGCTCGCCCTGACGACGGTGTGAACCAGACCGTTCGCGTCATTCCGGTTCGGGCCCTGCCCGTTGTAGACGCCGAAGCCAAGCATGCCGTAGTTGCCGGAATGCTTGAGCCCGAGCTTCTTGATCTCTTTGAAGCGATCCTGGACCCGCTTGGGCGTCCAGTAGAAGAACGCGGCGAGATCGCGCTCGTTCTCGAGGGCGCTGTTCAAGGCGTCCGCTCGTTCCAGCGGGGCGCGGTTCTGACTGGATTGCAGGTTGACGAAGCCGAAAGGCACTTTTGATTGACCGAGGCGGATGCGATACTCCTTGTCCGAGTCGAGCGAAATGTCGCCATAGAGGTCGCGCATCTGAACGCCAAAACCGCCGCCGACCGAGGCTGCGAAGTCCATCTGGGCGTAGAGGTAGAGGCGCTCGGCGACATCGCCGGAAAACTTGATGCGTCCGCGACGGATGCGGAGCGATTCGCGGTCGCGCGCCGAACCATCGTTCGGCACGTTCAGGATGGCGCCGCTCTGGTTCATGAGGCTCGTATAGCGGACCTGGGTATAGCCGGCCAACTTGACCTTCTCGTACCATTTGTCCTTGAACCGGCTCTTCAATTTGTCGTCCAGCATCTGGTCCAAGGTGGACTTGCCCTCTTCGGTCTCGGCGTAGGCGTCAACCGAACGCATGCCCGTCGCGGCGGGTTGCGGTTTCGAGTCGGCGGCTTCCTTCTGGACGGAAGCGGCCTCCTCCTTCGTCAGGACGCCTTTCTTGATCAGGATGTCCAGCAGGGCGTCGTTGGATTGCGCTTGCGCTCCCAAGCAGGAGCTTGCCAGTGCGAGAGCCGCCGCAATTCGTTTCATTCTCATTTAGAGTTTCGAGTTCGGTTCGGTTGTTGGTTGATTTTGGAAGTGGCGGATCGTGTTACGCCCGTGTCACACGAAAATGGCGGCCATGTTACGATTACGTGACAGAAACCCGTTCCAACTGGGGTTTTGCCCCTGTTTGTTACGGTCAAGTGGCGTTTTATCAACGGGTTACGTTCTTGTGACATCGGTTGCTTTGATTGTTACAAATCGAGTTTCTCATTACGGGCAGGTCATTTTTCAATTCATCTGGATGGGGCCAGAGCGAAACAGATCGTTATCTCGCGGTGTGCGCAGCCTCCGGGATATGGTCGCACTTCTCTGCTTCGTTCCGTAAAGACATGGTCTGATCGCATTCCTCCAGCCGCCGGAAACACCTGATGGGCAGCGTTGGCAAAAATACTAATCTCGGATTGTTTGACCGTTGAACTGAGGCGATTGAGACCCCATATTGGGGTCCAAGAACCCTTGATCCGCCATGTGGAAAGAACTGTTTAATATCGCCGGTAACCAGAATCTTCAGACCCAGGCGCACGAGCAGGCCGTGGCCATGCTTGACACCGACTGGACGATGTTCCAGGCCTCGGTCGATTCCCTGCGCAACTCCGACAGCGGGGAGATCGCGATCGACATCTATGCCAAGGACAAAGAGGTCAACCGCGCCGAGCGCGACATTCGGCGGAAGATCTTCACCCATTTCAGCGTCTCAGGAAGCGGAGATCTCTCTGCGGGGCTGGCGTTGGCGACCGTCGTCATCGACATCGAGCGCATCGGGGACTACACGAAGAACATCTACGATCTGGCGCGCAAACATCCTGCCCGCCTGTTTGCTGGCGGCTTGGAGGGTGAGTTGAAAACGGTGGAGGAGGACGTGACCTCTCTGTTCCGGGATATGATCCAAGCTTACAAGAACGAGGATCTCGACCTTTGCCGTAAAGTGATGGAGGGATACAAGAGCGGCGTGTCCACGGCCTGCGATGAAATCAACAACGCGATTGTTGCCGGCGAGGCGGACGACCTGAGCGTCGCCGATGCGGGGTGCGTGACGTTGTATGTCCACTACCTGAAGCGCATTGCCAGCCATTCGCGGACGATCGTCAGCGGTTTGGTGAATCCATTTCCGCGAATTGGCTACAAGGAGAAGGCGGACGCGGAGATCTGAAACGGACCGCGGACATGCGCCGAGGCTCCGTGGGAAAAGGATGCCCCGGCGGGGAGTTCATTCCAACGCGACGCTGATCAGCTAAACAGCGCGATCATCCCCATCGGCAAGGCAAAGAAGACCAGCACGAGAAAGGCGAAGGGCACCCAGTAACGTTGTTCGGCCTGGACGCTCATCCACTCCGCGCACCGGATCGGAATCTGGCGGACCTTTTGATGCGGCCAGATGATGAGAATGCCGCTCACGTTGAAAAGCAGGTGGGCGAAGGCCACTGTCACGGCGGCGGGTTCGCCAGTGGCGAGCGAGGCCAGAATCGCGGTGATCGTCGTTCCGACATTGGCGCCCATCGCGTAGGGAAAGATCTGTGCCAGAGTCAATATGCCGGCGCCGGCCAGCGGCACAGCCAGCGAGGTGGTGATGGAACTGCTCTGCACGGCGCAGGTCAGCAACAAGCCGAAAACCATGGCGCGCCCCGCGTTGCGAAAGAGGTGCTGGTTGAAGAAGGCCTCAACCCGTTCCAGCACGAGACTCCGCAGCAGTTTCACGATCGCCACCAACATGCCCATGATCAGCAGGATCGCGATGATCAACAGCGCAATCGGTTGATCATTGACCAAGTCCTTCAGGACGTTGACCGCCGGCTTGACCGCCGCCTTGAGCGGGTTCGCCAGCTTCATGCCCCCGACGCCCGCAAAGGCGTTCTGCATGAGGCCGGAGAGCTTGGCAAGGAACCCGGTGGCCAACTCCAGCGGAAACAGGATGGCCACCGTGATCAGGTTGAAGAAGTCGTGGACAGTCGCCGCGGCGAAGGCCCGTTTGAACTCGGCTTTCTGTGTGATCTGCCCCATCGAAACCATCAGGCAGGTGACCGTGGTCCCGATATTCGCGCCCATGACCATCGGAATCGCCCCCTCAATGCTGATGGCGCCGCTGGCTACCAGGCCCACCACCAAAGTGGTCGTGGTCGACGAACTCTGGACCAGCGCCGTCGCCAAGATGCCAATGAAAAGGCCGGCAAACGGGGAGGACGTCGTTTCCAACATTTTCTCGGCAAAGTCCTTTCCGAACAGTTTGAAGGAGGCCCCCATGGCGTTGATGCCGACAATGAAGGCGAAAAGGCAGGCCAGCAGAAGCAGGGCTTTTAGGGCGATGGCGTACCGGACTGCGCCGGACGGTGGAGACGACGGGGCGGGGTTGCTCATGGACGGTTCAGCTGTGTGGGGCTAGCTTGATCGCGCGCGACGGTTCGTTCGCCGCGGATATTGTCTTTTTGTCCCCCTCCGTCAAGACATGCGTCAGGATTCGTCTGAATAAGCTGCCAGTGAGACAACAGGGCCGGTCCCAAAGTCGCTGAATCGTGCCGAACCGGCGGCGCTCCGATATTGGGCGTCAGGCCCATCTCAAGCTGGAAAAAGCGGGCGTCGCAGGTCCGTCTTAGGGCTCGCCGGCCACAAAGTCGTCAAAATGAGTCACGGAATCGGCCTTGGTCGAGACGCCCACGCGTCCGGGGCCGGGGAAGGTGTCGTCTTCGAACTCGAAGAGTTTCTTGCCGTTGAGATAGACCTGCACATGCGTGCCCTTGGCGATGACGCGGAGGGTATTCCAGCGACGCGGCAGGACGCGGGTTTCCACGCCGAACGCGGTTTCCTTGCCTTTGACCCCGAGGTTGGTCGGTCGTCCCAGTTCATGCTTGTAGGCGGCGACGTTGTTGTCCAGCGCGCTGGCCCGCACGACGTAGTAGTTCTTGCTGTCCCGGTAGCGGAAGACGATCCCGGCGGATTGATCGAGCGTGCCGGTCAGGGTCTTGAACTTCACGGAAACGTCCACATCGGCGGCCACGAAGGAACTGTGGACGATATGCGGGTAGCGCGCGCGGATCTGGACGGCGCTCATCTGGGCCATCGAGTGCGGAGCGGAGGGAGAGTCGACATTCTGAACGATCTTCCACTCGGCGTTTCCGCCCTTGCCGGGGCGACCGGGCAGGAGGTCATTGGGCGGGGTGTCGGCCGCGTCGTCGTCAAAAGTGACCGTGGTCGCGTTGGCAGGCGTGGGCGGGGCGTCGTCTGCCGCGACCAGCGCGGCGGTGTTTACAACAACGAGCAAGCACACGGTGGCCACGCTGCGGAAGGCGTGTCGGGAAGGGGAGGAGGCGTTTTTCATGGAGATATGTATCCTGTAGATCGTGCGCGTCAACCCGTGTCGGAGCGTCGTGAGGCGGCATGCCGGTCCTCCAGCGGGAAGTGTGGGTCCTGTTCTGACTTGTATGGGCATACGTTCGGGAGGGCCTGATGACAAGTCGATTCTGCTCGAGTGAATTGGATTGCCACCTTGGCGGGGCGGATGTAAACCCCGGGATTCGTCGTGGGGTGTTTCGAACCGGCGCGGTGTCGGGAATTGCGCCGCGTGCCTTGAACATTGCACCAAGAGTCTGTTCGGCAGGCTCTGAAGAACAACCGAATGATTGCTACATCCAGAAACTTCCGATGCGTCGCTTGGGCGGCGGCAGCGGCGGCGTTGAGCGTTGGCGCGCCACCCTCCGGAGCTGCGGTCGTGCAGACAACCCAGCCCAAGAAAGTGACCCTGCGTCGGTCGACGACCCAACCCGCCACGGTGCGCGGTTATTTCGAGGCTGAACTTCACGCCAAGGTATCCGGCTATCTGAAGAGCGTGAGCGCCGATATCGGCGATGCGGTCAAGGCGGGACAGGTCCTCGCGGTGGTGGATGTTCCGGAGATGGTCAAGGGCTATGAAAGCCGGGAGGCGGAGGTGGCGCGGCAGGAAAGCGTGCGGAAGCAATATCGCGCCGCGGTGGAGGTCGCCCGGGCCCGGATCGAACAGGCCAGGGCCGATGCAGGCAAGGCCAAGGCGGAGGCTGACGCGGTCACGCTCGAGTTCGAGCGGATCCAGAGCCTGGTCAAGACCAAGGCGGTGACCCAGCGTTTGGCGGATGAATCCCAGAGCCGCAAGCTGGCCGCCGAGGCGGATCTCGCGTCGGTGAAGGCCAGTGAAGTGGTGGCGAAGGCCAACCTGACCGCCGCCGAGGCCGACGCGGCCGGGGCGGACGCCGCGGCCATCGTCGCGCGCAAGCGATTGGAGGAGATGGAGGTCCTGATGCAATACGCGACCCTGAAGGCGCCCTTCGACGGCGTGGTCACGGAGCGCAACGTCGATCCGGGAGACCTGGTCCGCAACGCGGAGAACGCCGCCGCAGTCGGCAAGCCGCTTTTCGGCGTGGCGCAGGTCGACCGGGTGCGGGTGCGCGTGCCGGTTCCGGAGCGCGACGCAATCCATGTGAACGTCGGCGACGCGGTGGAGTTCACCTGCCGGGCGTTGGGCTCCGAGATCATCAAGGCGCGGGTGTCGCGGGTCGCGCGGCGGCTCGATCCCAAGACCCGCAGCATGTTGGTTGAGATTGATCTGCCCAATGACAAGGGGCGCCTGTTGCCGGGGATGTATGGCTCCGTCACGATCATGCTGGACGAGAAGCCTGATACTGTGGTCGTTCCGTCCGGCAGCATCCGGTTCAACGACGACGGCTCTGAGAGCGTCGTCTACGTCCTGCAGGGCGGCAACAAGATCGCGCATGTCCCGGTGAAAACCGGCTACGACAATGGGAATGACGTCGAAATCCTGTCGGGCCTTGAGGGCTCCGAACGGATCGTGACCGGCATGCTCGGCCGCTTGAACGACGGCGCCGAGGTGACCGTGGTTGATCGTTAGGCGGGCTGCCGTGCCTGTTTGCATCATGAATCCTGCGATCGCCGGCCAACGCCCTCTTCGGAGCGCCGAGCATTGCTCGGCATTTGCGGTCGACCAGCGCCCGGGCCGAGCAATGCCCGGCGCTCCGCATCAGAGGGACGAAATCCCTGATTCGCGTAGCGCAGGCGTCCCCGCCTGCGGGTTCCGGCGGCGTCCCGCCGCAAGGATCGAACGACCGGGCGGGGACGCCCGGCGAACCCGCAGCCGGGACGGCCGCGCTACAAGCGTTGCTCGAGGTGAGGGCCATTCCATTTCTCCACTCTCCACACTCCATTTCTCCGTTCTTTCCGCATGAACCTCGTTCGCCTTGCGCTCCGCAATCCCCACGCCGTCTGGTCCGTCGTGATCGGCCTCTGCCTGCTGGGCATGTCGGTCTACCCGAGGATCCCGACCGACATTCTGCCGGATTTCAAGACGCCGGTCGTAACGAGTTTTTTCTCGTATCCCGGTCTGCCGACGCGGGAGATGGAGAAGTCGGTGACCTCGCGCGTTGAGCGCGCCCTGACCCTGGCCGGCAAGATCGAGCACCAGGAGTCCCGCACCATGCCGGGCGTGTCCGTCATCAAGATCTTTTTTCAGCCCGGCGCGGATGCGTCGGCTGCGATGAACGACATCGTGAATCTGGAGGCGAGTGACATGTTTCACCTGCCGCCCGGGATTGAATGGCCGTTCACATTGCGCAGCGAACCCGGGAATCTCCCCGTTGTGCTGGCTTCCATCGCCGGCGAGGGGTTGAGCGAGACCGAGCTCTACAAGATCGGCTACTACGCGGTGCGCAACAAAATGGGCGGCCTCAAGGGTGTGCAGATTCCGCATCCTTTCGGCGGCAAGTTCCGGCAGATGATGATCTATGTCGACCCGGAGAAGCTTCGCGCGCATCACGTTTCGGCCAGCGATGTGGTCAAAGCCGTGCAGGAATCCAACCTCGTCCTCGCCGGCGGCACGATGAAGATGGGGCTGACCGAGTATCAGGTTCACCCCGTCAACACGCTGCCCACGCCCAAGGATATCGATGAAATCCCGATCGCCATCCGCGACGGGAAGCCGGTCTTCATCCGCGACGTGGGCTACACGAAGGACGACGCGGCGCTGCAATACAACATCGTCCGCGTGAACGGCAGTCGCTCGGTCTATTGCCCCTTGCTCCGCGAGCCGGGGGAGAACACGATCGAGGTCGTCGATCGCATTCGCGAGGGATTGAAGGCGGAGGTGCCGAGGATGAAGGAGCGCGGCGACATACCGGAGGCCGCCGAGGTGACCCTGGTCAACGACCAGTCCGGCTACATCCGCAATGCGATCAGCAGCCTGAAGTTCCAGGTGGGGCTCGGGGCGCTGTTGGTCGCGATTGTGATCGCGGTGTTCCTGCGCCGCCTCATGCCCGCGGTCGCCGTGCTGATGGTGATCCCGCTTTCGATCCTGATCGGCGTCCTGGGATTCTATTTCACCGGCAACAACATCAACGTCATGACCTTGGGGGGGATCGCGTTGGCGGTGGGCAGCGTGGTGAATGCCAGCATCGTGGTGGTCGAGAACATCGTGCGTCACCTGAACATGGGCAAGCCGCGCATGGACGCGGTTCGTGAGGCGGCGGAGGAGGTCGCCACGCCGATTCTCGCCGGCACGATCACGACCCTGGCCGTTTTTATTCCGGTCATTTCGCTGACCGGGATGATCCGTTTCCTGTTTGAGCCTTTGTCCTTGGCGGCCTGCATCACGATCGGCGCGTCCTACTTCCTGGCGATGACGGTGATCCCGGCGTTTTGCTCGCGGATGTTGAAGGGGGGCGCGGACAAGGCGGCCGAAGCGACGGCCGGGGAGCCGACTGGAGCTTTTGCCGTTTGGTTGAAGAAGGCCCTGGCGATGCGGTTGCCGGTGATCGGCGGTTGTGCGGTCGTGTTCGCGGCCTCGTTGCTGTTGTATCCGCGGATTGGGGCGGAGCTGTTCCCGGACGTGGACGCCGGCGTGTTCGAACTCCGCATCAAGACCACGCCGGGCACGCGACTGGAAGAGACGGAGAAGCTGGTGGTGAAGATCGAGGACACGATCAAGGAGATGATTCCGGAGCGCGAGATCGAGACCATCATGGCGAACATCGGCCTGCCGCTCGGCAAGGGCGCGGGTTTCTCCACGATTCTCAGTCCCAACGCCGGTCCGGACACGGCCTTCCTCGTGGTGACGCTGCATCAGCAGGGGCGGAAGACTTCGACTCGCGATTATGTGGAATCGCTGCGGACGAAACTGGCGGAGCGGTTCCCGCAGGAGCAGTTCTTCTTTGTCACGGGCGGCATCATCAACGCGGCTTTGAACGAGGGCGTTGCGGCGCCGATCAATGTGCAGGTCTCCGCCGGCACGACGGCCGCCACGCGCGCCGCGGCGGAGCGCATCGTGGAGCGGGTGAAGCGGATTCCCGGCACGGCCGACGTGCAGATCGCCCAGTCGCTGGATTACCCGCAGTTCGACGTGCAGGTGGATCGCACGCGCGCCGCCTACTTCGGCATTTCGCAGAAAGATGTGGCCGAGAATGTCGTGACGGCCTTCTCCTCCAGCGTGGGATATGCTCCGACGATCTGGGTGGATCCGAAGAGCGGCGTGGATTTCTTCATCGGCGTGCAATACGAGGACAACGAGGTTGATTCGCTGGATGAGCTTCGCAATCTGCCCTTGTCCGTGACCACGGAAGAGGGGCCGACCACGATTCCCCTTTCGGAGGTGGCGGAGATCAGGCGGGTCAACATCCCGGGCGAGGTCGCCCACTACAACATTTCCCGCGTTTCGGATGTGTATGTGAATCTTGAGGGGCGGGACCTCGGGTCCGTGGCCCGGGATGTGGAGGCGGCCGTCGCGGAAATGGATTTCGATCTCGGCGTTGGCGTCACCCTGCGCGGGCCGGTCACCCAGATGAAGGAGGGCGGCTCCACCATGGGGTGGGGCTTGTTGACCGCGGCCATCCTGGTCTACCTGGTGATGATGGCTCAGTTCCGTTCGGTGATCGATCCGCTGATCATCATGTTGGCCGTGCCCTTGGGCCTGGCCGGCGTGCTGGGCTCGCTTTGGCTGACCGGCGTCAACATCAACATCCAGTCCGTCATCGGGACCCTGATGATGATCGGCGTGGTGGTGAACGATTCCATCCTGCTGGTCGACTACGCCAATCAACTTCGTCGCCAGGGCATGGAGGTCGCGGAGGCGGCATGGCGTTCGGCCTGTGTCCGGTTTCGACCGGTGGTCATGACGTCGCTGGTCCTGGCGGCGTCGATGGCGCCGCTGGCGATGAACCTGGCTCCCGGCAGCGAGGCGATGGTCCCGCTGGCCCGCGCTTTGATCGGCGGCATCCTGGCGTCCACCTTCCTCACCCTTTTCCTGGTGCCTTGTGTCTACGCGACCGTGAAATCCAAGTCGGAGCCGGTTGCGGTTTGAGGCGGGTGAACCTGAGATCTGAGATTCGAAATCTGGAATTTGAAATGAAGAGAATCGCAATCATGGCTGCGGCAACCGCTTTCGCGTTCGCGTCCCTGGCGCAGGACCGGGGCGGGACGTCGCAGGCTGGGCCGATGCCCATCGACCTCGCCACAACCTTGCGCCTGGCGAACGCCAACAACACGACGGTCGCCTTGGCCCGCGAGCGCATGAACGAGGCGGTGGCGCAATCCCGTCGCGCCAATGTCCTTTTGCTCCCGACGATCACGCTGGGCGCGAGCGTTGATCATCACGAGGGACGCCTGCAGAACAGCACTGGCGCGGTGAGCGATGTGAATCGTTCGGCTGGGTTTGCCGGACTGGGAGCGGGCGCGGTCGCGGCCGGACCGGTTCAGCGGCCGGGTGTCGCGATCACCGCAAACCTGGCTGACGCCATTTTTGAGCCGCTGGCCGCCCGACAGGTCAAGCGCGCCGCCGAAGCCGGCAGCGCGGCGACCACGAACCGCGTCTCGCTTGAGGCGGCTGTCGCCTACTTCGAGCTGGTCCGGGCCAAGGCCCAATTGGCCGTTGCGATCGAGGCCCGCGACAACGCCGCCGACCTGGCGCGCATCACCGCGAGTTTTGCGCAGAGCGGCCAGGGGTTGGAATCCGACGCTTCGCGCGCCGCGGTCGAGAAACTTGTCCGTGACCGGAACGTGGAGCAGGCGAGGGAGGACTTGCAGGTTCGTTCGGTCGCGTTGGCGGAGTTGCTGCGATTGGGCGCGGGCGTCGAGCTGGATCCGGCCGAGGGCCCCGAGGCGCTGGTGAGTTTGGCGGATGAGACTCGCGGCGGGTCTGAACTGCTGTTGGCGGCGTTGGAGAACCGGCCTGAAGTCCGTCAGAATGAGGCTTTGGTCAAGGCCGCCCAGCAGCGGTTGCGGCAGGCGAAGTATGATCCCCTGGTCCCCAAGGTGGCGGTGGGCCTCAGCGCCGGCGGTTTTGGCGGCGGCGGTGGTTCGTCGCTCGGATCGGGCGGGGAGCGGCACGATGTCTCCGCCATGGTCTTCTGGCGGTTGGAGAACTTCGGCTTCGGCGCGCGCTCCCGAACGAAGGAGCGTCAATCACGATTCCGGCAGGCGGAGATCGAGCAACTCCAGGTCTTGGACAAGATCGCGGCGGACGTCCGGGAGGCCGCGATCCGCGCGAATTCCCGGAAGCGGCAGTTGGCCATCGCCCGGAGCGCCGTGGGGCGCGCCGAGACGTCCTTCAAGCTGAACAAGTCCCGGATCTACGAGAATCAAGGACTGCCGATCGAAGTCCTGCAGGCAATTGATTCCCTGGCCCTGACCCGCAAGTTCTACCTTGACAGCGCCGTGGACTACAATCAGGCGCAGTTCGCGTTGTACACGGCGCTGGGGCAGCCGGAGTAGCGTTGCGTAGCTCAGGCGTCCCGCCGCCCGGATCTGAAACACGCGCCGGGACGCCTGCGCTACGGGGTTGGCAGCCAAAAAACCCCTTTTCCCGTGAGGTGATCCACCGCACTATGTCAGCTTCATGAATGATGAAGAAATCTTGAACGATGCGGCGACGGATCGCCGCGGTTTCCTGCGCGGCGCGGGCTTGGCTGCGGTTTCTGCGGCCATGGGGATGCCGGTTCCTTTTGCGGAGCATTTTCCGGAGGGATTGATTCCGGTCGCGTTGGGGCAGGATGGCGGCGTTCCGAAGATTCCCGGGAAGGAAGGACTGCGTCTTCTGAATGACCGGCCGATCAACGCGGAGACGGTGGCCACGGAACTGGATGACGACATTACGCCGAACAGCCGGCATTTCGTTCGCAACAATGGCATCATGCCGGAACGGGCGTCGACCCGCAGCCTGGATGGTTGGTCCTTGACCATTGACGGCGAGGTCAGGAAGGCCTTGACGCTCTCGATGGACGATCTGGAGTCCCGCTTCAAGCGTCACGAGGCGGCCTTGGTGATCGAGTGCGGCGGCAATGGACGCGCCGGCTACAATCCCCCGGCCAAGGGCAACCAATGGACGCTCGGCGCCGTGGGCTGCTCCAAGTATGCGGGGGTGCGCTTGCGGGATGTCCTGAACGCGGCGGGCGTCAAGGATTCGGCGGTCTACATCGGTTACGAGTCCGAGGATCTTCACTTGAGCCGCGATCCCCGAAAGAAGCCGATCTCGCGGGGCGTTCCGATCGCCAAGGCCCTGGACGAGCACACGATGCTGGCCTGGGAGATGAACGGCGAGCCGTTGCCGGCCCTGCATGGTTTTCCATTGCGGCTGATCTGCCCGGGGTGGCCGGGATCCACGGGCGGCAAGTGGTTGAAGCGCATCTGGGTGCGCGACCAGGTGCATGATGGAGCCAAGATGACCGGGACCTCCTATCGCGTTCCGAGATATCCTGTCGCTCCGGGGACGGACGTGCCCGAGGAGGACATGGAGATCATCGAGGAGATGCCGGTCAAGTCCATCATCACGCGACCGGCCTCGGGCATTGTGGCGAAACGCTCCGACCAATTGGCGTTGCGAGGGCACGCCTGGTCCGGTTCCGGCGATGTGAAAGCGGTGCACGTGAGCCTGGATTTCGGTCAGACCTGGCAACAGGCCCGCTTGCGGAAGCCCGCCAACGCCTACGCCTGGCAGCGCTGGACCGCTTCCGTGACCTTTCCCAAGAGCGGTTACTACGAAGTCTGGGCGCGGGCGACCGACGGACAGGGCCGCATGCAGCCCATGCTGGTCCCGGGATGGAATCCCAAGGGCTATTTGAACAACGCCATGCAGCGCATTGCGGTGAAGGTTGTTTAACCACGGATAAACACGAATGAACACGGAGAGGGTCCAATCGCGGCAGGACGGGGATGAGAGCGCCACGGGTGTGCGTGTCGCATTGGCCTCTGAATGCGGGCTGAAGGCCCGTGCGCACGAAGGGCAGGCCTTCAGGCCTGTCTTCCACGGGTATTTGGGTATGCGGGCTGAAAGTCCGCGCGCGTCTTGCGGTCGTGAAGTTGCGGGCGACCTTTCAGGCCGCAATCACCGGCGGATCGCACACAGGGCTGAAGCCCTGTGCTTTGTGCGGCCGGGACTTCAGCCCGAAGAAACCAAACATCGCACCGGGCTTGGCAGCGCCACTCCTTTGCTTCATCCGTGGGTCGGCCTTGCCATCCGTGGGATTGTTCTCCGCGTTGGCCTCGTCGCAGCCTTGTTGCTGCTCCGGGTGTGCGGCGCGGCGGCCGCGGACAAGCCGGCAGTTTCCAAACCCGCGGTCAAGACCTTCGAACAGGCGAACAAAGCGGCGGTGAAGAATGCCAAGGAGCCGGTCCAGACCTTCATGGGCCTCAAGCAGAACCCGGGTTTTGAATACGTCCTCGCCAATTGCATTGGTTGTCATTCGCCGCGGCTGATCGCTCAGCATCACTTGAGTCGCAAGCGGTGGGAGGAGACCCTGGTGACCATGAACAAGAAGCACGGCCTCTGGAAGCTCTCGCCCGACATGAAGGCGAAGATCCTCGATTACCTTGCCGAGAATCAAGGCCCGCTCGGCGACCAGGAATTCAAGGAAACGCCCTGGGCGCAACCCCTCTACCGCCCCAATCCAATTTGGTGATTTGCCGGAGCTGGAGGGGCGGTCTCTCCATGTGAACCAGGGAATTCCGGTTGGCATGTCGGCGGGCTGTCCCCTTCTCGAGTCCGTTCCGATGCCTCCGGAGGGGCTGGGTTATGTGACACAACGGCGACATCCAAGTTGCATTCGCATGACGAAATTGATGAAATTGGAAGAAATGAGCCGGTTTTTCAGCGTGGAGGTTGTCACGCGTTTGTAACAATAGCGACTCAGGAATGTCATTCGCGATCAGGATTGTGTCGCGATGAAATTGCGGTTCATTTTGGCCTTGGCAGCGATCCTCGGCGGCGCGTCAACCGGCGTCGTCGCTCAGTCGCCAATTGCGGAGACGCGCGACAACTTGAAGCAGTGGGTGGAGGCGCGGAAGACCTTGGGTCGTGTGCAGGCGGACTGGCTTTCCGACCAAGAGACGCTCAAAGCCTCCATCAGCCTGTTTGAGGGGGAACTCGAGCGGTTGGACGACCAACTCAAGGCCATTGCCGAAGGCGCTGGCGAAAACAAGGGCAGCCAGCAGATCGAGAAAGAGATCAAGGAGCAGGAAAGCTTGAACGAGGAACTCAAGGGGGCTCTGGATCGGGTGAATGCCTTGTTGACCCAGTTCGAGAATCGCTTTCGAGCCATTCACAAGCGGTTGCCGCCGCCCCTGGTGACGAAGGTGGACAAGCTTTACGTCATGATGCCTGAGAATCCCGCGGACACCAAACTCACCGCCGGCAAGCGTCTGCAGATCTTGATCGGCATGATCAAGGCCGTTGATGAGTTCAACAGTTCGGTCCAGGTTGAGGCGGAGACCCGCGCCGTCGAGGGCGGGGCGGAGGTCGCGGTCCGCACCCTTTATCTCGGCCTCGGGCAAGCCTTCTACGCGGACAAGAACGGCAACTACGCCGGCACGGGCACGGCGACGGCGGCCGGTTGGGAATGGACCGAGAACAAGGCTCTCGCGCCCTTGATTGCCAAGACACTGGCCATCTATGACAGCGTCCAACCCGCTTCGTATGTCGGCTTGCCGACCAAGGTGAACTGAACCCTTTTCCTCTGAGCATGATGAAATCCAAGTTTTCCAAACTGATTGCGACCCTGATGGCCGTTGGTCTGGCGAGTGTCGTCGGCGCCGCGGATTTCGGCGAGGTCGCGCAGTCCTCCAAGCAGGATCTCGCCGCCGCGCTGGCCGAGTTGTCCGCCGCGCAGAAGAAGATCGCCGAGGCGAAGATTCCCCTGGCGGCCGGCCTTGCCAAGGTTGAGGGCGATGTGCTGGCCAAGCGCAAGGAGGTCGAGGCGTTGACCCGCGATCGTGAGAACCGGGTGGTCGATCTCAACACCATCAAGTCCGAGGTCAAATCCCGCGAGAGCGAGGTCCGGTTCATTGGCAGCGCCCTTGACGAATACATGAATACCTTTGAGTCGCGCGTTCACATCGCCGAGGTGGCCCGCTACCAGGGCGTCGTCGATGCCGCCCGCGCCGCCGCCGGCAACGCGGACATGGCGACCTCGGAAAAACTTCAGCAACGCCTCGCCATCATTGAGACAGCGCTTTCCCGGATTGATGCCGTTCTGGGTGGCGAGACCTTTGAAGGCAAGGCCCTGACCGAGTCGGGCAAGTTGGAGAAGGGAACTTACGCCTTGGTAGGTCCTTTGGCGGCCTTCGCGTCCAAGGACAGCCCGGCCGCGGGCTTGACCCGACTGGAGCTCAATACAACCGAACCCTCCGTTATCCCGGTTGCTGAGGCGTTCCAAGCGGATTTGAAGAACCTGGTGACGAGCGGGCAGGGGAGCATTCCTTTCGATCCGACCATGGGCAATGCGGACAAGATCGCCGCGACCAAGGAGACCTTTGTGGAGCATATCTCCAAGGGCGGACCGGTGGTGGTCCCGATTCTCGTGCTGGGCGTTCTCGCGGTGGTGATCGGCTTGATCAAGTGGTTCCAGATCGCCGGCATCCGTTTGGCCAAGCCCCGGGATCTGCAGATCGTCCTGGATCGACTGAAGGACGGCAATGAAGAGGGCGCCATGAAGCATGCCAGCACGATCAAAGGGCCGGTGGGACAGTTGATGGAGACCGCCGTGCTGCATTGCAATGAGCCGAAGGAGCACATTGAGGAGGCTCTTTACGAGCAGATGCTCAACACCAAACCGGCCCTCGAGCGTTGGATGCCCTTCGTGGCCTTGTCCGCCGCAACGGCCCCGTTGTTGGGATTGCTCGGAACGGTCACCGGTATGATCAACACCTTCAGGTTGATCAGCGTCTTCGGCACGGGCGATCCCAAGATGCTGTCGTCCGGCATTTCCGAAGCGCTGGTCACGACCGAGTTCGGTCTGATCGTCGCCATTCCCTCCCTGTTGATTCACGCCTTCATATCGCGGAAAGCGAAGGGTGTCCTTGGCAGCATGGAACAAACTTCGGTCGCCTTCATCAACGGCGTCCCCGAGGAGATCGGCAAAGCTGAAACCGACGGCGCTGACAGCGGCTCAACGGCCTCGGGCGGCGACGCGCCGGCGCCGGTCCCCGCGTGATAATCAAGGCCCAGCTCCCAGAACGCAGAACCTAGAACCTGGAACCAAGACGATGTGGAACGAAATCCTCAAACTGACGCATCTCTGGCTGGCTGGCGGCTGGCTGATGATTCCGCTGCTCGTCATTGCCTTCTTCATCTATGGCGCGGCCCTTCAATTGCTCGTCTATTTCTCCAAGCGGGAATTCAAGAAAACCCCCCAGTCGGATTGGGAGGGCTGGGTGTTGGAGCCCGCCGACGGCAAGGGCGAGGTCGGCGAGATCATCCGCTACACGCAGGATGGGGCGAACACCAAGGAGGACGTTCAGGACCGTTTCTCGGAGATCGTCGCGGCCAAGATTCCCGAGATCGATCGGCGGTTGGTGTTCATGAATGTCATGGTCGCCGCGGCGCCGTTGCTCGGCCTGCTGGGAACCGTGCTGGGCATGATCGCCACCTTTGACGGCATTTCCATGGGCGGCTCCAAGACGGCCGACCTGATTGCCTCCGGCATCTCCGAGGCGTTGATCACCACTGAAATGGGGCTACTGGTTGCGCTGCCGGGTTATGCCCTGGCCTATCTGGTCAAGGCTCGCCGCGATGAGTACGAAGCCTTTCTTGCCCGGCTGGAAAGTTTCACGCTGCTGACCTTCGATGGCGGTTCCAGCGGGCGGCCGCCCGAGTCCGGAGACAAAACGGAGCCGGCCGATGTGGTCGCCGACGACGACCTGATGGGTTCGGCGATGCCGGCCTGAACGGTCTTGATTTCATTGTTTGCTCGACGAAGGCGATGAGAGGCCGGCGCACCATGCAGGATTCCGAGGAGTTGGAGGAGATCAACATCTCTCCGCTCATCGACATGGTGTTCATTCTCCTCATCTTCTTCATCGTCACGACGGTGTTCGTCGAAGAGCCGGGAATCGATGTCACGCGCCCCCGGGCCGCGTCCGCCGAGCAACTCGACAAGAACAGCATTCTGATCGCCATCACCGCCGACAACCAGGTCATCTATGGCGGCGCCAATATTGGCGTCACCGGCGTGCGGCCGCTGGTTAAGCGGCTCACGCGGCAGGATCCGATGCCGGTGATCCTGCAGACCGACCAGGGAGCCCTTGCTGAAACGGTCGCCAAGGTCCTCGATGCCGCTCAGCTCGGCGGCGCGCAGCGGATCGATATCGCCACGGATACGAACTAAGTAAACCCAGATGAGAGGCCGCCGCACCATTCAGGATTCCGACGAGATCAAGGAGATCAACATCTCCCCGCTGATCGACATGGTGTTCATCCTCTTGATCTTCTTCATCGTCACCACGGTGTTTGTTGAGGAAAGCGGCATGGGGGTGGATCGTCCGCAGAGCGCCAGCGCTTCGATGTCGGAAAGCGAGAGCCTGATTTTTGAAGTCAACGCCAAGGGGCAGGTCCTGCTGGAGGGCAGGGATGTCGGGGTCGGTGGGGTTCGCGCGTTGGTGCGTGAGCAAGTGCGCCGGGACGATTCGCCGATCATCGTCAAGGCCAAGGAAGGCGCCTTGGCGGGGATGGTCATGAGCGTCGTGGATGAGGCGCGCATGGGCGGCGCGAAGGATGTCAGCCTGGCCACGGACAAGGACGCCTGAAGCGCACGCCGATGAGACAGGTCTTCACACCACCCGAGATTGGCGGCGGCTGGCAGCGCGCGGTTTTCGGCGCGATCCTGCTGACCGCCTCGGTGTTTCTTGTCTTGCCGCTGACCCAGATGTTGTCGGCCGGCCGGGTGGACAAGCAGTTGACTTCCCTGACCGCCGCCACGGTGGAGCCGCCGCCTCCGCCGCCGGTGATCGAAGAGCCGGAGCCCGAGGAGGAGCCCGAGGAAGAGCCGGAGCCAGAGCCGGTCATGGAAATGGAGTCGACCGAGATGTCGATCGACATTCCCAGTCTCGAAGGACTTACGGGAACCGGTCCCGCCATCAATGTCGGAAGTTTGGTTGATGGCGCTGCGCCGATCGAGCAGGAGGAGATTTTTGACGTCACCCAGTTGGACAACAAGCCCACCTTGGTGGGTTCCGTCAAGCCCGTGCATCCGAAGGATCTGCTGAAGCAGCGGGTGGAGGGATCGGTGGTGCTCCAGTTCGTTGTCAATGAGGAAGGCCGCGTGGAGGATCCTCGGGTCGAGAGCGCCAGCCGCCCTGAATTTGAAAAGCCTGCGCTCGAAGCGGTGCGCCGTTGGAAATTCAAGCCCGGCATGCGGGAGGGGGAACCGGTGAGCGCCTATGTGCGCCAACGGGTCAGTTTCGGCATCAGTTCCTGAGCAAGGGCAGACAACAATGACTCCATTTATGAAAAAGACAGACAAGCGCGGCCTGGCCCTGATCGGCTGGTTGGTGTTTTCCCTGGTTCTCCCGTCATGCGGTTCGGCCCAGTTGTTCAAGTTGAAGGAGCGCGGCGCCGATGAGGCCGGGAAGGCCGGCGCCGCCCCGGTCGTCGAGCCGCCGCCGATTGAATTTCCGACCGGTCGCGCCGCCATTCCGGAACAGTTGGCCCTGCTCAACAAGCCGGCCGACGGCAATCCTCTGGCAGTCTTCTGGACGGACCGCAACTTTGTCATGAGCTTTGCCGGCAGCTACGGCTACCGCACGGATATCGAGCCGCCCAAGCTGCACCCGGGAAACACCAACTACATCGGCGGCACCAACGAGTTGTCGTTTTATCGCGAGCAGCTCTACCCCCTCATGGGCAAGAATCCGGATGAGGCCATCAAGCTGCTGGAGACCAATGTCGACACCAACTCCAACGCGCTCTTCGATTATCTGCTCGGCAACCAATATTTCCAGAAGGGCACGGAGGGCTATGCGAAAGCGATCGAGAATTACCGCAAGGCGATCGACAAGTTTCCGAATTTCCTCCGCGCCCAGAAGAATCTCGCCTTCTCCTTTGTCGGGTTGGAGAAGTTTGAGGACGCCGTGCCGCCGATCACCCGGACCATTGATCTGGGCGGGGCGGACGGCTACCTCTACGGAATCCTCGGCGTCTGCCTGTTGAAGCAGAAGAACTACATTGGCGCTGAAGGGGCTTATCGCAACGCGATGATGCTCATGCCGGAACACAAGGATTGGAAAATGGGGTTGCTCACCTGCCAGATTGAGCAGGGCAAACTTGCCGTCGCCAACACTTTCCTGGAGACCATGCTCGCGTCAAATCCGGGCGACGCAAAACTCTGGGATTACCAGGCGAACCTCTATCTGCAGATGGAGAAGCCGGAGAAGGCCGCGATCAACTACGAGATCCTGCGCAAGCTCGGCAAGGCCACCATCCCCAACCTGATGCTTCTTGGCGACATCTACATGACCCAGGAATCCACCGCGCTGGCGCTGGATGTCTACCTCGAGGCGATCGAGAAGGCCGGGACCGAGGATGTCGGCCGCACCTTGCGAGCCGCCGACATCCTCGCCAACAGCGGCGCGTGGGAAGAGGCGAAGACCTTGTTCAAGAAGATCCGCGACACCCACGGAGACAATCTGCAGGAGGATCAGGACCTGAAGCTCCTCAAGCTGGAGTCGAAGGTGGCCATGGCCAATGGCGAGGGCGGCCGGGCAATCGGCGTGCTGGAACAAATCGTTCAGAAAAATCCGCTCGACGCCGAGGCCCTGATCATGGTCGGCGACTACTACTCGATTCCGGCCGATGGAGAGGATGAAGATCAGGCCCGGACCCGCAAGGCCAAGGCCGACAACCGCTACGAGATGGCCTCCAAGGTGACCGGCTTCGAGGCGCAGGCGATGGTCAAGCGCGCGCAACTCCGCGTGCGTGAGCGGAAATACGATCAGGCCCTCGAGTTCCTGACCAAGGCCCAGAAGATCCGGCCCCGGGACAGCATTCAACGCTATCTCGAAGCCGTGCAACGGGCTGCGCGCAAGCGCTCTTGAATCACCCGATCTGGAGCGACAAGGAAGCCTTCGAATCAATGTCACGCAGAACGATAGATTCTGACGGGTCGGCGCGAC
>CAZFLK010000005.1:35361-39219 GCA_964519245.1 uncultured Verrucomicrobiota bacterium
TCGTCCAGGCCCAATCCTCCGGCGGCGCCATCTCTGGAAACCTTGCCAATGCGTGGAGCGGCGCTCCCGCCGCCGCCGCGGTGGTCTCGGTCCGCGGCACAACCCTAGGCGCTCAGTCGGACGGACAGGGCAACTTCCGCATCAACGGGATTCCCGCCGGCGTGCATTCCATCGTGATCTCGAAACCGGGTTTTGAACGCAAGACCATCGATAATATCCGGGTTGCCTCCGGGCAAGTCTCCCGGGCGGACGCCCGCCTGAATCCGGTCTTCCAGGAGTTGGAGCCGGTCGAGTTCATCTCCGATCCCCCGCAGGAGTTGAAGTCCGTCGAGTTGCTCGTTGATCGTCAGGAATCCGCGGCAATGGAAGATTCAATTGGTTCGGATTTCATTTCCCGCGCTGGCGCGAACACCGCCGCTGATGCCATGAAAAAGGTGACCGGGGCTACGGTTGTGGGCGGAAAGTACACCGTCATTCGCGGCTTGGGCGACCGCTACAGCAATACCCAGTTGAATGGCAGCAACGTCCCCAGCCCGGACCCGGACCGCAAGGCGGTGCAGATGGACATCTTCCCGGCGTCAGCCATTGATTCCATTGTCACCAGCAAGACCTTCACCCCGGACAAGCCCGGCAGCTTCAGTGGCGGCTCGGTCAACATCAAGACCAAGAGTTTTCCGGACGAATGGTTTGCGAGCGCCGGCGTGGGAACCTCTTACAACACCCAGGTGACCGGAACCGACGATTTTCTCACGACGCCCGGCGATGGGAAATGGGACTGGGCGGGATTTGACGACGGGACGCGGGATATTCCGTCCATCTGGGGTGAGACAGGAGAGATTGTGGTCGCAGGTCAAGCCCCGCCCGGGGAACAGAACCTGATCACCCAGACAGGCGGTTCCGGTCCGGCCGCCGATGCGGCCGCCGCCGAGGTCACCGCTCTAGGACAATCCTTCTTCCCTCGCTTGACTCCGGTCCGGCGGGACGCGCCCGTGAATCACAATTTCAGTTTTTCCACCGGCGACAGCGTCGCGGTCACCGATAACGCCACCGTGGGCTACCTGGCCGGCGTCTCCTATGATCGCAGCTTCTCCAGTTATGACAACGGGACGCGACGACAGTTTCGCAATGCCGCGGGCGTGCTCAATCCCAGTCTCGACCTCGTGGAGGCGAAATCGACTGAAGAAGTGTCCTGGGGGTCGCTCGTGAATGTGGGCGCGCGCTTCTACGAGGATCACGAGATCACCTTCAATTTCTTGTACAACCGGAACAGTGAAGACACAGCCTTGAGTCAGCTCGGGTTTTACGACAATGCCGGCAACGATATCTTTGAGAACTACGCGTTGGCTTTCATTGAGCGAGAGATTCAGTCTTACCAATTGGCTGGTGAACATGCGTTGCCCATCAGGTATGAAGCCAAAACGGAATGGAGCCTGAGTTTTGCCTCCACCCTGCAGAATGAGCCGGATCGCAGGTTCTTCGGACTGGACCGGCATCCGGTCACCGGGACTCCGGATATCGACAGCGCTTCCTACCTCGCGCCCACCCGCTTCTTTCGCACGCTCCATGAGGATAATTTTACGGCCAAGTTGGACCAGACCATCCCCTTCGAGTTGAAGGGGCGGGACAGTGAGCTCAAATTCGGCGTGCATAGTTCGCGCAGCAAGCGGGAGTATGAGGAGCGCCGGTTCACCTACCTCTCGCAGACCGATTTCGGGCATCTGGACCAGGCGGACGATTTCGTCAATCCCGACGCCTTTGACCCGATCACCTTCACGGTCTTCGGTCGGACCTTTCGCCGCTACAACCTCTACGTTTCGGAGAATCCCAACAACCTCTACACGGGCGAACTCATGGTGGACGCGGGCTACGGGATGTTTGAAGTCGGGCTGACCGATCGATTGAAGTTTATTGGCGGTGTTCGCGCAGAGGCGTCGACATTGTCCCTGGACGCGTCGGGAGCCGCAGTGCAGTTGACCGGATTGGCGGGCTCGTCACAGAGCAATCTTGATCTGCTGCCGGCCGGCAGTTTCGTGTTTGAGGTCCGCACGAACATGAATGTTCGAATCGCCTACGGCCAGACCCTGGCTCGCCCAACCTTTCGCGAGATATCCCCTGTTTCGACCTTTGACTTCATTGGCGGCGATGTCATTGCCGGCAATCCCAATCTGGAGCAGACCTCCATCAAGAATTATGACATCCGTTGGGAATGGTTTCCGCGGCCGGGTGAGATCCTGGCTGGCAGCTTCTTTTACAAGACGTTGACGGAAGCCATTGAGAAGGAGGAGATTTCAGCCAACAACGAGGTGACCTACGCCAACCGGGACGAGGCCACGGTGTTCGGGTTTGAGGCGGAGTTTCGCAAGAATCTCGATTTTCTGGAGCCGCAGCTGACGAACTTCAACTTCGGCGCCAATTTCAGTTATATCCGGTCTGCGGTCACCACCACGCCGTTTGAGTTTGACCTGAATACCCGGGGCATCGACACGCGTCCCCTCCAGGGGCAATCGCCCTACATCATCAATCTCGACCTTACCTACCATCACCCGGATCTCCAAACGACGGCGAGTGTGTTCTTCAATATCTTTGGAAAACGCCTCGAAAAGACCTCCCGGATTACTCCGAGTGTGTTCGAATCTTCGTTTGCGTCCGTGGATTTTCGCCTGTCGCAAAAGATCACCGAGAACTGGACCATCAAGATTTCCGCCCAGAACCTGCTCGATCCGACGGTTCGTCGGGTCGTGGACCAGCCCAATGGCACGGGGCAACAGATTGTCTCTTCCTTTCGCAAGGGACGCTCGGTCGGCGTCTCCCTGAACTACGATTTCTGAGGCGGCCGCCTGCTCGTTGGCGGCGTCTGGACGGTTGATCGCGCATCTCGCCAGTGTCTTTCTTCAAGGAGATCGGCGGGCAGGCGGCGCTCCTGCCTCCATTCGGCTCTTCTCCAGCATTCTCTGAACTCCTTGGAACAAATGAATCGCGCGGAAGTTTCCGGGTTCTGCGCAGTTCACACAAGCGTAACAAAGTCGACGTATCGACGTAACGGCCGCTTGGTTAGGTCTGGCCCCGTTAAAACAGTAATCAACTCGAACCTAGCCGAAACCCATGATCAATAGAATTTGGAAATGCGTGACCTTTCTCTTTGCGACGTCCCTCGCATTGACCGGTCTGCAAGCAGCGAACATCACCGTCGAAGACGGCGGCCTGAACGACATCGCCGGCGATGCGATGTGGACCAAGGACAATGTTTACCTCTTGGAGGGCCGTGTCTTCGTCGAGGCTGGCGAGAGTCTGACCATCCAGCCGGGCACGGTCATCAAGGGCAAGGCGGGGTCGGACGAGAACGCGGCGGCGCTGATCGTGGCGCGTGGCGGCAAGATCTTCGCCGAGGGCACGGCCGCCGAGCCAATCATCTTCACCTCGGAAGATGATCTGCTGGAAGCCACTCCCAACAAGCTGCCGACGGACCGCGGTCTGTGGGGCGGCTTGATCGTGCTGGGCAACGCGAGGTTGAACAGCCCGACCGCCAGCGGATCGACGGTCACCGATCAGATTGAGGGCATTCCCTCCAGCGAGCCGCGCGGCAACTTCGGCGGCGACAACGACAACGACAACTCCGGCGTCTTGAAATACATCTCAATCCGGCACGGCGGCGTTTCGATCGGCAACAACAATGAGATCAACGGGTTGACCCTGGGTGGCGTCGGTCGCGGCACGACGATCGAGTTCATCGAGGTCTACGCGAACCTGGACGACGGCATCGAGTTCTTCGGCGGGACGGCCGAGTTGAAGTATGCCGTGGTCAGCTACTGCGGCGACGACAGCTTCGACTACGACCAGGGCTGGCGCGGCAAGGGCCAG
>CAZFLK010000005.1:39319-71395 GCA_964519245.1 uncultured Verrucomicrobiota bacterium
AGGTGGATCCGATGCTCGGTGGGATTGAGCGCTTCGACATCATGGGCTTCACGCCAGGCGCCTTTGATCCGCGTCCGATGACGGGCAGCCCGGCGTTGAATGCGGGGTTGGATGAGCCGGGCGACGGGTTCTTCAGCGATGTGTCGTTCAAAGGCGCGTTCGATGACAGTGTGAACTGGGCGTCGGCGTGGACGATCATGGGACAGTCGGGATTGATGTCAAATGCCGGCGCTGCGGAGCCGGCCTATCCGGCGGCGCAGGGCAAGACGATCACGGTCATGGACGGCGGCGTCAACGACATCAAAGGCAATGCGGTCTGGCGCAAGGGCGACACCTACTTGCTGGAAGGGCGCGTGTTCGTGGAAGCGGGCGAAAGCCTGACAATCGAGCCAGGTGTGGTGATCAAGGGCAAGGCGGGGTCGGATGAGAACGCGGCCGCGTTGATCGTGGCGCGCGGGGGCAAGATCTTCGCCGAAGGCACGGCCGCCGAGCCGATCATCTTCACCTCGGAAGACGATCTGCTGGAGGCCAATCCCAACAAGCTGCCGACGGACCGCGGTCTGTGGGGCGGCTTGATCGTGCTGGGCAACGCGACGTTGAACAGCCCGACCGCCAGCGGATCGCCGATCACTGACCAGGTGGAGGGAATTCCTTCCGATGAACCGCGCGGCAATTTCGGCGGCGTGAATGATGACGATAACTCGGGTGTCCTGAAGTATATCTCAATCCGGCACGGCGGCGTTTCGATTGGCAACAACAATGAGATCAACGGATTGACCTTGGGCGGCGTCGGGCGGGGGACGACCGTTGAGTTCATCGAGGTCTACGCGAATCTGGACGACGGCATCGAATTCTTCGGCGGCACCGTGGGCGTCAAATACGCCGTCGTCGCCTACTGCGGCGACGACAGCTTCGACTACGACCAGGGCTGGCGCGGCAAGGGCCAGTTCTGGCTGACGATCGGCGACGACTCCATGGGCAACGGCGGCGAGCACGACGGCGATGTGGACGACTTCACGAAGTTGCCGCTCTCCAATCCGCTGATCTACAACGTGACCTATATCGGTCCGGGATCGGACAAGGACAACGACAACGACGCGCTGCGCCTGCGTGAGAATGCGGCGGGCAAGTACTACAACTCGATCTTCATGAGTTTCGGCGACCAGGCGGTTCGCATCGACGGCGACGAGCGGGTGGTGGCGGGCGATCTGGATCTGCGGGAGAACATTTTCCACGACTTCCGGGATCCGGACATCGCGTCGGCTGACGCGGACATCTTCTTCACGGACATGTCCTACAACAACCAGCAGGTGGATCCGATGCTCGGTGGGATTGAGCGCTTCGACATCATGGGCTTCACGCCGGGCGGGTTTGATCCGCGTCCGATGACGGGCAGCCCGGCGTTGAACGCGGGCTTGGATGAGCCGGGCGACGGGTTCTTCAGCGATGTGTCGTTCAAGGGCGCGTTCGATGACAGCGTGAACTGGGCGTCGGCGTGGACAATCCTCGGCAAGTCGCAACTGATCACCGATGACGGCGCGGCGGAGCCGGCCTATCCGGCGGCGCAAGGTCAGGAGATCACGGTCATGGACGGCGGCGCCAACGATATCAAAGGCAATGCGGTCTGGCGCAAAGGCAATACCTACCTCCTGGAAGGGCGCGTGTTCGTGGAAGCGGGTGAGAGCCTGACGATCGAGCCGGGCGTGGTCATCAAGGGCAAGGCGGGGTCGGACGAGAACGCGGCCGCGTTGATCGTGGCGCGCGGGGGCAAGATCTTCGCTGAAGGCACGGCCGCCGAGCCGATCATCTTCACCTCCGAGGATGATTTGGTGGGCGATATGCCGAACAAGTTGCCAACGGACCGCGGTCTGTGGGGCGGCTTGATCGTGCTGGGCAGCGCCCGGTTGAACAGCCCGGCGGCGAGCGGATCGCCCATTACCGATCAGATCGAGGGAATTCCCTCGATGGAGCCAAGAGGCAACTATGGCGGCGACAACGACGATGATAACTCCGGTGTCATTCGCTACGTGTCGATCCGTCATGGCGGTGTTTCGATCGGCAACAACAACGAGATCAACGGCCTGACCCTGGGCGGCGTGGGCCGCGGCACGACGATCGAGTTTGTTGAGGTTTACGCGAATCTCGACGACGGCATCGAGTTCTTCGGCGGCACGGCCGAGGTCAAGTATGCGGTGGTGGCCTACTGCGGCGACGACAGCTTCGACTACGATCAGGGTTGGCGCGGCAAGGGCCAGTTCTGGTTGACGATTGGCGACAATTCGATGGGGCACGGGGGCGAGCATGACGGCGACGTGGACGATCAAACCAAAACGCCGCTGACGAAGCCGTCGATCTACAATGTGACCTACATCGGTCCGGGCTCGGATCAAGACAACGGCAACCATGCAGTCTTCATGCGTGAACATGCCGGCGGCCTCTATGCCAACAGCATCTTCACCGGCTTTGCAGGTCAGGCGATCCACATCGCCGATTCGGAAACGGCGGCCCTGGTGACCTCGGGCGATCTGAACTTCCTGGGGAATATCTTCCATGATTTCAAGGCCGGGACGACTGAGGGTGAGATTGCAACGGCGAATGCCCAGGTGTTCTTCACCGACGCGACCCGGGGTAATCGCATCACGGATCCGATGTTGACCTTGATTGATCGTTCCATCCAGGTCGACGAAGCCATGCGGTTGGATCCCCGGCCGATGAATGGAAGCCCGGCCTTCAGTCCAACGCATTTGGCGCCGGCGGGCGACAGTTTCTTCACCCGGGCCAACTACGTCGGGGCGTTCAGCGCTTCGAACTGGGCCGCGGGTTGGACGATTCTGAACAAGTCCTTCCTGATTACGGGCGACGGGTTGGCCGTGCCGGTTCCGTTGGAACTCGCGTTCACGCCTTCCCCGGCTGAAGGCAAGTTGACCTTGGGCTTCCATACGGGGATCGGCATCGCCTACCAGTTGCAGTCTTCGGACAGTGTTGACGGTCCCTGGACGGACGTTGGCGATGCCATTCAGGGCAATGGAAACTTCCACGCGTTCGAGGCCATCATTGGCATGGAGCCCGCGAAGTTCTATCGGATCGTTGAGCAGTAAGCTTGAGCGATCGTCCGTTCAATCCCACGAAGGGCCGCAGCAATGCGGCCCTTCTTTTTTTGCTTCGAGCTGGTTGACTGAGAACGTCGTGTTTGCCGCTTGGCAACCCGACGGTCCGCGAAATAGATTGCTGCCCGCAATGACACCATCCGAAGCCAATGAACTCCTGCAGCGATTCCGGGCCGGGGAGATCGAACAGTCCGAGGTTCTGGGCGCCTTTCAGGCGGCCCCGATCGCGGACCTGGGGTTTGCCCAGGTGGATTGTCAGCGGGAGTTGCGTTGTGGTTTTCCGGAGGTCGTCTTTGGCTCCGGTAAGACGGCCGAGCAGATTGTGGAAATCGGGCTTTCCGTGCTCGAGCGCGCGGATCAGCTCCTGGTGACGCGCATTGAGCCGGTGGCGGCGGCGTTTGTCGCGAAACGTCTCCCGGAGGCCGTGCATCATGAAACCGCTCGCTGCCTGACTGTGGAGAAGAAGCCCTTGTCGAAGCGGGAGGGGACGATCGCCGTTCTGAGCGCGGGAACGAGCGACATGCCGGTCGCCGAGGAGGCCGCGGTCACCGCCGAAATCATGGGAAACCACGTGAAGCGCATCTACGATGTCGGTATTGCCGGGTTGCATCGACTGCTGTCCAAGGTGGATGAAATTCGGAAGGCGCATGTCATTGTCGTGGTGGCTGGGATGGAGGGAGCCTTGCCGAGCGCGGTGGCGGGCTTGGTGAACAAACCGGTCATTGCCGTTCCGACCAGCATCGGCTACGGCGCCAATCTTGGCGGAATTGCGGCCCTTCTGGGCATGCTCAACAGCTGCGGCAGCGGCGTCACGGTCGTCAATATCGACAATGGCTTCGGAGCCGCCTTCGCCGCCAGCCAGATCAATGCTTTGGCGGGATGAAGACCCTCTACCTCGACATCTTCAGCGGCATCAGCGGCGACATGTTTCTGGGCGCCATGATCGACCTCGGGGTGGAGTTCGCCGCGCTGGAAAAGGAGTTGCGGAAGCTGAACGTCGACGGCTACCGGCTCCATTGCGCCCGGAAGCAGAAATCGAACATTGAAGGCGTCAAGTTCGACGTCGAACTGCTGCTGATGCCGGTGAGTGATTCGGGGATCAGTTTGAGTCCGGCGTTGCACGATCATCATCACGAGCACGCCCGCGACTACACCCAGATACGGGAACTGATCGGTTCGAGCTCCCTTTCGGAATGGGTGAAGGAGAAAGCGGTCGCTGTGTTTCATCGGGTCGCGGTCGCGGAGGGCAAGGTCCACGGAATGGCTCCGGAGGACGTGCATTTTCATGAGGTCGGGGCGGTGGATTCGATTGTTGATATTGTCGGGGCCTGTATTGCGCTGGAGTTGTTGGGCAAGCCGCGCGTGCTGTCGGCGGCCGTCGTCGAAGGCACGGGCTGGGTTCAATGCGCGCATGGAAGGTTTCCGGTTCCCACGGCCGCGACCTTGGAGATATTGGGCGCGCGGGGCGTCGCAGTCACCCAATGCGAGGAGCCGGCCGAACTGGTGACGCCCACCGGCGCCGCCCTGTTGGCCGAGTTTGCGGAATCCTTCGGCGGCATGCACGGGCTGGTTCCGGAAAAGATCGGGTATGGATTGGGAACCCGTGACTGCCAAACCCGGCCCAATGTCTTGCGCGCCTGTCTCGGGGAGACAAAGGCTTCCAGCGATGCGCCGGCGCTCGACTGGGAAACCGATCGCGTGGTCGTGCTGGAAACCAACCTGGATGACATCAGCGCCGAGGCGCTCGGGCACTTCATGGAAGCGGTTCTGAGAGCCGGCGCGCTGGACGTTTTTCATACGCCGGTCCAGATGAAGAAGAATCGCCCCGGCGTGCTGGTGTCCGTCCTTTGCGAGACAGTTGACGCCGACCGTTTCACCGAGTCGATGCTGCGCGAAACCTCGGCTTTCGGCGTTCGCCGCACGGTCGTCGAACGACGCAAGCTCAAGCGCGAGGTGAAGACCGTCGAAACGAAATACGGCCCCGTTGATGTGAAGTTTGGTTTCTTGAATGGCGAAGCGGTGCAGATTGCGCCGGAGTACGAAACCTGTCGCGCGCTCGCGGAGAAGACCGGCGCGCCATTGAAGATGATTCAGGCTGCCGCGCTGGAGGCGGCGATCAGTAATCAGTAATCAGAGGTCGGAGGTCGGAGGTCAGTAGTCAGTAGTCAGTAGTCAGTAGTCAGTAGTCAGAGGTTGGGGCTTGGTTCCCGGCACAGAGTCAGCAAGAATTAGAAACATGATCGACAAGGAACTGCTCGAGATCATTCGTTGCCCCGAGACGAAACAGAAGTTGACGCCGGCCGACGGGGATCAGGTGGCGGCGCTCAATGCGCGCATTGCCAAAGGCGAGCTCACTGATCGCGGAGGCGAGAAGGTCATCGAGAAGATCGACGGCGGCCTTGTTCGCGAGGATGGGAAATACATCTACCTGATTCGGAACAAGGTCCCGGTCCTGCTGGTTGATGAAGCGATTCCGATGGCCGGCGATTCCAGGGAAGGGTAGTCGCCACCTTCAGGTTGCGCGCTTCGCGTCCCGGCGCGAGAAGGATGTTCCGGTTCGTTGCCTGCGCTGTTTCACCTGACCCGTTTGTCCAGGAACTGCTTCACCAGTTTTATGCGTCGTTCGTCGTGAAAGGCCCTGCCGCCATGCGCGGCGCCGTGGACGACCTCGAAGGTGACGTCCAATCCCAGTTCCTGGTATTTCCCGTGGAGTTCGTGGGATTGGTTGATCGGCATTTGCGGATCCTGATCTCCGTGGATGAGCAGGAGCGGAGGATCGCGCTTGTCCACGTGGAATACCGGGCTTGCCAGCGTTGCCTGTTGGGGAACGTCCTCCGGGCGACCGCCGATAAACAATTCCAGGGCCGGCACGCGCACGCTCAGGCCATGCGGCGTGGACTGGTTCAGAATCGTCATGAAGTTGCTGGCCCCGTAGTAGCTGACGATGGCCTGCACGCTCGACGATTGTTCCAGGTTGCCGCCAATGTCGCCCTCCAGGTCCGGGTGGTCATTTGTTGTTCCGACCAAAGCGACCAGATGGCCGCCTGCGGACGCGCCGGCGATGGCGATCTTCTCCGCGTTGAAACCGTAATCGGATTGCCGCGCCCGCAGGAATCGAATGGCGCCCTTGATGTCATGGATGGCGGCGGGGAACTTCGCCGCCGGCGAAAGGCGGTAATCGATGCTGGCGACGGCGTAGCCCTCGCGGACCAGATCGGTCAGCGGCATCCGGTCCTTGGAGCCCGCCCGCCATGCCCCGCCGTGAACCCAGACGATCAGGGGCGGATTCTTCGCGTCGGCTGGACGATACAGGTCCAGTTTCAATTCGTGTCCATCGACCTCCGCGTATTTGATGTCCTTCATCTTATTGAATGGCGTTTCCGCCGCTGCCGCGACGAATCCCAAGGCAGCGCTTCCAGTGAGACTCAGCCAGTAACCGATTCGATTTCGCATGACCGGCAGTCTGGCGCCTGACGCGTGACGTTCAACGCTGAACGTTGTTCCTCCCCCAGCAAGGAACTCAATCTGAAGACGGCGGGAGCGGCCTCTCCGGCGCCGGGTGAATGGGATCAATCCCGCTTTACACAGCCTCCGGCCAGTCGTAGCTGCCGGGCTTGATCAGCAATGCCGGACCGGCATCGCCCGGTCGCAGCCACGAGAGGCCTTCAATGGCGCCGATCGTTGCGAATCGAGTCCAACCCATGGCGTCAATCACAGCCCGGGCCGTCGCGCCGCCCTCGAGCAGGAGCCGGGCCGCCTTGGTGTTCGCTATTGTCAACTTGACCGCCTCGGCCAGTCGTTTCGACAGGGCTTCGGGGTGAGCGCCCAACCGTTCCGCGCGTCCGACCGCGATCATGGCGCCGCCACATTCCTCCATCCCGGCGCAGGCGTCTGCGGCCCATTGACTGACAGACAACTCGGCCAAGGCGTCGTCGTGGGCCGCCAACTCCAGCTCTGGCGGCATGATCGAACAAGCCAGGCCTCTCCGGGCAGCTTGCGTTCTGCGGCCCGCCTTCCAGGCCGCCGCGCTGCCGCAGACCAACAGCGTCCTCTCACACGCGTCGCCGTTGGCTCCGGACGAAGGAGCGGGACCCACGGACGGAGGCGATGACCGTGCGACATGCCGATCCAGCAAGGCTCCGAAGAACTCCGCTCCGCCCGCCGGCGCCACAGAGTCTGTCACCTCCGCCGCGCGCCGGCGCAGATCTTTGGCGTCGGTCACGTCCGGAACGGTTACCCCGCTGTCGAACATCGCATCCGTTGCGCGAACAGCCGATGTTCCGCCGCGAATCGAAGGTCCCAGCAACTCCAGTACATTGGACGTCCACGCCGGGTGTGTTGGATCGTTGGCAAACTCGGTTTCTGCCAGGGGGATGCCGTTCACGAAATACTCTCCGCCGCGAATGATGCGTCCTCGAGATGGATTGGCGGGAATCAGGAGGCTTCGTTGCCGATGCGTCACTCGAAGAATGCCGTCAATTTCCGGGATGATCGCCCCGCGCAGGACGGAATCGGTCTTCTTGTAGATCAACGACGGGCGGGCTCCCGCGGCGGCGCGTGCGACCACCGAGACGCGCGCGGCGGCTTTCTCGGGCGGGAGTTGCCGGGTGTTCGTATCGACGGCCACGATCTCCGCCTCCGATTCCGGATCGAAACGGGTCTGGACTTCGGCTGCGAAACCGCGTTCGAAAGCGACGCCCGCCAGCTCCGCTGCGCCGGAAATATCGTCTGCGATGACGACGATCACGTTCCCGCGACTCCCATCAACTCGACGGTGTGGGCGTCCGTATCGTAGAGCGCCCAGGTGGGATCTCCTTTCATCCCCATCAGTTCGCCGGGGTTCACCAGCCAGTTGTCGCCGACTTGTTCCACGTGTTTGGTGTGGTCGTGGCCGTAGCAGGTCAGATGGATCTTCCCTGATTCGGCGATTCGTCGCGCAGGTTCCGGGTAGTGGATCATGGCGATTTGTCGATTGCCCAAGGTCAGTTCGGCGTAGATGCCATGTAGATGAACCCGGGCGTCATGGTCGGCGGCGTTCTGCGTGATCAGCCTTCCGTCCGCGTCGTTGTTGCCAAAGATGATGTGGATCGGTCCCGGAAAGCCCTGCGCGAGGCGGTGGATGATGAACGGCGCACAGAGGTCGCCGCAGTGAAGCAGGGTTTCGGCGCCGCTTTCCCGGACCGCTGCCAGGGCCTGGTCCAAGTTCCAGATGTTGTCGTGACTGTCGGAGATGACGGCAATTCGGCTCATGACCTGACTTTTAGGCGGCGGTCAGCGGGGCGTCAAAGTCAAATGGCGCCGCCGCGGCTCGGCAAAGCTAGGAATTGTGTTTCGCCACGAACAAGCCGCAGAATGGGGCATGTCATTTGCCCATCTGACGCTGGCCACTCGCGACGTGGAGAAGTCCCGGGAATTCTATGGAGCCACCCTCGGCTGGATGCCGGTGAACCGGCCCGGCAACATCGGTCGCGAGGCGGCCTGGCTTTCGATCGGGCCGGAGCAGGAGCTTCACCTCCTGCGCGTCGACGACTTCGAACCCTCTCCCTTCGAACGGGAATTCGGACGTCACGTCGCGGTCAATTATCCTTTGGCCGGGTTCGCGGAACTCAAGCGGCGACTCGTCGAGCATGGGGCCGAGTTGATTGAGCCCATTCGTGAAACGCCGTTTGAACGCTTCTTCTTTCGCAGTCCGGAAGGCTATGTGTTCGAGGTCGTGGACGCGGCCAGGGATCCGGAATAGGCGTCGGGGAATCGCCGCCAGAGCCAATCGCCCGCAGCAGTCACCGTGATGAGGCAACGCGGCTGTGCTCGCTCCGGCCGCCCGACCGGATTTGGAATGAGCCTCCTGACGTCGGCTGCTGCGATCGGGAACGCTTCCTGCGGTCGGTCACTGCGCCTCTCACTGCGGGTTGTTTGATCCTGCGACCACATCCATCAGGTCGGCGCTTACGATTGAGGGACACCAATATTTCTCGATGTGCTCCACGATCAGTTCGACGCCGCGGGCGTGACTGACAAAGGGGCGGTCGCGGGGATCGTAGAGCGCGTCGGTGAGATCGCGGCACAGCGCGACGTTGAATCCGAGCTTCACCATCATCCGGATGCCGAAGGGCCTGCCCAGGACGCACATGTTGGTGTGCACACCCATCAGAACCACGTTGCGGATTCCCTCTCGCTGAAAAACATTCCACATCTCCTGACCGCTCTCGCTGACGCCATCCCAGCCCACGATCTTGATGGCAGGGTGCTCGCGTCGATCAAAGTCCGGATGCGGGGCCGGGACGGGGTCGTCGCAGCCATGGACCGCGCCCTCGACGCGATTGTTGGCTTCGACCGGCAAGTCCGGCTCGCGGGAGGGATCGCACTCCCAGTTTCCGGAGATCTTGATGGGAGCTTTGACCGGTTCCGCGTTCCGCATCCGATTGCGAAATGGCGTCTCCTCATAGAACGTCTTCACCCCGCCGCTTGGGGCGTGCACGATGAAGGCGCCATGATCCCGCGCCTTGCTGATGGTCTCGTTCATGCGCGGCGCTATCTCGCCGGCCCGTTGCTGCGCCAGCTTGCAGGGGTGCTCCGTCCACATGTCGCAGATGATGATGGCGGTTTCGGATGTTTCCCACTCCACCGTAATGAACTCAGGTGTATAGGCGAGGCCTTGGGACGTGGGTTGGGCGCAGGCGCGCGCGCGGAGTCGGAATCTGCCGGGAACCTTGGGGAGCGTGCGGGCGGACGTTTCGGCTGCTCCGATAAGACCGCCCGGGAGGGTTAGCGCGCCGGCAGACAAGGCGGCTTGCTTCAGGAAGCGGCGCCGGTCGAAGGATCTCAGGTGTTCCATGGCTGCCCAGACTAGGCGAAGCCTTGGACCAATGGCAATCGTCGGGAACGGCGGCTGCGGGAGGTGACCGATGGGGTTTCCTGTTGGAGCGGTTCGCGGTGAAGCCTGCCGTCCCTCGAATTGACGAACAGTGTGAACCTTTTCAGTATCGTGGTCGCTCAAATGGCAGATTTCGTCTAATAAGTCGGGTCCGCCCGCGTCGTAATTACCGGAAGTCACATCCGTCCCGCCATGAAGAACGCCATTCTCCCAGCTTGTCCCGACCATCGTCCGGAGCGCCGAGCATTGCTCGGCATGAATACCCGATCGGAACCGAGCCTGGGCCATGCCCGGAGCTCCGGGCGAACACCGCTGCGGCTTGCCGCGCGAGGCATGGGGATGGGTTGGAGTTGGGCCCTCCTGGCCGCCGCGCTGCTTGCGCCCGAACTTGCGCCCGCGGCCGATTTCGAACAGGCAAGGACCGAGGGTGAACGATTTTTTGCCGAAGGCTCCTTTTCCCGGGCTCGCGAGGTTTACCAGGGCGTCGAGACCAACGGACTTTCCCGGGCCGACCTTCGTTGGCTGCAGTTCCGGCTGGCCGACACCCAATGGCGCGCCGAGGCGTCGACCAACAATCGTGACAAGGGCCCCATCGAAGCGGCCCGGAAGCAACTGGACATTCTCGTCCGCGACATTGAACGGGTTGAAGACCGCGATCGGGTCTGGGTGGAGGTCCAGGAATCATTGGGCGATTCTCATTGGGTCCGGAGCCGCGGCCGCAACTGGGGCGCCGCCTGGGGGCATTACAACCAAGCGCTCGATTGGTGGGCCGGTTCGGCCGACCTGGAGACGGCCCGAGGTCGCTACATCGGCATCGTCAAACGCATTGCCGAGCCGCCGGACTCGAACCGCTGGTATCACTACGGCCGTCACGGCAACCAACTCTCGCTGGAGATCCTCGAGAACTATCTGAAGATCGCCCGAACGCCCGCGGATCGCGCCCAGGCGCACTACCTCATCGCCATGACCCTGCGCCGTCAGGGGGATTGGACGCTGCGCCGGCGCGTCCCGACCGAGTTTGAGTTGGCCATCGGCGGGGGACGGGATACCGGGTGGCAGGACGACGCCCTCTATGATTACGCCCAATGGATGGAGAACACCGGCGTGGTTTCCTTCGATGAGAACGGCCATTGGCAGACCGAGCCCGATTATGTAAAGGCCCGGTCGCTCTACCAGAGCCTGGTGCGCGCCTTCAAGAAGGGGGAGTCCCGCCATTTTGATCAGGCGCAGAATCGACTCAAGGCGATCACCTCGCCGTCACTCAGTGTCAGCGTGTCCAGCGTGTTTCTCCCGGGGTCCAAGATCCAGTATCACGCGCGGTGGCGGAATGTTCAGAAGATTGAGTTTGACCTGTTCGCCATCGATCTCAGCCGTGACGCGATTCTGGAAACCAACGGAGACGACCGACCTTCGTGGCTGGACAGCATCGATGTTGCACAGTCGAAACGGGTTCAACGTTGGGTGAAGGACACCGGCGACGATGGAACGCATCAACCCGGCTCCGACTCGCCGTGGCTCGACAGCGATCTCGATCCGGGCGCCTATCTTCTCCGCGCGAAGTCGGGAGGGCTGGAATCCCGCGAGATCATCCTCGTGACGGACGCCACCCTCGTCCTGAAAACCTCCGGCACGGAAGCGCTGGTCTGGTTCTGCGACACAGCCAATGGCGCTCCCATTTCGAATGCCAGGGTGCAGTTGTCGCAGCGTTGGCGCGTAAATCGCGAGTGGCGCGCGAAGCGGGAGACCCTGACGACGGACCAGGATGGCATCGCGCTCTTCGAACTGGCGGCTCCCTCGGGCAGCGTGGACCTGTTTCTCGGCGCGCGGAACGAAGCCCGGCAGGCATTCAGCACGGGGATGGCCTATGCGCGTCGCGATGACTCCCGGCAACGATGGCGAATCTACGCCCACACGGATCGTCCCGCGTATCGCCCCAAGGAGACGGTCAAATGGAAGCTCATCGCCCGGGTTCACGAGGGCGGGGCCTACACGACGCCGGCCAACAGCGAGATCCGCTATGAGATCCGCGACGCGCGGAACACCAAGATCCAGGACAAGAAGACGACGTTGAACGCCTTCGGCTCCGCCTGGGGTGAACTTGAGCTCAGCGAAAAAATGCCGCTCGGGGAGTATCGAGTCCAATTCTTCCGGCAGGGCGACGATGGCCGCGAGCGGTCGATCGGCGGGGCGACCTTGTTCCGGCTCGAGGAGTATAAGCTGCCGGAGTTCAAAGTGGCGGTCGAAACGCCCAAAGAAAATGGCCGCCCCCGCATTTTCCGCCTGGGCGACGAGATTACCGTGGAGATCCAGGCTGATTACTACTTCGGCGGGCCGGTCGCGGACGCCAAGGTGGAAGCGCATGTCCGGCAAAAGAACTTCTGGTTCCGTCATCGCCGGCAGCGGGAGTTTCCCTGGTTCTACGAGGACATGAGCCCTGGCGGGCGCAACCCCTGGGGGGGGGCGCAAAGCATTCACCGTGAGATCGTCAAGACCGACGCCACCGGAAAGGCCGTCTTCACCTTCCAATCCGCCAACAACACCGGGCAGGATCTTGAGTATGAAATTGAGGCCCGGGTCACCGATTCCTCCCGGCGGGAGATTGTCGGCCATGGCAGCGTCAAGGTGACCCGACAGCCGTATCATGTCTTTGCCCGGGCGGAACACAACATCCATCGCCCGGGGCGGAAGGTGGAGACGACGTTCCATGCGCAGGACGCCAACAACCAGCCGATCGATGTGAAGGGCAAGGTCAGGGTGATCCGCAAGGTGTGGCGCGAAGTCTGGATCTCGCCGATCGGAGTCGATGTCTCGGGCCCGGAATTGCGGGATCTTCGTGGCCGGGCGCCGTTTCCTCCTCCTGTCGATCCCTGGCGGCTGAAGTCGCGGGGCTATGAAGACGAGGAAATCCTGAGTCGTTCGCTCGAGACCGGGGCGGATGGCGAAGCGACGTTGTCTTTTACGCCAGACGAGGAGGGCTACTACTCCATCGAATGGACCAGCAGCAGCGCGATCGTTCCCGATCCGCAGGGACGACCGCCTTTTCCCATCACCGCGCAGACCGCGGTCTGGGTGGCGGACGAGCAATCTACCCTGCTCGGCTACCATAACGACGACGTTGAGATCATCGTCGACAAGGACACCTTCCGCGTCGGCGAGACCGCTCCGGTCATGCTCCACGCGCCTGCCGGGGATTGTTATGTTCTGTTCAGTGTCGAAGGGGAGAAACGGCACAGTCACCGGGTGATTCACATGGAGGGGCGGGCCAAGCTGATTCCGCTCGCCATCACCGAGGAGCACGTTCCCAACATCTTTCTCAATGCGTTGACCGTCACGGACAACCGCCTCTCCTCGGATCAAGAACAGGTCATTGTCCCGCCGACCCGGAATTTCCTCACCGTCGAGGTGGAGGCGGATCGCAAGGAATATCAGCCTCGGGAGGAAGGCAAGGTGACGCTGACCGCGCGCGACCACGAGGGCAAACCGGTCGCCGCTGAAATCAGTTTCGGCCTGGTCGATGAATCCGTTTTCTACATCCAACAGGACTACGCTGGCGACCCGCGGAAGCATTACTTCGGAAGCAAACGGGGGCATCGCATCCGCACGCGCAGTTCCTTCAACGACAAGGGGTACATCCGCTACGTGCTGCATGAGAAACATGGCCACGTAGATGAACGACAACTGCCACACTTGCTGCAACAGGACGCCTCCGGGCCGCAGTCCGGCCCCATACTCGGAAACGGGCAAGGCGGCGGCGGTGGCGGCGGAGGCTTGGCCGGGGCTCGCGATTCCCGCGGTCGCTCACTCGCGTTTCAGTCGGTGGACGAGGGAATGGTCATGGACGCGGAAGCCATGCCTGCGATGGCAGCGGCGCCGATGAGCGAAGCGGCGAGCGGTTTGTCGGTGGGGGGCAGGTTCAACCGTGTCGCGAAGAAGGTCCGGCAGGAGGCTGCTCCGGGCGAACCAGCGGTGGTGGTTCGCAGCGATTTTCGCTCCACCATCCTCTGGCAGCCGGACGTGCGAACGGACGCGAACGGCAAGGCGACAGTCAAGGTGACGTATCCCGATTCCTTGACCGGTTGGAAGGGGACGGCGCGCGTGGTCACCAAGGGAAATCAGTTTGGCATCGCGGAAACGGAGACCCGCACCAAGAATCCGCTGATCGTCCGGCTTCAGGCGCCGCGATTCTTTGTCGCCGGCGACTCGGTCATTCTTTCCGCGGTGGTCAACAACAACACCTCCTCGAACCTCACGGTCAATACGACCTTGGAAACGGAGGGTCTGAAGATCGAGGGCTATGTGCCTGAGGAGCCGGGCAAGAACACGATCAAGCTCAACGGGTTCCCGGTCACGCCCTATCCCGTGAGCCTGCCGAAGGTTGGCGTCGGGGGAGTGGTTGTGGCTCCCGGGGCGGAAAAGCGCGTTGACTGGCTGGCGACGGTTGAGAGCCCGGGCAAGGTGAAGCTGCGGGTCATTGCCCGTCAGAATGGGGGCGCTCTGGCTGATGCGATGGAGAAGACTTACACGGCGCATGAGCATGGCATCGAGAAGTTCGTGAGCAAGTCGGGCAAGGTTCGCGGCAAGGATGTGACCATCAACCTGAACATTCCCAAGGCGCGCAAGACGGATTCGACTGCGGTCACTGTTCAGATCGCGCCCAGCATGGCGGTCACCATGCTCGACGCCCTGCCTTACCTCATTCACTACCCCTACGGCTGCACTGAGCAGACGATGAGCCGCTTTCTGCCGGCGGCCATCACTGCCAAGACCCTGCGGGACCTGGGCCTCAAACCGGAGGACGTCATGGGGCGGCTCTTTGGCGGCGTCGAACTGGCCCATGTCGCCAATACCCAACCCAAGGGGCGTCGCGACCTCGCTGAACTCGACGCCATCACTCGGCAGAGTCTGGAGCGCTTGTATGATTTCCAGCACGGCGACGGCGGTTGGGGTTGGTGGAAACACGGGAACAGCGATCATTTCATGACGGCCTACGTGGTCTGGGGACTGTCCCTCGCCAAGCAGGCCGGCATCGCGGTCAAGGACAGTTCCCTCAATCGCGCCATCAAGTGGCTCGACCGGGAATTGGTCGAACAGGAGAACAACTTCGACAATCAGGCCTGGATGCTTCATGCGCTCGCCGCGACCAAGACCGGAGGCTCCAACGCCCAGAACGCCGCCTTCGCCAATCTCTGGAAGAACCGCACCCGCCTCAACGCCTATTCCCGATCGCTGCTCGCGCTCACCGCGCATGACTTTCAGGATGCCGACAAGGCCATGGTCCTGATCCGCAATCTCGAAAACGGCGTCAAGCGCGACGATCGTCCCGACCAATCCGTCCTCATCGCCGATGATCCCAAGTCCCGGGTCAAGGACGTCTCCACCATTCTGGGAATGGCCCATTGGGGCGAGGACGGGATCTTTCATCGCTGGTCCGATGGCGGTGTCGAGGCGACGGCTTTCGCCCTGCGCGCATTGCTGGCCATCGACCCCGAGAACAAGCTCGTCGAGCCCGTCACCAACTGGCTGATCAAGAACCGTCGAGGGGCCCAGTGGAGCAACACCCGCGACACCGCGATCGCCGTGCTGGCCATGAACGACTACCTCCGCGCCAGCGGTGAACTGGAGGCCGACATCGATTACACGCTTACGGTGAACGGCAATCGCATCGTTCAGCGTTCGCTCTCCGGCGCCGATGTCTTTAACGCGCCCAGTCGGTTCGCCATCGATCGCAAGCATTTGAAGGACGGCGTGAACAAGATCCGCATCAAGCGCAAACGGGGCGACTCGCCGCTCTACTTCGCCGCCGAATGCGAGTATTTCAGCCTGGAGGAACCCATTCCTGCCGCCGGCAACGAGATCTTTGTCCGCCGGGATTACACGAAGCTGGTCGAGACCCCGACCCTGCTCAAGGGGCTCGCCTACAAGAAGGTCCCCCTCAACGACGGCGATACCGTGCAAAGTGGCGAGCGCATTGAAGTCGTCCTCACCATCGAATCCAAGAACGACTACGAATATCTCGTCTTCGAGGATCTCAAGCCGGCCGGGTTGGAGGCCGTACAGATCCGCAGCGGCGAGTCGATGTTCCTCGAGGAAGTCAACTCCGGCGATATGAAGCGGCGCTTCTCCGGCAATGGCCGGGTGAAAGAAGTTGCTTCAAGCAGCGACGGCTTTCCGGCGCCGCCGCCCATTCCCGGACGACGGCCACATCACGGCTCCCGCCATTGGGTGCATCAGGAGTTGCGCGACCGCAAGGTGGCCCTGTTTGTCGACAAGCTTCCCGAAGGTGTCTGGGAGCTGCGCTACACCTTCCGCGCCGAAGTCCCCGGCGCCTTTCACGCGCTCCCCGTTCTCGGACATGCCATGTATGTTCCCGAGATTCGCTGCAACGGCGACGAGATCCGCGTCACCGTGCTGGACGACAAGGATTGAACGCCGCTGAGTGTGCGCGTCGCCAACATTCGAACCTTCATCAACCTTCAACCCGTTCATCTAAATGAAAAGCCCGCGCCTGTTCGCTATCGCCATTGTCACTCTTGCCACCGCCGCCTTTGCCATTACCGGCTCCTAGGACAAGCCAAAACAGAAGGTCGTCGTCTCGGCGTCCGCTTCGGAGAACGCGGCGCTCAAGAAGGAGGTGAGGCGACTAGAGGAACGAGTTGCGGCCTTGGAGAAACGGCTGGCGGCGCTGGAGTCCCATCCCCGACAAGCTCCCAACATCATCACCAACTTTCAGTTCACCCTGCCTCCCCGGTCAGGTGTTCCCGGATCCCCCAAGGGAGTTCTCACACCGCGCGGGACAATGCCGCCGGAGTCTGTTTCTCCCAAGAATTGGGGGGGAGCCGAGGCGAATGGATGGAAGTTTCATTATCTCCCGTTGCAGTATCAGGGAGCAAATTGAGTCGGGCGGCCATGGTCGAGGGGCATGCCGGGGCGCGATCAGGGAACGGTGTCTCTGTAATCGGCGACGTGTGGTCCTTGGCATCGCCGCTCGCATCTTCTCTCGCAATCTTGGAGCCTCCTACTTCTCCACGATCTTCATTTCGGCGACGTACTTGCCAACCACGTTAAAGAACAAGGTTGCGCCGCTGTCTTCGCCGGCGGCATCCAATTCCAGTGGCAGTTCCTGATGGATCTTGGCCTGCTTGAGCTTCAGTGTTGCGACGGGCTGCTTCGAGTTACCGTAGACCGTCAAGGAGCCTTTGTCGGCGTCGAGCTTGGCCTCGAGAAGATAGGCGGTTAACTCGACGTCCTCTTCGTTGGTCTCGATTGTGACCGCGCGCAGATCTTTATTGGCGACTTTTGAACCATCGACTTCGGGAGCCAGTCCGCGCATCCAGAGCTGCCCTAGTGGAATCGGCTTGCCGTCGGCCTTCAATGGCTCCTTGTTCTTCAATCGCTTGTCCGGAATGACCAACGCGCCGAGATTGTTGGAGCCGGTGACAAGGTAGGGCTTGCTGATATCCGGTGTTACTTCGATCTGTGGATTCTCCTGGGCGGGAGCCTTGCTCGTGATCAATTTCGCTGCTTGCCGAGCCTTCTCCAAGGGTTGGTGGTCCTGCCCTTGGGAAACGCTCGCGGCGAAGAGGGAAACGGCGAGGAAAAGGAGAGGCTTTTGCATAGGAGAGAAGGTCCGCGATTCTGGCTGAGATATAAAGACTGAATCGCTCGAATTGGGGCGCGGAGTGGCGGTTGAGTTCGCCTCCCCCGGGCTCCGGGCCGAATGCTGACCGATCCCCAGGTTGACTGCGAGCTGCCCCAAGAGGCTTCAAAATCGCCTCGACCCGGAGCGATGTTTCGGGTTTCGTTGCCGGGCAATGAAGAACGTCGCACTCTTGATTTTCGTCGCCATTCTATTCTCCGCCGCCTCCGGTTGCCAAACCGCGTATTACGCGACCATGGAGAAGTTCGGCGTCCACAAGCGGGACATTCTCGTTGATCGGGTGCAGGAGGCCCGCGACGAACAGCAGGAAGCCAAGGAGGAGTTCTCCAGCGCCTTGGATCGGTTCCGCTCCGTGGTCAATTTTGACGGGGGCGACCTCCAGCAGAAATACGACAACCTCAGCGCGGATTACGATCGTTGCGCCGGGAAAGCGGATGCCGTCAAGGCCCGCATCAACAAGGTGGAGGATGTCGCGGAGGCGTTGTTCAAGGAGTGGGAGGGCGAGATCGCCGAGTACACGAATGCCAGTCTCAGGCAGACCAGCCAGAACCAGATGATCGAGACGCGGGCCCGGTATGAGAAGGTGGTGCGCGCCATGCGTCGCGCCGAGCAGAAGATCCAACCGGTCCTGTCGGCGTTCAAGGACCAGGTCCTGTTTCTGAAGCACAATCTCAACGCCCGCGCCATCTCCTCGCTGCAGTCCGAGCTGAAGTCGGTGGAGGGGGATATCGCGACATTGATCAAGGAGATGGAGACCTCCATCAACGAGGCCAATCGCTTCATCGCCCAGATGGGGAAATAGCCGGGAGCGGGCCAAGGCCCTACTTGGGCAGCAGTTTGCGGGCGTTGCCCGCGGCGATCGACGCCGATTGCGTTTCGCTGAGATCCGATTCGCGAAGTTTCAGCAGGGCGGATTCCAGGATGAAGAAGGGCGCGTGCGAACCGAACAGGATCTTCTCCAGCGGCGCCTGGGCAAGAATCTTTCCCACACCGCCGACGCTTTCCAGGTTGGAAATGTCGAACCAGACGCGTTTCGTGGCGATCATCTGGAGGAAGGTTTTTCCGCGAACGGCGCGATGGGCGTTGAGGAGGACAACGCGCGCGCCGGGAGCCTGCTGGAGCGCTTCCGGGAGCGGCGCCACGTCGACATGCGGAACCTGAACCAACGGGTGCTGCGTGCGTTCGTCTTCCATCAAGACCGCGATCTGCACGATCAGCTTCCGCTCACCCGCCAACTTGAGCAGCTTCACGAAGCGTTCGTCGTCCAAGCTGTATTGGTGGAAGTTGGGGTGGAGACGGATGCCCGGCATCCGGTGATCCTCCGCGCAACGACGGAGATCCTCTTCCCAGTCCGGCAGGGCGGGGTTCACGGTTCCGAAAGGAACCAGCAGGCCGTCGCCGTGCCGTTTGCACTGCGCGGCAAGCCTGCCGTTTACGGCGCCCACATCCCGGTGCAGCAAGCCGTCAAAACTCCCGGCCCATGCCTGCTTCACGCCGCTCGAGCGCAGCTTCCTGACCAACTCGGGGACGGTGTCGTGGGGCAGGCGGCGGAAGGGCCAGCGCGAAAGGCTGACGTTGACGTCGATGAGGTTTCCGCTCATGGCCGGTCTCAGGCGAAGATGTCGGTGGCGGCCACGCCTTCGACGCCGGTCAGTCGATGATCGAAACCGGCGTAGTGGAAGGTCAGATTCTCGTGATCCATGCCCAGCGCGTGGAGCATGGTGGCGTGCAGGTCGTGGACGTGCATCTTGTCCACGGCGGCGTAGTAGCCGTAGTCGTCGGTCGCGCCATAGGCGTAACCGCCTTTCACGTCGGCGCCGGCGAACCACATGGTGAAGCCGTGGGGGTTGTGATCGCGGCCGTTGGAACCCTGCGCGGTGGGGGTGCGTCCGAACTCGCCGCCCCACATGACCAGGGTGTCCTGCAGCAGGCCGCGTGACTTGAGGTCGCGCAGGAATCCGGCGATCGGCTTGTCGACCTCGGCGGCATTCTTGGTGTGGCCCTGGTAAAGATTGCTGTGTTGGTCCCACTGGACCTCGCTGTCGCTGTGCGTGACCTGCACGAAGCGCACACCGCGTTCGAGGAAACGCCGGGCCATCAGGCATTGGCGACCGAAGTCCTCGGTGACGGGGTCATCAATGCCGTAGAGCTTCTTCGTCACGGCAGTCTCGCCGCCAAGATCCTGCGCCTCCGGCATGGAGGTCTGCATGCGGTAGGCCAGTTCAAAGGAGTTCAATCTCCCCAGCAGCGCCTTTTCCGCGCCTGCGGCCTCCAGGTGGTCCTGGTTCATCGCCTTGATCAGGTCCAGTTGCCGGCGTTGGGTCCGGGCGTCGATGCGATGGTTCCGGATGTTCTTCACCTTGACCGTCTTCGCCTCGAGGCTGGCGTTGCCGATCGGCGTGCCTTGGCAATAGGCCGGTAGGAACTGGGCTCCCCAGTTGGTCACGCCGCCGTGCGCCAGGGTGGGGCAGATGGTGATGAAGGCGGGCAGGTTCTCGTTTTCCGTGCCCAGGCCGTAGACCACCCAGGAGCCCATGCTGGGCCGGATGAAATTGTCGCTGCCGGTGTGCAGTTTGAGCAGCGCGCCGCCATGCGCGGGATTGGTGCCGTGGACCGAGCGCAGGATGCAGAGGTCGTCGATGCACTCGGCGACATTGGGAAACAGGCTGCTGACCGGCAGTCCGCTCTGGCCGTGTTGTTTGAACTCCCAGGGCGACTTCAGGAGATTGCCTTGTTTGGCGAAGGTGACGCGCGGCAGGTCGAAGGGCGGCTTCTTGCCGTGGTCGCGGGTGAGCAACGGTTTGGGATCGAAGGTGTCCACGTGCGAAGGCCCGCCCTTCATGAACAGGAACACCACCCGCTTCGCGCGCGGCGCGATGTGCGGAATCTTGGCGGCCAACGGGTTGCCCGCCCCGGTCGGCGATGACGCGGACGCTTCGTCCTGCAACATCGACAGCAAGGCGATATTACCGAAGCCAACCGCGCTGTCGCGCAACATCTTTCGGCGGCTGATAAGCTGGGCGGCGTCGTTCATTTCAAATTCAATTCAAATAGATGAATTCATTGGAAGCCAGCAGGCTTTGGCAGAACAGCGACCAGGCCTTCCGGCGGGCCTCGGCGTTTGCGGCCTCGTCCATCGTCGACGAATTCAAAAGGGCGGGAGGTCCGGTCAGCTCGGCGATGAATCGCAATGCGCGCTCGCGTTCAGCGTTTGAGGGCGGTCGGACCAGCGCGCGTTGGTAGGCGAAGTCGATGCGCTCGCCGTCGTCGACCCCAACCATCTCCATCGCTTGGCCGGCCAGGGCGTCTCCAGCGTCCATGAACAGCGTGGAGTTCATCATCATTAGGGCCTGCGGCGCGACCGTAGTCGTCTGCCGATTGCCGACCGGGAGATTCGGATCCGGGAAATCGAACTGCTCGAAGATGCCGCAGAGGTGGTTGCGCACCACGGGGAGGTAGAGCGAGCGGCGGCGGAGCTTCTCGTAGTTGGTGTGGTCTTCGGAAGTGTGATTGAAGAAGAATTGACGATTCCGAAGGGGGATGGTCTTGCCGCCGAGTCGCTTGTCGAGCAAGCCTGCGGCGGCGAGGGCGGCATCGCGAATCTCCTCTGCCTCGAGGCGGCGGATCTCAAAGCGCGACCAGAGCAGGTTTGCGGGATCGACTTGATCCGCCTTGTCGGGATTTGCGTGCTGCGTCGCCATTCGGTAGGCGTGGGAATTCATGATCAGGCGATGCAGCGTCTTGACGCTCCAGCCGGAACGGATGAATTCCTCGGCCAGCCAATCGAGCAGCTCCGGGTGGGTCGGTTCGGCGCCTTGCACTCCGAAGTTGTTGGGGGTCGGGACGATCCCGCGACCGAAGTGCCACCGCCAGACGCGATTGACGAACACGCGCGCGGTGAGGGGATGGCGATCATCCGCCATCCATTGCGCCAGTTCCAGGCGTCCGCTCTGCTTCTCGGGAAACTTGAGGTCGCGGCGGCTGAAGCGCATGACCTGCGGCACGCCCCGTGGCACCGGCCTGCCCAGATTGAGGTGGCTGCCGCGAATATGGAGCGGGATGTCCTTCTGGATCTCACCATCGGTCACGCCCATGGCGGCGGTGATATCCGCGGCGGCGCTCTCGAAGATTCGCGCTTCCTCGCGCAAGCGATGGTATTCCGCCAAGGTTTCGGCGTCGAAGGCGTGCTCCGGCTTGGCGGGCACGGTCAGGAAGCCCGAAAGATCGTAGAGTGCGGCGCGCGCGGCCTCGAGGCGGGCGTCCTGCAGGGTCTTCGCCTTGGGGTTCTTCTTGCGCGCATCAGCCAGGGCCGCCTCGGCTTCCTGGAACAGGGCGCTGAAATGCTTCCCGACCGCGACAGGATCGCCGGCCCACTCGTGCCATTGGGCAAAGAACGGATCGGTTTTGTTGTACTCCAGGTGCAGGCGGCAGGTATGGAGGATGCGCGGGTGCAGTCCCTTGGGTTTCGCGATCAGGGCGACTTCCTCCAGCGTGGCGCTGGGCGCGAACTTTGTCGCGGCGACCAGGTAATCCGCCGCTTTGGCGCGCGCCTCGCCGCGGAGTGTGACCGTGGCTTTGGACTTGAAGCTGGAAGCCGCCGATCTGTACTTCGCGATCTCCTTGTCCACGTCCGCGATGCGCTTCTTCTCCTCCTCGTCGGCGAAGTCGCGTTCGTACCAATACTTGATGGCGCCGCGGCCGCCTTCCGCGAAGGTTCGGGAACTCTTGAAGATCGCGGCCAGCGCGTAGTAGTCGTCCTGCGGCACGGGGTCGAACTTGTGCGAATGGCAGCGCGCGCAGCCCAGCGTCATCCCGAGGAAGGCCTTGCCCATGGTGTCGATCTGCTCGTCGATGGTGTCCATGACCAATTTGTCCTTGTCGCCCTCGGCGAGGACCTTGGCGCCCAACTGGAGGAAGCCGGTGGCGGTGAAGGTTTCCCGATCGCTGTCGGGCAGCAGGTCGCCCGCGATCTGTTCGATGAGAAAGCGGTTGAACGGCTTGTCATGGTTGAAGGCGTTGACGACGTAATCGCGGTAGCGCCAGGCGTTGCCGAAGGCGAGGTTCTCGTCGCGACCGTTGGAGTCCGCGTAGCGCGCGACGTCCAACCAATGCCTGCCCCAGCGCACGCCGTACTGGGGTGAGCGCAAGAGCCGGTCGACCACGCGCCGGAAGGCGCCGGGCGAATCGTCCGCCAGGAAATCCTCCACCTCGCGCCGGGTTGGCGGCAGGCCGGTGAGGTCGTAGGTGGCGCGGCGAATCAGGTCGCGTTTGTTCGCGGGCGGGGCGGGGGTGAGGCCGGCTTCGGCCAAGCGCAATTGGTGAAACGCATCAATTGGGTTCTCAATACTTGCTTCCGGCGACAAAGGGCGCGGCACAGCGGGATCGGCCAAGGGCTTGAAGGCCCAGAATTCGCGCCCCTCCTTGACGGTCAACGCCTTGTGTTGCTCCGCAATCTTTGCTCCAGTTTCGCGAGGATCGGGCGCGCCCCTCTCGACCCATTTCACCAGCGCATTGACCTGCGCCGGGGTGAGCGGGCGTTTCGGCGGCATCTGAAGTTCGCGATTATGGTAGCGCACCGCCTCGATCAAGAGGCTGCTGTCCGGGTTCCCGGGTGTGATGGCGGGACCGGTGTCGCCGCCCTTGAGCAGTCCGTCGCGGAAATCGACGCGGAGCCCGCCCTTGAGATGTTTGGCCTCGGCGGAATGACACTCGTAGCAGTGGGTGAGCAGCAGGGGGCGGATCTCTTTCTCGAAAAACTCCAAGCCGCTGGAGTCCGCGGCGACCGCGCCAAGTGCGCAGCCGAAGAGAGCCGCCGTGTCCCAAAGCATCCGTCGAAAAGGTGTCCGGCCTCGTGATTTCATGAGTCGTGCATCTATCGGTCAACCATACTCCGCTCCGCGGTCCCAATTGAAAAGCAGGAAAATGCGGGTGTTTGGTGGGGAATCCCGCTCTTGCGGCCATGCCGCATCCCGGTAATCTCTCCGGCCTGACACCATTCATCATGTCTGAAGAACTCAAATCCGCGGTGCAGACCTTTGGCGTTGATCGCTTCAAGCGCCACATCTTCCTGTGCGCCGACCAGACCAAGCCCAAGTGTTGCGCCAAGGAAGCGAGTCTGGCGTCGTGGAATTATCTCAAGCGTCGACTGGCCGAACTGAAATTGGTGGGGCCGGAAGCGCTGACGTTCCGGACCAAGGCCAATTGTTTACAGGTCTGCTGCGAGGGGCCGGTGGCGGTGGTCTACCCGGAGGGAACGTGGTATCGCAATTGCACGCCTGACGTTCTGGAGCGGATCATTCAGGAGCACTTGATCGGCGGCCGGCCCGTGGAGGAGTTCCGCTTTGCAACGAATGACCTCTCATGAATTTCGCGCCCTTCGATTCCGTCGACCAGCTGGAAGATGCCCTGAGCGATCCCACGCCCGGGGTGGTTGAGACCTGTGGGCGTCTGCAGGGCGATGTGATCCTGCTCGGGGTGGCCGGCAAGATGGGGCCGACCCTCGCGCGGATGATTCAACGCGCCAGCGTCGAGGCCGGCGTCGAACGACGCGTGATCGGCGTCTCGCGATTCTCAGATGGCGACATGGAAGCGCGTCTGCAGACGCAGGGCATTGAGACGATCCGCTGCGATCTGCTGGATGAGGCGCAGGTCGCCAAACTGCCGGACGCGCCCAATGTAGTCTACATGCCCGCCATGAAATTCGGCGCCACGGGGCAGGAGTCGCTCACCTGGGCGATGAACACGCACCTGCCCTCGATTGCCTGCAAGCGTTACCGGGACAGTCGCATCGTCGCCTTCTCGACCGGCAATGTTTACGGGCTGACATCCGTGGAGGAAGGCGGCTCCGTCGAAACGGACAGGCCGGATCCCGTCGGGGAGTATGCCATGAGTTGCCTGGGGCGCGAGCGGATGTTTGAGCATTTCAGTCGGACGCTGGAGATCCCGGTGTCCATTATCCGTCTCAACTACGCCTGCGAACCGCGTTATGGCGTCCTGGTCGACATTGCGCAGAAGGTCTGGAACAACGAACCGATCGATGTCTCGATGGGCTTCTTCAACATCATCTGGCAGGGCGACGCCAATGCGATGACGATCCAAAGCTTCGATCAGGCCGCGACGCCGCCGTGGTTCATCAACATCACCGGCCCGGAAAGGTTGTCGATTCGGGACACGGCGCTGCAGTTCGGCGAGTTGCTGGACCGTGACGTGACGCTGACCGGCGAGGAAACGGAGACGGCCCTGCTGAGCGACAGTTCACGGGCGTTGAAGTTGTTCGGCGAACCGCGCGTCGGAGTGGATGCGCTGATGAACTGGATCGCCGACTGGATCCGTCGCGGCGGCGAAAGCCTGGGCAAGCCCACCAAGTTCGAATCCAGGGACGGAAAGTTTTGAAGCGAACAATCGCGCTCAATTGAATTACAGAATGAAGACTCACGAAACAGCGCATCGCGTCGTCGAACCTCGCGAACGGAGCGCCGGGCATTGCTCGGCATCGGTTGCCGATCCGCGCCCAAGCCGGGCAATGCTGGGCGCTCCGGAACCGGATGACATGGGAATGAAGACAAAGGAATCCAACTCATCCATTCCCATGTCTTCATTCCCTTGTCTTTTCTACGGCGCTCCAATGTTACGAGCGGCCTTCGCTTTCGCCGTCTTTCTCGCCATGACCTTGACCGCCTCCGCCCAGACCATTGTCGCGCATCGCGGCGCCTCTCATGACGCGCCGGAGAACACACTCGCCGCCTTTCGCCTCGCCTGGGAGAAAGGAGCCGACGCCGTCGAGGGCGACTTCCTGCTGACCAAGGAGGGGCGGATCGTCTGTATCCACGACAAGACCACGAAGCGCACGGGCGGCAAGGAACTGAAAGTGGTTGGCTCCACCCTGGACGAACTTCGACAGCTCGAATTCGGGTCCTGGAAGGCGGACAAGTACAAGGGCGAACCCATCCCGACCCTGGCGGAAGTTCTCGCGGTTATCCCTGAGGGAAAACGCATCTTCATCGAGATCAAATGCGGGCCCGAAATCGTGCCGACGTTGAAGCAGGAAATTGCCGCGTCGAAGTTGAAGCGCGATCAGATTGTGATCATCGCCTTCGACGACGAAGTCATCGCCGCCGTCAAGCGAGTCATGCCTGACATCAAGGCCTGTTGGTTGACCAGCTTCAAGCAGGACAAGGAAACCGGAGCCTGGACGCCGTCGGTGGAGTCAATTGTTGGAACCTTGAAGCGCATCCAGGCCGACGGACTCGACTGCCGCGCCGAGGCCAAGGTGGTGGATGAAGCCTTTGTGGAACGCCTTCGAGCCGCGGGGATGGAGTTGCACTGCTGGACCGTGAACGATCCCAAGGTCGCGCGCCGCTTCCGGGAACTGGGGTTCGATTCCATCACGACGGACCGCCCCGCGTTCTTGCGTTCCGCCCTTTCCGGGCGTTGAACCGGGACCTTTCGGCGCAGGGTCCTTACTTCGGTCCCAGCGAGCCGGGTTTCATCAACCAGCGCCGATTCCGGCAAGGCCCCGGCTGGTCGATGGAAGCCCAACCAACCCGCGCCGGCTCGAGGCGCCCCAGAGCCGCCGCCGTCGCCGCGGCCACCTTGTCGATCAAGCCCGCGCGGTAACGGTCGTGCGCCTCTCCCAGCTCCAGCTCGACCACCCTCGGGGCGCGATGCGTGTGCGTGGTCGAGACCAACAAGTGAGTCATTGGCAATCCGGTCTGTTGCTGGACCCGCGCGCGGATCCGGTCGTGCAGGTCTGACGCAATCATGGTGACGTCGCAGACGCACAGCACGACGCGGACGTCGCCGCTCTGAATCGCCAACGCCCGCGCGAACAGGGGGTCGTGAACGTTCGCCGCCTTGCCGCTGCCGCCGACCGGACCCGAGAGTGGAACGTCCGGTCCCGGTGTGATATCGACCTTGGCGGCCCCTGCCCGCAATGACTGCGCGACAGCGTTGTCCCCTGCGACGACCAGAATGCCGGCGACGATTGCAATCCACTTCCTCATGGTCCCGTATTGAACATGAGCGGGAGACAGTGACAAGGCGGGAAACGGGAGGTGGTCCATGTCATGCTCAAGTCGTTGGTTGCCCCAGGACGCTGCTTTCACCCCTTCGGGGTTCTGAACAGGGCTCGACAGAGTCTCGCCCCACCGACGTTGGATTCGCTGCCGCTATTCTCAGAGCGCCTCCAAGAACCGGACGGTTCGTCAAGACCCGGAGGGGAGAGACTCCGTCGAGCCCACTTCTACTCAAGCCCTCCGGACGCCTACCTTCCATCCCCTTGCTGCGTCTGCTTGTAGATCCAGGTGTGGGCGAGGTCGGCGACCTTGGCCACGGTGAGCAGATCCTCGCGGCCGAAGCTCTCCGAGCTTTTCCATTCGTCGCCCGATTTGTAGATGCGGGACAGCGACACGTTGTGCCAGACGCCCTTGTCGTTGTTGTTCTCCCAGATGCTGGCCTTGATTGCGCCCATCCGGATCTCGCGTATCGGTTTGTTCTTCGAGTCAGACATGTGTTTCTCCTTGGTTGATGTCCGTGAAACGCTCGATCGTCGAACGCTTCGTTCAATGAAGAATTCCCGTGCGCGAGGATGCGTTCAACCCCAATCGATTATCGCTTCGCGACATTCGACCTGGGCGGGCGTGGCCTGCCGGGCCCCAGCCGTGGGGCGGTATATGAACGGAGTGATTATGAGTGGCTTGCGACGATCCGCTCTGCCTTTCCTTACAGTCGCGGTTTGGGCGGTTTGATCGGGGCTTCGCAGGCGACGACGCCCTTGGCGTTGAGCTTCCGTTTGAAGACGGCGTCGCCGCAGGTGGCGTAGAGGATGTTTCGCTCCGGACCGCCGAAGGCGACATTGGAGAGCCAGGCATCCTGGGGCTTGGAGATGATGCCGTGGACGCGGCCGAGTTGGTCGCAGACTTGGATGCCGAAACGCGTCGTCACGTAGAGTCGGCCCTGGTCGTCCATGGCCATGCCGTCGGCGCCGCTGTTGGGCGCGTCGATGGGAACGTGCAGGATGTGGTAGCGCTGCTTGTCGGCGAGCGTCCCGTCTTTGGTGATTCGGAACGAGTAACCGAAACGGCCTTCGGTGTCGGAGACGGACAGGAGGGTCTGGTCCGGCGATAGCATGATGCCGTTCGGTTTCTCAATGCCGCGGTCCGCGACCTGCGGTTCCTTGAAACTGACCTTGCCCTTGCTTGACGCCTTGGCGTCCTTCTCGAGGAACCAGACGCGTTTGTTGGACGGGTCGGTGAAGTAGATGTGGCCCTCGTGAGTCACGACGAGGTCGTTGGAGTTGACCTTCGCCGCGACGGTTTCCGCCTTGCCGTTCTTGTCATAGGCCACGATCTCCCGTTTGCGGTTGGCGCAGGCGTAGAGACGTCCGTCGGGTCCGAAATGCAGGCCGTTGGCGCCGCCGGTATTCCGGGCGAACTCCACGGCTTTCCCGTCCTTGCCCACCTTGTGGATCTTGTTGTTGGGGATGTCGGTGAAGAAGAGGGCGCCCTCTGAATCGACGGCGGGCCCCTCGGTGAACTTATGGCCCTTGCTCACCAGTTCCCATTCCTCGCCTTCCAGGTAGACGTCCAGCGCGCGATCCCCCTTGGCGACGGGTTTGGCGATCGGTTGCGGGTAGTCGCGCCAGAGCCAGCGGAGGGCATCGGGCAGGATTGAGGCGCCGTGTTTGCCGTTGTGGCCGCCGTCGCCCCAGGCGTGATTGACGTCGTAGCCGGAGAACTGGAAGGAAGCGAGCATGTCCTGGTTGGCGACCCACCAACTCCCGCAGTAGAGGTTGTTGTCATTGGAGCCGTCCTGAAGGTAGACCCGGATCGGCTTGGGTTCGAACTTGCGGATCATCCAGGGGTAGTTGTTGCCGCCGCGCAGGCTGACGAAGGTGCCGACGGTGCAGTAGACCCGGCTGAACGCTTGCGGCCGTTCCCAGGCCGCGGTGAAGGCCGCGATCCCGCCCGAACTGGAACCGATGAGCATCCGGCTGCCTCCGTCGGTCTTCAGGTTGTGGTCCTGGGCGACGGCGGGGATGATCTCTTCGAGCAGGAAGCGCGCGTAGTTGTCGCCCATGCCGTCGTATTCGAAGCTGCGGTTGAAACGCGGTTGCGCGTTCTCATGGGTCGCGGGCACGACGCCGGGATTCACGAAGATGCCGATCGAGACCGGCATTTCCCGCTTGTGGATCAGGTTGTCAAACACGATGGGCATGCGCCAGGCGCCCTTGTCGCGGACGCGCCCGCCGCCGTCCTGCACCACAATCACGCAGGCGGGCTCGTCCGGTTTATACTGCGCCGGGACATAGACCCAATAATCCCGATGTGTGCCCGGGAAGATCTGGCTGTTGTTCCAGGAATACTGCGTGACCTTGCCTTGGGGGACGCCGGGTTGGCGTTGTGAGTCAGGGCCCAGCTTGTAGTCGTCGGCTGCGAAAACGGATGTCGCTAGGCAAAGGGGAACCAGCGTGAAGGTGTGGCGGATGGCGTGATGAATCATTGGCGGATTGTGCCGTTTGCGGGCCGTGTGTCAAAAGCGGAGTCGGGGCGGCGGGCATTGACGTTCCGGGCCGGGCGGAGGATTCTGGGCCCGTCGCTCCAACCGCCGCAATCCCCGCGCGAGGGCTTGAACCAACGCGCGGGGTGTTGTTTGCGAACGAGCCTCCCATTCACTATGAGCAACAAGCTGTTACTTCTGATCGCCGCGTCCGTCGTCGGCATGTCCTGCGCGCTTCGCGCGGCGAATCACTGGCCGCAAGCCGCCGGTCCCGAGGGCGATTGGCAGGTGGAGGGCGAGCCTCCCATCCGCTGGAGCGTCACTCGCGGCGAGCACATTCGCTGGCGGACGCCGTTGCCGGAGGCGGGCATGAGCGGGGTCTCGGTCTGGGGGAACCGCGTGTTTGTCACGACGCACGAACCGATCCAGTCATTGGAGGAAAAGTCCGGGGTCAAGGATGTGATCGGCTTCTGCCTCGACGCCGAAACCGGAGAGATTCTGTGGCGGGTCAAGTTGCCCGGCAGCGCGTTCATTTCCCTGGCCGGAGGATTCACCGACGGCACGGTGTTCGCGCCGATCGTCGATGGCGAACACGTCTGGTTCTTCAACCGGTGTGGATCGATGGGGTGTTTCGATTTCAACGGCCGGAAGATCTGGTTGCGGGAGTGGACCCCGCGCTTCAAGCACAACAACCGGCAGGCCGAGCCGTTCCTGGTCGGAGACGCCATTCTTTATGTCGAGGTTGGGAACAAGGAAGCCGGCGCCAAGATGCAGAAGTGGTCCGCGCCAGGGAAGAAGGCCAAGGGCGGCATCAAGGTTCCCGTGGGCGTGGATCCCCGCGAGGTCTGGACCTACATTCACGGAATCGACGAGCGAACCGGCAAGGTTCTCTGGCGTGAGAATGTCGGGACCGTTGTGCATAACACGCCGGTGATCGGGCGAACGCGGGACGGCAAGCTGGCGGTCTCACACGCGCGCGGCGGCCCGCATGGCCCCTTGGAAAAACCTGCCGGCCAGAGTCTCACCAGCCTGGAACCCGGCGAGGAGGGAAGGACGCTGTGGAGCCTGGAGATTCCCGGCTACGACCCCTCGTTCGCCTGCCACTGGAATGAGGAATACGTTTTGGGCTTCCGCGGGATGACCCATCTCGTCATGGACGCGTCGACCGGGAAGCTCCTGAGGGAACAACCGGTCGACGCGGGGGCGACCTTGTGGCGGCGCGATTCGGGCAAGGGTGATTGGGTCCGGGAGAAGGACGCCGCAGTGAAGGCGGGGCGACGACATCCCAACACCAACCAGTCCAATCTCCTGATTGGCGAGTGGCATTGGTTCCTGACGCATGACCATCCTTACGTGGGGCGCGTTCACGTCAAGACCGGCGCGGTCGAGTACCTGGAGTTGCCGGCCCAGCTCATGGCGGACAAGGGCGCTCGGGCGAAGGACGTTCTCCTATGGGGCAAGGGACATCCCCGCAATCGTCCGCTCAACGCATCGGGATTTGCCGTCGGAGACAAGGGGCATAATGGCGCCGGCTTCGGACACATCTCCGCGGCGAGTCCCACTCGGGTGGGGAAGTATCTTTTTCTGCCCTTGGTGACAGGCACGGTTCACGTGATCGACACGGAGGTTGCCGCGCTCTCGCCGGAGTCGTTGGTTGCCACCAACGACCTTGGACCGGGCGGCGAAACCTGGACCTTGGCGTCGGTGACGTTCGCCGGAGGGCGGCTTTATGCGCACACCATGCGGGAGATCGTTTGCATCGAATAAGCGTTGGCATCGCCCGCCGTGATCGCGTCGCTTTCCAAACCCGAGGCCAGGAAGCTCGTTCTTCTGGCGCAGGGGCTGCCCCCGATGAAGTCATCCGGGCGCGCCTAGTCAGCCACCCTGGCTTCGATCGAGCGGTTGGGCTACGTTCAGATCGACACGATTTCCGTCATTCAGCGCGCCCATCATCACACGCTCTGGAATCGCAATCCCCGGTATCGACCCTCCCAGCTTGATCAACTGACGGAGGGACGGAAGGTTTTCGAGTATTGGGCGCACGCCGCGGCCTACCTGCCGATGCGGGATTTCCGCTTCACTTTGCCCCGCAAGGAGGCGATCGCCCGCGGGGAGCAGGAGCATTGGTTTGAGCGCGATCCGAAACTCGAAAAGTTCGTTCTGGAGCGCATCAGGAAGGAAGGCCCGTTGCTGGCCAGGGATTTCGAACACGTTGGGAGGAGGAAAGGAGAGTGGGGCGCCAAACCGGCGAAGCGAGCCCTGGAGAACCTGTTCATGCGGGGAGAGCTCATGACCGCGCGCCGCGTCAATTTTCAGAAGGTCTATGATCTCACTGAGCGGGTGTTGCCCGAAGGCGTGGACGTCTCGACGCCTTCCGCGGAGGACCAAACCCGTTTCCTGATCACCCGCTTCCTGCGGGCCCATGGCTTGGGGCTTCCGCAGGAGATCGGCTACCTTTTGAAGGGGGTGAAGGCGGTCGTCGCCAAGACCATGAAGGACATGCTGGCGAACGGTGAGTTGATGCAGGCACAGGTGGGGGACGCCGTCTGCTACTCGCTTCCCGGGACCTTGGATCTCCTCAGCCAGCCTCTGGCGCGCGGTAAACTCAAGATTCTTTCTCCCTTTGACAATCTCTTGATCCAGCGGCAGCGCACGCGGGATCTGTTCGATTTCGATTACCAGATCGAGTGCTATCTACCCGCGGCCAAACGACGCTACGGCTACTTCACCCTGCCGATCCTCTGGGATGGCGGGTTGGCGGCGCGCATGGATTGCAAGGCGGATCGAAAGGCCGGCCGCCTGCATATCCACCTGCTCGCGCTGGAACCCTCGGTGAAGAAGCGGGAAGCCTTCCTTGAGGCATGGGGCAGAGGCAGTCGCGGACGGACGTCGTCCACGCTCTCGCGAGCGCGGCTACGGGCGCGTTGGGGGAAGTAGCCGCC
>CAZFLK010000005.1:71495-83599 GCA_964519245.1 uncultured Verrucomicrobiota bacterium
CGTCGTCCACGCTCTCGCGAGCGCGGCTACGGGCGCGTTGGGGGAAGTAGCCGCCTTCGTGAGAAGGTGGAGCGAGGGCTTGGGGCAGAGGCAGTCGCGGACGGACGTCGTCCACGCTCTCACGAGCGCGGCTACGGGCGCCTTGAGGAAGTAGCCGCCTTCGTGAGAAGGTGGAGCGAGGGCTTGAAGCGAAGGTAGTTGCGGACGGACGTCGTCCACGCTCTCACAAGCGCGGCTACGGGCGTGTGATGTCACAACTTCGAATAATAGATCTTCCAGAAACGGTCCCAGAAATCTCTCTCCCGCAGACATGCGTCTGGATATCCAGGGATGATCGAATCTAGATACGGCCAGTCTTCCCATCGGTCGACCAGTTCCGCGCGCACCGGGTTGTTCAACACGTAGTTGGCCACGACTTGAAACGCGTTCTTCTCACGGTCCTTTTGTCTAAGCACGTTGTCGTATGGCTGCTTCTGCCATTCGAATCCCTGCTCTCTCAGTGGCTTGTTCGTATGCTGTCGGAGAAACCGGATCAGGAGCCGTTGCCGGCAGGTTTCCTCCCAACCCAGCACGAGCAGGTGCGCATGGTCCGGCATGAGACAATAGGCCGGACAGGCGGCGCCGAATCTTCCGAGACCGTGAAGCAGTATCTCGCGAAATCGACGATGAAACGCGTCGTCCAGCCAGCCGGTTTGCCGATCTCTTATTGAGAAAATCCAATGAACGAATGCATGACCCGAGTATGCCGAGTCATCCAATCGAGGGAGATTCGATCTCCCGGGTCCTTGATTCATGGAAGCAGACTGTTCCTGTCATCCGAGTTTGCAAGTACACTTTTTGGGGTGGCGTCGCCGCCTTCGTGAGAAGGTGTAGCGAGGGCTTGGGGCGAAGGCAGTCGCGGACGGGCGTCGTCCACGCTCTTCGCGAGCGCGGCTACGGGCTCCGCGGGGAAGTAGCCGCCTTCGTGAGAAGGTGGGGCGGGGGCTTGGGGCGAAGGCAGTCGCGGACGGGTGTCGTCCACGCTCTTCGCGAGCGCGGCTACGGGCGTCAGGGGAGGAAGGCGAACTCGTTGGAATTCATGAGGCTGCGGCAGACCACGTGAAGTCCCTGGCTGCGTGCGACACGGACTGCGGTCTCGAGTTCGTCAGGCGAGGGTTCCCGTGCCAGCAGCAATTCAAAGGCTCGTCGCACGACCACCTCCTCAGCCTCGCTCTTCGTTTCCTTCTTGGCCCGTTGGGCAATGAACTTGGCCTGGTCGACGACGAACGCGCTGTTCATCAGGTTGAGCGCCTGCAACGGCGTGGTGGAGACGGGGCGTTTGCCGCGGACTTGCCCGCAATCGGGAAAATCGAAGGCGGTGAACATCTTGTCATCCACACGGCGCATACGTTCCTGGTAGAGCATGCGGCGCCAGGTTTCAGGGCCGTGGTTGTCGACGACCTCCCACTGCGCGTAGGTCTTCTTTTCGTTGTGAATCCGGTAGCCGCGTCCGCCGATGGAAGTGTCCAACTTCCCGGAGGCCTGGAGAATGCCATCGCGGATCACCTCGGCTTCGACGCGCCGCGGGGGATAGCGCCAGAGTAGCGCGGCATTGGGGTCGGCTTTCATTCCGGCGGTCGATGGGAGGCTGGAACGCCGGAAGGCGTCGGACATGACCAGCAGGCGGATCAATCCCTTCATGGACCAGGGCGCGATCTCGGATTGGGTCGGTGTGACGAACTCCGCGGCGAGCCATTCCAGCAATTCGGGATGCGTCGGGCGCGCGCCGGCCTTGCCGAAGTCGCTGGTGGTCCTGACGATCCCGGCGCCGAAGACGTGGTGCCAGATGCGATTGGCCATGACGCGGGCGGTGAGCGGGTTGTCGGGGCTGGCGATCCAATCGGCGAATGCCGCGCGTCGTTTCGGACCGGGTGTTTGGGCTGTGAGCTTGAGATCACCGGCGAGAATTTCGGGGCCCGCCGGGGCGACCTCGTCCCGCGCGTCTTCCGGGCTGCCGCGATGCAGGACGCGCGTCACCGCCGGCGGGATCAGGCGCCCGACAAAGCTGGGTCGCGGTCCTTCCTCGGCCAGTTGGCCGATGAGGCGTTGGATCTCGGAGAGGAACTTCTTCCGTTCCGGATGCTGTTCCGCCAGCTTCTTGTTGAGGAACCAGGTTCCCGCCGAGGGCTGCCACTCGCCATTCTCCTTCAGGATCTGTATGTCAAACTCGTAGCGGGGTAGGGACGGCTTCTTCTCGAGGTAATCCGTGTCGTAGAAATACTCCCGGTTCGCGCTCAGGCGGAGACGGTTGATCTTTTCCGGCTTGCTGAAGTCGAACTGCACCCAGGGTTTCTGCTCGGCCTTGTTGTTGACCCGGGCGCGCCACGCCATGGTCCCATATTCGCCGTCGTTCACGCGGTCGATGGGGTTCCGTCCATCCACGCCCTTTTCCGGAAAGCCGGTCAGCGTGACCCCGCGATCCTTTTGCGCAAGGTTGGCGTTCTGGGTGTCGGGCCCCAGGACTTCCAATTCATCGAGGCCGACGTAGCCGGACTTGAACTGGATGCGCACGGCCTTGGTGGTGACCGGATTGAAGTGCAGTTCGCGGAAGGCGCCCCAATTCTCTTCCCAGCCACCGGTCTTTCGGAGTTCCCGGCGTTGTTTCGCGATTTCTCTCCAAAGCTCCTGGCCGCGTTGCTTTCTGGGGTGATCGGCCCCGTATTCCGGAAAGCGGCTGCCGAATTCAATGTCCTGGAAGACGCCGGTGAGGGCGTAGTAGTCCTTGATGGAAATGGGGTCGAACTTGTGGTTGTGGCAACGCGCGCAATTCCAGGTGACGCCCATGATTGACGCTCCGACGGTTTGCATGATCTCGTCCATGCGGTCAGCCCGTGCCTGGCGGATGGCGGAGGGTTCGCGTCCGACGGTCGCCGCCGGCACGTGTGGCCCGGATACAAGGAACCCCATGGCGTCGCCGCTTCCGAGCGTGTCGCCGGCGATCTGTTCGCGCACGAATTGATCGTAGGGCTTGTCTTCGTTGAAGGCGCGCACAACGTAGTCGCGATAGATCCAGGCGTTTTTGCGATAGAGATTGGCCTCGGAGCCGTTCGATTCCGCCCAACGAATCACATCCAGCCAGTGCTGCGCCCAGCGTTCGCCGAAGTGCGGCGATGCCATCAGTTCCTCCACCAGCGCCGCGTAGGCTTGGTCCGGGTTCTTAGCGGAAGCCGTGACGAAGCTCTGCACGCGCCCCGGCTTGGGCGGCAGTCCGGTCAACACGATGGACGCGCGGCGGATCAGTGAGCGGGCGTCGGCGGCAGCGTTCGCCGTCAGCCCGGCCTCCTTGAGTCGAACCGCCAGGAAGGCGTCAACGGGGTTGTCCGCGGTGTCGGGGACGGCTGGTCGGTTGACCGGCTGAAAGGACCAGAAATCGGTCTCGAGCTTGACCACGTCATTCATCTGGCCCGGCCAGTTGGCGCCTTGGGCGATCCATTGTTCCAGCAAGGCGATCTCGGCCTTTGTCAGGCGCTCGCCCTTGGGCGGCATGACCTCGTCCGGATCCGTTCCCATGACGAGTTCCAGCAGCTGGCTTTTGGCGGCGTTGCCGGGGACGATCGCGGGCGCCCCGCTATCGCCGCCGCGGAGAAGCACGGCGCGCTGGTCGACGCGCAACTGGGATTTCGCCTTGATGGGGCCGTGGCATTCGATGCAGTTCTTCTCAAAGATCGGTTTGATCTCGCGCTCGTAGTCGACGGCGGGGGCGCTGCTCGTCAACAGCGCGCCGGCGGTCAGCGTGAGAATCCAGGGAATTCGTTTCATGTGTTGCATCGCTCTATCACTTCCGGTGAACGAGGATCTTAACGCGTTGTTGGACGAAGAAAAGACCCACCTGAGCGGCTGTTGCGCGCGGAGCCGATTCGGTCCGAGGCTTGGTGTCTTGAAGTTCGCGCTCAGGGGCGACCGGCCCGGCTATCCTCGTAGAGTTGGGCAATGTCGCTCTCTGAGAGGGCCGCGTCCAGGATGACGAGTTCGTCGATGCGCCCGTTGAGGTTGCGAATGGCGAACCAGGGCGTTTCGCGGAAGGGTTCGCCCCAGTTGCCGATCTCGCCGTTGCCGATGCGCAGGGTGTCAATGAGGTAGTCTTCCTCGATCTCCTGGACACTGACGCGCTTGCCGTTGGCATGGTGGGTGACCTGTCGTCGTTGCGGGTCGAACACCGAGGTCAGGTGCATCCACTGGCCGCTCATGGATTGCTCCCAGATCGGGGGGGAGTAGTAGACGCGATGAAAGCCGGCGTCCTGCGCGTGGTGCGGATTCGGACGGGTGTCGTCGACCATGACCGAAAGCATGAGTTTTCCGTCGTCGCGAATCTGCCAATGAGGTTCGCCGGTCTCGTAGCCGTCGCCCATGAAGAGGGCATTGTAGCGGCGATCGAGGCTGTCGATGCGCACCCAGGCTGCGAAGGTGAAGGCGCTGAACTCTCCGGGGATGCGCACGCGGACGCGGGAACCGGGCCGGCGAAACTCCAGGGCCTGCTTCATGCCGGGCCAGCGGCCGGCCGTGGTTTCCGCCAGGACGACCGCCCCGTCGAGTTCCGGGTTGTGCGGCTCCGCCACGCTGGCGAGCAAGGCCGCAGGATCGACGCGGTCGAAGGTGTAGTAGGCGATGACGTCGGGCTTGGCGGCCAGTGTGTCGCGATGCCGCGTCCATCGCTCGAAATCCGCGCGCCGGCGATTGGCGGCCAACGCACTGAAATTGCCGGCGTCAGGGAATGCGATCTGGCCCTGGTTTCCGGGTTGGGCGTTGGCGTCGACCGGCAGCGTCCAGGCGCCGCCCTTCCGGACGAGGCGCTCCGGTTCGGCGCGGTGCTTGAAGGAAATCTCGCCGTCGATCACCTCGACGTGAGCCGCGCCGTCGCGCACTTGGAGGCCGAACTCCGTGCCGAGGTCGACGATCTCGGTTTCGGGTCCGTGCAGGCGGAAGCCGCGCGCCGCCGGCGGCACGCGCATGCGCACGGCTCCCTCGAGGCAGGTCGCTTCCCAGGCGGACTTGAACGCGATTTCGGCCGGGCCTTCGACGACCATGGTCGCCCCCGAGTAGAACTGGATCTCGGCGACGCCGGCTTCCAGGCGGAGGGTTTCCGCGCCGAGGCTTTCCCCCTCGCCGAGGGCCTTCTGATCAGCGGGCCAACGGGCTTCGAAGAGATTGCGGACGACAGCAAATCCCTCGGCCGAAGCCTCAGGATCTTCCGGGGGCGTCTGCGGCCGGGTTTGCGCGAGTGAGCCGTTCGTTTCGTCCCGGTTGGTCGCGCTCATGAACAGCAGTCCGAAGACGAAGGCCAGGCTCGCCGCGATGGCGATCGGCAGGAAGCGTCGGAAGTCGTTCGTTGCGGAAATGGGAACGATCTTGTCCGGTTCCGGATGGGGGGCTGCCTCGTTCCAGGAATGGAGACTGTCATCCGAAGTCTCTGCGGCTCGCTCCTGCAACTCGTGATGCAGCGCGAGGCTGCGGCGAACCACCGTCCGGAGTTCCGGACGCTGCAGCAGGCGCTGCTGCAGCTCGTTGAACGACGGCTCATCGATCTCGTCGTTCAACAGGGCGTCAATCCACTCCCGCTCCTCCTCCCGAAGATTGTCGAAACGGGGCTCCTTCATCGGGTTTCCTTGGCTTGCAGGGTCTTGGCTTCGACGCATTCCAGCAACTGGCTTCGGAGTCGCTTCAAGCGCATATAGAATGCGGCCGAGGTGGCTCCGGCTTCCTCGGCGAGTTCCTTGATCTTCACGCCGGGCGTATAGGCGAGCATGACGAACGTGCGTTGTTTCTCCGGCATGGCCAGCAGGCAGGACTCGAGCGCATCCCGTTCGGCGCTGCGCTGCTCGAGTTCCTCGGCGGCCTCTTCCGCCATCAGCTCCAGCACGTCCTCCCGAAAGACATGCCGGTCCCGCGCCATCTTGCGTCGATAAGCAAGCGCTTCGAAGCGGGTCACCACGCAGGCCCATTTGATGAACTGGGAGTCCTGGTCGAACTGCTCGAATTTCCGCCACATCGCCAGCGCGGCCCGCTGCATGAGTTCGTCCACATCGCCCCAGGAGGGCAGGAAGGATCCGGCGAAGCGTCGCAGCTCCGCCTCGTGGTGCGCGAAAAGGCGGACGAAGGCCTCGTAGCGGGCGTCTTCGTCGCGTGTGTTGCTATCCGGTTCTGACATGGTCTTCAAAGAAGCACTGCCGCCGCCGCGAAAATCTATCGCGTGACAGACATTGTTCTTTCCCTGGCGGGTTGAGATTCGGCCCGTCAGGGAGCCGGGGATTGGCCATGTGATGCCGTTTGTGGCGGAACGAAGGAAGGATATTCTGGCCCGGGCTCAAGCCGGCCTCGTCTCTGAACGCTCATCATTCCAGCCCGGCGTCCGCGGCAGCATCCCGGATCTTCACGCAGCGCGTCAACGAAGGCGTCCGCCTCGCGTCGCTGGAAGCGTGCGATTAAACGAGGGTGGCGAGGGGAACGTGCTGACTCGCCCCTTCGGGATGTTGATATGGGCTCGACGGAGTCTCTCCCCACCGGCTGTACGAGCCATCCGGCAATAAAGAAGCGCTGTTGGCAGCGGAGTCGTGGGTGGCTCTGGCATGGAATGAAAGGCGCTGAAGCGCGCGACAGCGAATCGAAAAGGCGGTGGGGCAAGACTCCGTCGAGCCCACTTCAACACCCTGCAGGGGTGAAACGCCGAAGGGGAATTCATCCTTTCGTTCCAGCCTCGCCCCGACAGGACTGCAGCACGTCTTTCATCCAACTCATTTGCGCACCTCCGAAACGCTTGGGAACGGGCGCAGCCTCCGTTTCAGTTCTTTGACAGCAACTGCAGTGTCTGAGCGTTCACCGGTGAACAGTTTGAGCTCCCCGTTGGTCCATATTGCGCGGAAGCCGTTCTTGCGGATCTGGGAGACCCGGATTTGAATGCGGGTGGGCTGGGGTCCGAGACGCTTGTCAGGCCGCGCCCAAAAAAATTCTCACATTTTTTTGTCACGATTTCGGTCGCCGGGGGCGATGGAAGGTTGTGGGTCTATTTTCATTTCAATCGAATCGGCCGAATGGGGCGGCTCGCGCCGCCTTTGAGGCGCTGGTGCGGGAGCATCATCGCGGGCTGTTGGCTTTCGCCCGCAGTCTGGTCGCTGATGCCGGAGAGGCGGAAGATCTGGTGCAGGAGGCCTTTGTGGTCGCCTGGAGAAAGCTCGACCGCTTCGAATCCGGGCGTGATTTCGGCTCATGGCTGCGCGGCATTCTTCGGTTTGAGTATCGTCTATGGGCGCGGAAGCGGCGTGATGTCCCGGTCGATGACGAGGTCTTGGATCTCATTGACGAACTGCACGCCGGGATTGAGGAGAACCTGGACGACCGCAACGCGGTCTTCGAGTTGGTCAGGCAGTGCGTGGCGGCCTTGCCGGAATCATTGCGGGAGACCGTGAAGCAGGTTTACGCGATGGGGTTGAGCTGTCCTGAGATTGCGGAGGCCCAGGGAGCCAGCGAAACCTCGATCCGCAAGCGCCTGCAACGGGGACGCGAGAAAGTCGCGGCCTGCCTGCAGAGCAAATCCAATCTACCCCTGTTCGAGCTATGACGCCGCCGCCCGACAACACACCGAGGGAGCCGCATCCGGGCTTTGAAGGATTGCTCTAGGAGGCCGCTTCGAACCATGCCCGTTACCGCGAAGATTTCGTGCAGCGGGTGCTGGCCGAGATCGACGGCGATGCCGCCACCGCAATCAGACCGTTTCCGGGATGGAACTGGAAAGCGGCAGCCTTGCCGCTGGCAGCCTGTCTCGCCTTGGGGTTCTTTCTGTTCTTCCGGGGCTCATCGCAGCCGGTTCACGCGGTCGCGACGGTGCGCGACCTGGCGGGCGAGGTTCATGTCCGTTCCCTTGCCGACGGCGAACTGCGTCCGCTGACCGCGGGATCGTCACTGCACCCCGGAGACACGGTGATCTGCGGCGCGGGCGGGGTGGTCACGACGGATTACGCCAACGGCTCCGCGGTCAGCCTGATGGGCGGTCGCTTGCGATTTGACGGACCGAACGGGGAGGGCGGCAACTCGGTCGTGCTGGAGTCCGGTCGGGCCTTGTGCCGGTTGGCCTCGCACGCCCCGGAGGATATCCCGGTCACCTTTCAGACGCCGCATGCCGGGGGGTGCGGGTCGGACGCGACCTTCGAGTTGTTTGTGAACGAACTGACGACCCGGGTTCGTTCCCTGGCGGGAGACGTCCGCGTCTGGAACCGGGGGGATTCCCCGAACTGGGCTCCGGTCTCCGTCGGTTCGGCGGCGGTGTTGCGGAATGGCGCGCCGCTGCGAGCCGCCACTTTCGCCATTGATCAGCTCAACCCGGGGGACGTGGTCTGGGTGCAGGATTTCGATACGCACTTCCAGAACGGGGCGGATATCGAGGGGCGTCTGCTCATGCTCCGCGAGGGGGCGCGTTTGACCACGCTGCTCCGCTCCATCCCTACCACCGAGCTGAATCGTGAACCCGAATTCTCGCCGGACCAATGGATGTCGATTGAACTCGCTTCGCGCCAGGCGTTGTTTCAACTGCCGGAGGATCCGGAGCTGATTCTCTGGATCCGCGCTGCGCGGCCCGGGGCGGTGCGGGTCGCCTTGAATCCGGAAGACCCGCGGATCGAGGCGGAGCACGTCATCTCGGAGGCAATCCCGGTGGGGACGGACTGGAAGCGGATCATTGTGCGGGCGGACGACCTGAAGCCGTTCAAGGATTCGCGTCCCGCGTCGAAAGGGCTGCTCGTTCGCTCTGTGGCCTTGTGGGGATTCGATACCGGCGAGGTCCAACTGGACCGCGTCCTGGTGCGGCGCGGCGTCGCCGGAAAGAATTAGCGCATTTTTTTGTCACGATTGTCGCGCGGATTGGCGATGACTGGCATGAAACATTCGTTCCAACTTCTCCTTCTGGTTGTGGCGGTCGGCGTTCCGGCCGCGTTGAGGGCCCAGGGCAATCCCATCCTGTTCGTCACGCAGACGCCCATGCGGGCTGACAACTCGAGCGTGGTCTCGACCTTCGACAATCATCAGGCGGGCATTCAGAACGTTTATCGCGGCGGCGACCTGTGGATCCGCTACCCGGACGCAACGCTGAAGAATCTGACCCGGATCGCCGGCTACGGGGAGGAGGGTCATCAGGGGGAGAACGCCATCGCCGTGCGGGACCCGCATGTGCATTGGAGCGGGGCCAAGGCGATCATCAGCATGGTCGTCGGGGCGGCCCCGAGGCAGTTCCGGCGACCGGATTCCAAGTGGCAGCTGTATGAGGTGAGCGGCTTGGGCCGGGATGAGACGCCGGTGATCACCCCGGTTCCGAATCAACCGACAGAATACAACAACGTGAATCCGGCCTACGGCACGAATGGCCGCATCATCTTCGCTTCCGATCGCCCGCGCGACGGCTCGCCGCATCTTTATCCGCAGCTTGACGAGTATGAGGAGCAGCCCACCACCACGGGACTCTGGAGCCTGGATCCGGCAGCGGGCGACCTGTTCCTGATGGAGCACTCGCCCTCGGGGTCCTTCGAGCCCTTTGTCGACAGTTATGGCCGCGTGATCTTCACCCGTTGGGATCATCTGCAGCGCGATCAACAGGCGGATGCGGATCACAATGCCCACGTCGCGGCTGTGGACCCGGTCAGCAATCCCGAAGGCATGCCCGGAGGCCTTTATGGAACGTTCGATTTCTCCGATGAAAGCGCCGGGGCTCAAGTAATGTTCGGCGTGCGCGCCGAGTCCTTTCCGGAGCCGACCGGCTTTGTGGCCTCACAACTCGAGGGAACGGCGCAGAATTCGCTGCGCTTCAATCATTTCTTCCCCTGGATGATCAACGAGGACGGGACGGAGTTGGAAACGCTGAACCATGTTGGTCGGCATGAACTGCACCGCTTTTTCAGTCGTTCCTTCTCGGACGATCCGGCGCTGCAGGATTTCGTGCTGGGGGAGAAGTTGCCGATCGAGAACATGTTTCACATCAGCGAGGATCCGACGGCGTCGGGAACCTATCTCGGGACGGACGCCAATGAGTTCACGACCCATTCGTCCGGCATACTCTTCACGTTGACCGGAGCCCCGGGGGTGAACCCGGAGGACATGCAGGTGACCTACCTGACCCATCCCGATACGGCGGATCCCAGCGTGGCGCCCGGGCCGGGACACAGCGGTCTTTATCGTGATCCGATTCGCGCGGTCGATGGCTCCTACATTGCCTCCCACACGCTGCCCGTCCCGAGCGGATTGGGAGCCGCACAGTTGGAGACGCCCTACGACTTTCGCATCCGGACCCTGAAAGTCGGCGCGGCCGGCTACCTGGAACCGGACGTTTCGCTCACCGGGGCGGCCGGGATTCAGGAAAGCCTCACCTGGTGGCACCCCGATTACCTGCAGTCCTACGACGGACCGCTCTGGGAATTGCAGCCCGTCGAGGTGGTCGCGCGCCCGATGCCCGCGACCAGCGTGGAGCCGACGGAGCTGCCAGGGCCGGAGTCCGCAGTGTTCACCGAGTCAGACGCCGATCTGGACCATTTGCGCGACTACCTGCGTCAGCGCGACCTTGCGCTCGTCATCGTCCGTGATACGGCCACACGAGATGATATCGATGTGCAGCAACCCTTCCGGATCCGCATCGACGGGAACGCGGAGGATCCCCCGGGGGAAGCGGGGCAGAAGATCTATGACGTCAAGTATCTCCAGTTTTATCAGGGCGACCAGGTCCGCGGCATCGGGATGCGCGCGGCTGGCGATTCGCCCTCGCCGGGGCGGCGCGTGCTGGCCCGGCCCATGCATGAGGGTTCGACCCTGAACGACACGCCCGAGTCCGCTCCGCCGGGAGGGGTGCAGATCTCGCCGGACGGATCCATCGCCGCGATCGTGCCGGCGCGGCGCGCGCTTTCCTGGCAATTGGTCGCCGCCGACGGAGCCCCGGTCGTCAGGGAGCGCTACTGGATCAGTTTTCAGCCCGGGGAAGTGAGGAGTTGCACCTCCTGTCATGGTTTGAATCGCGAGGACCAGGCGGGGCGGACGACGCCGCAGAATGAACCGATGGCGTTGACGACGCTGCTTTCCGCCTGGAAGGCCGAGATACAACCGCCGGATACGCGGCTCACCGCCATCGCGGCGAACCCGGACGGCTCCGTCACCCTCACTTTCAACGGTCCGGCGGAACTCGCGGTGATGGTCCAGCAATCGCAGGACCTGCTGAACTGGACGGATCTGGGCCTGTCGACTCTCACCGGGAGCGACCAGGTGTTCACTGCCTCCGCGGACCTCGTTCCGGTCAACGCCGCTCGCTGCTTCTTTCGGCTCGTCCTGGCGCAACCCTGACCGGGCGTTCAATCGAAGGGGGCCGTGTGTCGTATTGGTTTTATCGATTTCCGCGGAGTTCCGACGATTCGTGACTTCCCTGACCCGGTCAAAACTGCCAGCTTTCCGGCATGCATCAGATGCTGGCCATTACCGGAGCGCAGATCGTGGACATCGTCGCAGTCGCGGCGTTTGTCGCAGCGGGGCTTTATGCTTGGCGTGTGCGTCGAGGCGATTTTCCGGCCAAGCTCAAACACCTGGAAGAGAAGGGCTATGTGGTTGAGAAGCGCGTGCAAAGGCAGAACGACCGCAAGGTTACCCTGATCTGGGGGCGGTTGCCGCATACGGTGAACCTGCGCTTTCAGGTGGTGGAGTCGAAGCTGCTCGACCAGAGCAAGCGCTTCGCGGAATCGGACGGCGTTCAATTGGGCGACGCCGCATTTGATGAACGCTTCGCCGTGCTGACGGAGTTGTCGCATCTGGCGCCGCTCATCCTGGATGAGCCTGCACGGCGGGAGGTGATGGCTGTGGAGGAGGTCAACTTCACCACCGGATCGATTGCCAGCCTGTTGCTGGACACGGATTTTCCGGACGTCGAGGGAGGCGAACGCGGAGCGCTCCAGCTCTGGGCGATGCACCTTGACCGGGAGAAGGTTTCGAATGCGGAGATTCGCCCGGTCGTCGAGTTGGGCATGAAGCTGGCCGACCGTGTGGGGGAGGTTGCCCAGGCCAATGGCTTGCGGCCCCGGTAGAGGCAAGGGAATCAGAGCGTGGTATCCTTA
>CAZFLK010000006.1:0-77253 GCA_964519245.1 uncultured Verrucomicrobiota bacterium
GCTCACGGTTCTGCTCCAATTCCCGGTTGGACGCCTGCAGTTCCTCCCGGCTCTTGTCGAGCTGGAAGCGCAGGGCAAACTCCCTGAGGCGTCGACGCGCGTCGACGATGAGCCCCGTCCCGATGAACACCCCGGTCACCAGGAGGAAATAGAGATTGTTAAACGTCGCCTTGCCATCGTCGGGCCAGCCCCAGCGAACGCCGTGGGTAAAACAGGCGACCAGGTAGAGCCCGACCATGATGCCCAGCATCGCCAGGATGTCCTTCACCCGCCAACGGAGTATCAGACCGGCGCCGAACACCACCAGGTTCAATCCTGCGTAATACGGAGACTCGATGCCCTCGGTTCGGCGGATCATCTCCGAGATGAAGGCCAGGGGGAGCGAAACCTCAACCAGTCCAAGCAGTCGATAGCTGCGCCCGCCCCACCCCGTGCCCAAGGCCCACCAGACCCCGAACAACAAGGCGGAGCAGATCAGCCGCAACGTCAGGAACTCCCACAGCCGCTCCTCGTAGACGAACAGATCCAGCGCGAATCCCGCCGGCATGAAGATGATTCCGAGAATGCAGCCGATCCGGTTGTTGCGAATCGTCCGTTCCCGCTCGTACTCCTCGTAGGCGGAAAACAGTTCGGGGGTCTGGGTGACAGCCCCGGTCTCCATCAGCGGGGCTTTCTCACTTCAATGAAGATATTCACCCCGAGGTCCTCGGATTCCACCGCGTAGGCCGAAGCAGGGGCACGATCCGGTTTCAGTGACGCCAAGGTCTCGGCGTCACGATACACCAGGTGCCAATCCACCACATACTCCATCCAGTTCCGGGACGGATTGGAACTGTCCACATTCGTCGCCACCAGCAGCCCCCCCGGAGCCAACAGGTCGTAGAAGATGTTCATCAACCGCCGACAGATTCGGTCCGAAAGGTAATCGAACAGGCCAGCGCAGTAGACCAGGTCATAGCTGCCCAACCCGCTTGAGGGCTTGGGGCGGGAGGCGTCCTTCAGCAGCTGGTGCACCGATTTCTTCATGGTGTCGACGGACGTCCGTCGACCGTGTTTCAGTTTGAGCTCCTCGAGTGTTCGACCGGCATAGTCGAGCGTTTCATCATTGAAGTCCAGCAGCGTGAAATCCGTTTCATCGGAAATTTCGTGCTGGCTGATGAAATCCTGAATCTCGCGCGCCGGCCCGCAGCCCAGGTTGAATACCTTGAGCCGGCGACCGCCCGCCGCCGCGCGCTCCGCCTCCGCAAGCAGAACCCGGCGGAGATAGTCGATGCGATTGCGGTGGCCTATGACCGGCGGCGTGTTCAGGAAGAACAGGTTGAGCATCTTGGCGAACATCGTGCCGCCCTCCAGGGGATCGCGCAGCATCATGCTGACCATCTCGTAGTCGCCGGCATAACCCAACGGCTTTCGAAAGCAACGAAAGAAGAAGGGCGCGCAGGAAACCACGGGATGCAACTGCCGCTTCACATACGTTCCATGAACCGGCCGCAACCCATCCTCAATCTGATTGCAGACCTTCTCAAACTTTTCGAATATCGGCCCCACAACCGGAAGAATCGGCTCACCCAGGTCCGTCAGGATCTCGCGCTCCAACTCCAGACGATCCACGTCCGGCTGCGAGCGCACGCCCAGTTCCACCTGCTCCAACCAGCCGCGGAGGTCGCGCAGCAGCGTTTCCATGTCGGCGACCACCACCTTGAACTCCGACGATACGATGTCGACCTTGCGCCACTCCGCCAGGAAGTCGTCAAACTGTTCCCTGAGACGCTCCTTCTGGTTCCGCGGCGAGAACAACTCGATATCGAGCCACGCCTCCTCCAGGGCCGCTTCACAAACCACCATGATGCCGGCGTTCACGATGCTGCTGACCACGGCGCGCCCCGAGTAGATCACCCGGTCCTTCATCACGATCTTGAACTCGCTGAGCACCTCCGACAACTGGACGATGCTGAACGGATTGTAGACCTCGAACGTGGCTGCGAAGCGCGTCATCCGCAGCGGCGTCGCGCGCACCTCCACGCCCTGGCTGTTCCGGCAGACAATGAACGTGTCGCGCGATGCCCCGGAATGTTTTGCGTCCGTTCGATTCATTCTTCAAGGACGGCGGGACGGCGCAGACATTTTCCCCGACGAAGAGTCCGCATCATCACCGCCGAGGGCCATCCGTCGCGCGAGATGTCGCGCGACCGGCTATCGGGCCTGAGAGCGGCCAAACAAGACGCCGCGAATTAGGACTTCTCAAAGGAAAACTTAAAAACAAGACCGTGCTCCGCGCCTGATCATGACAAAACACCCGCCCCCCAAGTATCGAACGATGATTCGCCGAAGTGAATCAGGAACACAGAACGCAGACGTCTGGGCATACCCGATCCGCCTGCCGATTGCAACCCCATTGCCCGGACCGCGGCTCTGTGAGCCGCAGCGACGTTGAGCGTCCCGCCGCCACGACCTGTTACCCGGCTTCCCGCAACCGGAGGTTGCTGCGGGTCACAGACCGCGATCCAATACGCGCGACGCTCCCCCATCCCCTCGCCCCGAACGTCTGCATTACCCGTGCCCGGACCGCGGCTCTGTGAGCCGCAGTGACGTTGAGCTTCCCGCCGCCAAGACCGGTTGCCCGACCTCCCCCGACCGGAGGTTGCTGCGGGTCACAGACCCGCGATCCAATACGCGCGACGCTCCCCCTATCCCCTCGCCCCGAACGTCTGCATTACCCTTGGACGAATTACAGCTTGGCCTGCTTCTGAACGGGAGCTTCGCCCTTCATTTTGGCGTAGGTCGCGCTCATCTGTTTGACCTTGCCGTCTTGCTCGGCCGCGGCCTTCTCGGCGACGGCGACAGCTTTCGTCGCGTCGCCCAACGCGGCCTCCGCCTGCTTCAACTGGGCCGCCAGTTCCTTCGCCGCCGCCGGCAGTTTGGCGGCTTCCGCCTCCAAGGCGACGAGTTCATTCTTGGTGGCTTCGTAATTCTTTGACTCAGCATCGACCGCGGCTTTGCGCTCGGCGACAGCCTTGCCGGCCGCCTCTGCGTTCTTCTTGGCGGTCTCGGCGGCGGCGGCGGCCTTCTCGGCAGCGGCCTCCGCCGTCTTGAGCAGGACGGCAGCCTTATCGCCCTGCGACGCGGCATACTTGCCTTCCAACGCCTTGAGGGCGGCGATCGCCTTCCCGGCCGCCGCGTCCGTCGCGGCGGCGCTCTTCGTGATTTCCGCGTGCTTGCCCTTCAAGGACGCCAAGGCGGCCTGCTCCTTCTTGAGGGCGTCGGCGCGCTTCGCGACTTCAGCCGCCGAGGCCTTGGCCTTCGCGGCCAATTCCTTGTTGTCCTTGGCGGCTTCCGCGGCCGCTTTGGCCTTCTCAGCGTCGGTCTGGCTCTGCTTGACGGCCGCTTCCGCCGCTTTTACGGCGGTCTCCGCCTTGGCCAGGGCCTTGGCGCTCGCTGCCTGCCCATCCGTTGCCTTCTTGGCCTCGGCATTTTTCTCGCCCGCCGCTTTTTTGGCCGCGGCGATCTGCTTTCTCAGTTCCTCGACCTTCGCCAGGTTGTTCTGCGCCACGACGGCGTCGGATTTCGCCTTTTCCGCAGCGGCGACCGCGTTCTTGACTGCGGTGTCCGCCTTGAGTTTGGCATCTGTGGCTTTCGCCCATTCAGCCTTGGCTTCATTCAGGAACTCGAGGTCGAACTTGGCGACATTCTTCAATCCGGCCAACTTGCTGGGCATCTCCGCTTTCCGGTTTTCCAGAGCCTTGATCTTTTGTTTCACCGCGACCACCTCCCCTTCCGCTTCGCGCGCCTCGGCCTGTTGGACCGCCAACTCATTCTGCCGGCTCTCCAACTCCTTCTTCGCGGCATGCAGCTCAACATTGAATCGGGCGACCTTCCATTGGTCGACCGCCTTCTGCGCCAAGAGCGATTCCGCGTCGGCCTTGCCCGCCTTCGCTCTGGCCTCCGCCAAGCTCTTGTTCGCGGCGTCCAACTTCTTGCCGGCCGCCACGTGGGCAAGGTAGGCGGGATCGGTCTTCTTCAATGCCTCAAGCAACTTGGCGGCCTCGGTCTGCCCCGCGGCAAGACTCGCGTTGGCCTTGTCGCCGGAGGCCTTCAAGGCCGCGACCAGGCCGGTGGCGGCGCCGGTCGCCTTCTTGGCTTCGGCAGCGCGCTTGCCGGCGTCCGCAATTTTCTTCTGCAGGTCGGCGTAGGCCTTGTTGGTCTTGTCGGTCTTCTTGAGTTGCTCGGAAAGTTTCGCGACGTCCGCCTCCGCCGCGGCCAGTTCCTTCACCGACTTGTCCGTCAACGCCTGCAAACGGGCGGCCTCGGCCTGGGTGGCGGCGGCGACTTTCTGATTCGCCGCAACCAACTGCGTCACCAGTTCCTTGAATTTCGCCGAGGTTTTGTCGGTCTTCGCAATCGCGTCCTTGACCTTCTTGGCCTCCGCTTCGGCGGCGGCCAAGGCCTTGACCGATTGGTCCGACAACGCTTTCAACGCTTCGTCCATCGCCTTCGCGGAGGCGGCCGCCTGCTTCTGCGCGGCAGCCAGCTTGCTCTGAACGCTTTTATAGGACGAAGAAACCGGGTCGGTCTTGGCCAACTGCGCCTTCAAATCGACGACCGCCTTCTCGGCCGCCTTCTGTCCGGCGGTCGCCTTGTCGGCGTTGGCCTTGAGTCGCGCCAACTCGGCGCCGGACGCGGCCGCAATTTGTTTGCTCAGCGATTCCGCCTGCTTGGCCAGCGACGCCACCTTGCCGACCTGCGAAGCCGCCCAATGTTTGTCGACCTCCGCCTTGGCTGACTTCGCCGCGGCCTCCGCCTTGGCGACTGCGTCTCCCGCGGCCTTGGCCGCGCCCTCCTTGGCGGCCAATTCCTTGGCCGCGTCGGCGAGGCGCATGTCCAGGGACGGCGGGTTGGGATCCAGCTTGCCGACAAGCTTGCCGTCCGCCGCATTCCAGACGCCCACGTTGCCGGCCCAGTCACCGCCGATCAGACGCTTGCCGTCATGGCTGAGCGTCGCGCTGACCGGCAGGTCGGCAATCGCGGTGATGTTGCGCTGGCGGGCGGCCGAACCGTTCCAAATCGTGTAGTTCCGATCGCGACCCGCCGTGACGATATTCCCATTCATGGCATAGCGCGCATAGAGCGTTCCTCCTCCATGAGCATTCCAGGTCCGGACCTGCTCCTCGTCCTTGACCTTCCACATCTTGACCGAACGATCTTCCGACGCGCTGATCAGGATCTCGGAGTCTGCCCGCCAGCTAACGCTCTTGATCGCGCCGCGATGACCGCGCAGGACGTAAAGATCCTCTCCCGAGGCCGCATCCCAGACGATCACGCCGCCCGCACGGTCGCCGGTCGCCAGGAGTTTGCCATCCGGGCTGAATTCGCCGGCGGTCACCCAATCCGTATGCTTCTTCATGGAGTGGACCAATTCGCCGGTCGCCGTGCTGTAGAGCTTGACCAACTTGGTGGGGCCGCCCAGGGCGATGTATTTCTGATCGGCGCTGATGTCCGCCGCCAGGGCCACGTCGAAATCGTCGCCCACGCGCATCACGCGTTCGCCTGAAACCACGTCATAAACCGCCGCGACGCCCAGCTGCGCGCCATAACCGCCGCCCACGAGTAGAAGCTTGCCATTGCGGCTGAACTTGATGTCCTTGGGAAATCCTTCCGGGAACGGAAGCACGCCCTCCAACTGCAGGGTGTCGGTGTTGTAGACCAGGACCTGTTTCTCATCGCCCAACGCCACCAGCGGCGCCCACGGGCTGCTCGCCATGGTCAGGACGGCATTGTTCCGCTCCGTGCGGACATACGGCTCCTGAATCCAGTCCTTCGGCATCGCCGGCGGCCCCTTGGGCTTGCCGATGTCGGAGGCCGCCACCGTGAGATCCATCTTCGGTTTGTTGGACTTGATCGCCTTGCTGCCGGCGGTCTCGAGCATGCCCCCGGCGATCCACTTCCGCAGGACCTCGATCTCGTCCGACGGAATGGGTCCGGAATTGGGCGGCATGGTCGGCTCCTCCGCCTGCGTGGTGACCGTGAAGAACTTGCTGCCCTCAGGGTCGCCGCTGTTGAGAATCTCACCGCTGGCGCCCCCGCGCAGGGCCGCGGAAAAATTGCTCAGGTCGAGACCGCCCTTGAGATCGCTTGCGTTGTGGCACTTCATGCAGCGGTTGCGCATGATGGGGAACACGTGATCGTCGAAGGTGACCTTCTCCTTCTTCTTGGCGTCAGCGGCCTCGCCTGCGAGCGTCGTTCCCAGCAGGACGGCGACGAGTCCCGCCAATTTCCAGTTCGTTCGTTTCATGGCGACTGTTTCAGTTGTCGTTGGCATCTGTTTCAGTTCGTAAAAAATCAAGCCGGATGGCCGCCGTTTCCGCGGCGCCTACCCGGCGTGCAAGTTCGTTTCAACTTAGTGGTTGAACATGAACTCCTTCGAGTTCAACAGCGACCAGAACAGGTCGTTCAAGGCGGTCTCCCAGCCCTTTTCATCGGTGAAGAACGGCTCCAATTTGGCCCATTCTTCCTTGGTCGGCTTGCGAGCCAGCGCGCGCAGGTAAAGATCATCGGTGATCTCCTTCGGCGTTTTCTTGCTCGCCATGAGCTTCTTGACGACGCCGCCGCTGATGATCTTGTTGTTGACGGTGTCGCCGTTCATCAAGTGCAGGGCCTGGGAAAGGCTGGGGTCCATGACGACCTCGCAGGCGCAAACCGTGTCGCGTTTGGCCCGACCAAACGTGGTCAGGAAGTAATTGCTCACCCGCCCGTCATAGATCTGCACCGCCCCTTGGCCGCGCGCCATGCGCTGGAATTTCTCGGTGTTGTCGGTGACCTGGTTGATGGCGTCGAACAACACCTCCGCGCGCAAACGACGAATCGCCGCCTTGGAGAAATTCTTTTCGTCGGAGGCATTTGTCTCGTTGGCCCGGGTGGAGAGCTGGTAGGTCCGCGAACTGCAAATGTCGCGGGTCAACTGCTTGAAGTCGTAGTTGGACTCGGTAAACCGGCGGGCCAACTCATCAAGCAACTCCGGATTCGACGGCGGATTGCTGACGCGGACGTCGTCGACCGGATCGACGATGCCCTTGCCCATGAAATGAGCCCAAACGATGTTCACGAGGTTGCGGGCAAAGAAAGGGTTGCGCGGCGACGCGATCCAATCGGCCAGAATGGCCCTCCGGTCCTGCCCCGGTTTGATTTCCGGATACTCGCCGCCGAGAAACTTCGGCTTGGCATTCTTGCCGGTCACGATGTGCCGTTGCTCGCCGCTGCCACGGTTGTAGACGATCGTATCACGCGGATCCTCGCCGCGCTTACGACCCACCTGCGTGAAGAAGGCGGCAAAACTGTAATAGTCATCCATGGTCCAACGGTCGAACGGATGATTGTGACACTGGGCGCATTGGATGCGCATGCCCATGAACACCTGGGCGACGTTCTCCGTGGTCTGGAGCGTCTGCGTTTCCAGCTTGTAGTAGTTGGCGGCGGGATTCTCGAAGGTGGAGCCCTTGGAGGCGATCAGTTCCTTGACCATCTTGTCGACCGGAACGTTGTTCACGATCTGCTCGCGCAGCCAGTCATAATAGCCCTTGGTGTTCTTGACGCTGAAGTAACCGGCATTCTGCGGCTGCGAACGCACCCGCAACAACTCGCCCCATTTCATCACCCACATGTCCGCGAACTCGGTGCGATCGATGAGTTCATTGATCACGCGTTCGCGCTTGCCCGTGCTCAGATCCGCCTCAAATTCCGCGACTTCCGCCGGCGTGGGCAACTTTCCGATGATGTCGACGTAGACGCGCCGCAGGAAGGCCGCGTCCGGCGCCATCTCCGAAGGCGCAATGCGCAACTTCTTCAACTTCGCGTAGACGAGTTCATCGACGTAGTTGACCGGCTTGATGTCAGGGAAAGTGAACTGCAGCCCTTCCGGAATCACCAGGGCCTGCGACCCGATCGTGAAGGTGTCGAAGCGCGCGAGGATGAAGGCTTCGCCGCGTTCGCCGGCGGTCAGCACGCCGTCCTTGGATACTTGAACAGAGGTGTCGTTGTTCGAGGCCAACGCCGCAAGATGCGTGATGTCGCGGTCCGTCCCGTCCGAATACTTGGCCCGCACGGTCAACCGCTGAGTGGCTCCGGCGCCCTCCAGAACGACCTGATTGGGGTAGAGCTCGATGCCGGTCACTTCGGCGACATCGGCGGGGTCCTTCGGAACGCCGGCCTTCAGCCAGCGAAGCATGGACTCGTAATACTCGGTGTCCTTGGTGAAAGACTGGCCGCCGGTGTGCTGCACCGCTCCAGTCGCCTTGGTCAGCATGAGGCTGTCCTCCGGCAACGCCAGGTTGATGCGACGACCGATGAACTCGCGGGTCAGACGATCGTAATCCCCGTCCGGATCAAAGCCGAAGAGGGACAGACGAAAGCCGTCCTTGCCCCGGGAAGAACCATGACAGGGACCGGAATTGCAACTGGCCTTCATGAACACCGGCATGACGTCCAACTTGAAGCTGATGGGACGGTCTTCCTTCGCCTTGGCGACATTGACCGGGAGCTTGAGCTTGCGCCCGCCGAAGCTGATCTCCATCTCCGTCTTGCCGTCGCCCACCGGAAACAAGGTTTGGTTCTCAAACCTTGCCAACTTCGGATCCGCCAGCTTGTACTCAGCCTTGGCCGAGACATCCAAAGTGATGCCGTCAGCGTAAATGGCCTGAACAACAACGGACTGGCGATCCCGGGAGGTGGTCAGGTTCGCGTCCGGGGGAAAGACCTTGAGATCAGTCAACTCGGCATTGCGCGCCTCAGCGCCCAGCGTCAACGCCAGACAGAGGCCGCCGAAAACGGCTTTGAATTTCATGGTATTCATGAAGTCAGTTGTGATGTTGGAATCAAATAACCTGTTTCGGGCCCGCTTTTACTTGGCGAGCGCGACCTTTTTCTTGTCGTCCTTCTTATCCGCGGCCTTTTCCTCCGCGGGCTTCGGCTTGGTCACGATCAAACGACCGCTGGTGGCGCCGATGAAATCCATCGGTTCGCCATTCTTGTCGGCGGTCATGCGCCAATAGATGGTCTTGCGGACGCCGGTTGGGGTCTTTTCGGTCGTCTTGATCTTGAAGACCGCTTCCTTGGTCTCCTTGGTGATCTCCACCGGCTCGGCGGTGCAGTAGGCCGGCAGGCTGTGAAGCTTCAGGGTCGCCTCGCCATCGAAGGCAACCTTGTGATCCAGCTTGCATTTGAACTCCACTTCCTTCCCCTGCTCGGCCGAGGTTGTCTGGAACTTGCCCAACACGTGACGAGGGACAATTTCGAAGTCGATGAAATCAGAGGAGACCCACAGCTCGCCGCCGGCAATGCTGGCGCGGGCCTGAACGCAGACCTTCCAGGAGCGAACCTGCGCATTGTATCGAGCATCCACCCGGTATTTGCCGGAATTCTTGCCCTTCGGGATCTTGATGTAGGAACTGGCCGACACTCCCGGCGGACGGAAGGGGAAGTAACAATAGATATCTTCATCCCAACCCTCTTTCTTCTTCACATCGACCTCCAAGTACTGGATCCCATATTGGACGATCGGAGCCTTGGGCTGCGTCAGCGAAATGCTGAACGGAGCTTCCTCGGCGACCGTCACCGCCAGCTTGTCGAGCGTCTTGACCTTGTAGACCGTGGAGTTGGGACTGGCGTGAACCAGGTCGATTTTCTGCTGCAGCCCGCCCTCCGGGACATCCGTCGGCTTGCCGTCCTTCATCAGTTTGACCTCGGGACGCACGAACTTGCCGCCCACCGGGGCATCTGCGGCCGCCTCAAAAATCAGGGGAAAGGTGCTGACATTGCCCGGCATGACGTCGGACACGAGCTTGACGCCCTTCGGCAGGTCCGAAATCTGGAACTGCAGATCGCCGCGCAACCCGTTCTGACGGCTGGCGGTCATCATGGTGGCGAAACGATTGCCCCTCGGGATCACCATCGCCTGACGCGTCTGAGAGTCGCGGCGGGCAACATGCGGGATGCTCATCGCGTAGCTCGGCTGATAGGGCGTCATTTCGATGCGGTAGGTGAAGTCAGCGCGCCCGCGGCTCAGGTGGTCGTTGATGCGGATCAAATACTCGCCATCGGCCGGGGGATTAAACCGCGCGTAGCTGTCCATGATGCCGGAAGCGTCGTCATTGCCGGTAATCCGCTTGCCCTTGGCGTCGTAAATATTCATCACCGGATCCAGGTCGGAGCGGACCTGCTGGGCGTGCACGCGAACGTGCAACTGCTGCCCTTTCTTGGCGGTAAAGCGGAAGCAATCGATATCGCCGGGTTCGGAAATGATGCCGTTGAAGGCCGCGGGAACCGGCAACTCCGTCTTGGTCGCCTTGGCGAAATCGTTATTGGGCTCCGCCTCAATGACGTTGTCGAACGGGGAAACCCGGAAGGCGTTCGGAAAGGGTGAGCTGACGCCATTCTGAACGGCGACCACGCCATGGTTTTCGTCAGGCTCGGCCGGGAGCTTGAACTCCTGTTCGAAGTCGCCGGCGGCGTCGCCGATGAACTTCACCTTCACGGTCGAGCCGGCCTTGCCGCCGGCGGGGAAAACAATGGTCGGGCGCGGAAAGCTGCCAATGTGCGCCCGATAGTAACTGTAACGACCGCCGCCATAGGCTGCCTCACGAACCTGAACGATGTAGGTTCCATCGGCCGGGGCGACCACCGTCACCGAAGGATCCTGCAACGCCAACGGGGTGTCATCCGACTCGGCGAGGATCTCTCCGTCCATGTTCTGGATCGCGACATAGGGATCAAACAAGGTCATGTTCAGACGCACGCCCTCAACCTCGGCCGAAATGCGCTCGCCCTTCTTGGCGGTCACCTTGTAGTAATCAATTTCCTCGGAATCAACGCGGCCTTCGACCGTCACATTGCCCTTCAACTCCTGCGCTTCATTGAACTCGTTGTTCGGCTCCTTCTCCTCGACATTGGCGAATGGCCCGACATTGAAGGTGCGAACCTGGCTGATGCCCGACGCTGTGCGCAGGCGGAAATGGTATTCCCCGAGCCGGGCGTTCTTGGCGATCCGAAACTTCGCCTTCACCGAGCGATCCTTTGGCTCGGTGATGGAAACGACCTCGATGCCCGGCTCGTAGAACATGATCTCCTGGGAATCGCCCAAGCGGTAGCCGGTGATGGTCACGTCCACCTCCGTTCCGCGCTGCGCGCCGAGCGGCTTGATCCATTGGAAGCTGTCGCCATAGCCGCGGTTCAAGCCCACTTCGGGGTCCACGGCCAGAGCGTTACCGGCCAAGAGAATGGCCGCTGTCATCAACGCAGTGAGTTTCTTCATCGTCGGTATTTTGGATTAAGTTTCGGATTGACGGGGCTCTGGGCTCCCATCCGTTGCTTTTTTGATTCGATAAGGAGCAGCCTGACGGCGTTCACGCCGTCAGGCTGTCTCAAGAACACTGTGTGCCAAGCTCAGGCCAGCACGCCGTCAATCAGGTTGCCTTCCTTGACAATCTCGATCGGACGGGCGCCGGGGGCCATGATTTCCTTGGCCGCATCGATGCCCATCAAGTGGTAAACGGTGTGAGCGAAGTCCTCAATCGTGACCGCGTCGTCTTCCGGCTCCGCGCCGATGGCATTGGACGTGCCGTACGCGACGCCGCGCTTGACGCCGCCGCCAGCCATGGCGACCGAAAAGACCTTCGGCCAGTGATCGCGACCCGCGCGATTGTTGATCATCGGCGTGCGACCAAACTCACTGGTCACGGTGACCAGGGTGTCGTCCAGCATGCCGCGCTCGTCGAGATCCGTGATCAAGGCGGCAAAGGCTTGGTCGAACGAGGGCATGGTGCGCTCCATCGCGCGTTGAATGCCGTCGTGCATGTCCCAACCACCGTAGGTCATGGTGACAAAGCGCACACCGGATTCGACCAGACGGCGGGCCAGAAGCATGCGTTGTCCCGCCTGATTGCGGCCATACTTGTCGCGCATCTTCTTGTCTTCCTTCGTGATGTCGAAGGCTTCACGGGCTTCCTTCGAGGAAATCATGCTGTAGGCGCGCTGGTAGAAGGAATCCATGCCGGTCAAGGCGTCGGATTTCTCCAAGGCGCTGAAGTGGGCGTCGACGGCCTCGCGCATGCTGCGACGTTTGGCGAAGCGATCCTGATCGATCCCCTTCGGCAGGTTGAGGTCGCGCACCTTGAAGCTACCGCTGGCCGGGTCGCTGCCCAGGCTGAACGGACCAAAGGCGGAGCTGAGATAGCCCGTGCCGGCGTGGTTGTTCGGCTGGCTGGGAATGCAGACATACGGGGGCAGGTTCTTGCGGGAACCGAGTTCGTGCGAAACCACGCTGCCGACACTGGGATACTTGATCGCCGGGCTCGGCTTGTAGCCCGTGAACATGTTGTGCGTGCCGCGCTCGTGCGCCGCCTCGCCGTGCGTCATCGAACGAATCACGGACAATTTGTCCGCCACGCCGGCGATCTTCTTCATGTATTGGCTGAAGTGAACGCCCGGAATCTTGGTCGGAATGGATCCGACCGGACCGCGATATTCGATGGGCGCGCCAACCTGAGGATCCCAGGACTCCTGGTGGGCGCAGCCGCCCGGCAGGTAAATCTGGATGACCGACTTCGCCTTCGCCTTGATCTTCCGGCCGGCCTCCATGTTGGCTCCGACATCCGCCCGCAGGATGTTCGGCAGGCTGGCGCCGAGAGCGCCGAGGGCCCCGACGAAAAGGAAATCACGACGATTCGGGTTCCAAGCGTGGTCGGAACCGCCGCACCATTGTTCGCGTTTGATTTTGCTCATAAGTGAGTTCTGTTTGTTTAAATTTACGTTAGCTGAGGATTCTGAAACGCCTGAATCAAAAATCGCAACCGTTTTTTGCCCTACTTCCGACTTCCAGCAATAAAGGACATTTCGGCCGCCGCCGCTCGAATGAGGCTTTTTTTCTAAAGATTCTCGTCTTTTTCTCGATTACCACGGACTTTTCAGCCCATCAAAACGAATCCGGCGATTTCTCGATTTTTCGCCAAACCAATGATGCCAGACGCAAGTTTGCATGAATGAATTCAAAAAAAGGAATCCTCCGGAAACAGGCTGGGAGTTCTGGATCGACGTCGGCGGCACCTTCACCGACTGCCTGGGACGGGGGCCAAACAGCGCGCTCAAGGCCCACAAACTGCTGAGTAACGGGGTCTATCACGGGGAATGCGGGCCGGGCTCCACTGCCGCGGCCATCCTCGACCCAACCCGGATCGGCGCCCCGGCCAAGTTCTTCCAAGAATTCAAGATCGAGTGGCAAATCGACGCCTCATCCGGCAAAAATGAATTCACCTCGGGCCGTATCGCTGATTTTGACGCCCGCACTGGAGCGCTCCATCTGGAGGAGTCTCTCCCGACATCCCCACCCGAGGGTCTTGGCTACACCCTGAAAGGAGATCATGAGGCTCCCGTTATCGGCGTCAGGTGGTTGATGGGACTCCGCCCGGAGGAGCCCACCGGACCGATCGACGTCCGCTTGGGCACCACCCGGGGCACCAATGCACTGCTGGAGCGTCAAGGCGCGCGAACCGCGTTGATCACCACCCGGGGCTTCCGCGACGTCCTGCGGATCGCCTATCAGAATCGGCCGCGCTTGTTCGATCTCTGTCCGCGCAAACCGGACGACCTTTACCAGTGCGTGATCGAGATCGACGAACGACTTGACGCGCAGGGCGGCTCGATTCAATCGCCGGACCCATCACGAATCCAGGCCCAACTGGCGGAACTGGCCGAGAGCGGCGTCGACTCAGTTGCCGTTTGCCTCCTGCACTCCCATCGGAACGCCGAACACGAGCGCATGATCGGGCGCCTCGCCAAAGAGCGCGGCTTCAAGAATGTATCGCTCTCCTCGCAATTGAATCCGCTGCCCAAGATCGTTTCCCGGGGCGACACCACCGTGGTGGACGCCTACCTGACCCCCATTCTGCGGAACTACCTTCAACGCATCGCCGCCGCCCTGCCCGAAGCCGGGATCAAACTGATGACCAGCGCCGGCAGCCTGGTCTCCATGGACTCATTTGTCGGCAAGGATTCCATTCTTTCCGGCCCGGCCGGCGGGGTGGTCGGCGCAGCCTGCGTCGCCAAGTCAGTTAATCGCGCAACATTCATCGGCTTCGACATGGGCGGCACCAGCACGGACGTCTGCCGCTACGACGGCGAGTACGAGCGGCGCTACGAAATGGAGTTGACCGATCAGGAAAGCGGCGGCGCCATCCGGGTGTCGGCTCCCATGCTCGCCGTGGAAACCGTCGCGGCGGGCGGCGGCTCCATCTGTTGGTTCGACGGACAGAAACCCGTGGTCGGCCCCCAGTCGGCGGGCGCCGATCCCGGACCAGCCTGCTACGGTCGAGGCGGCCCCCTGACCGTCACCGATATCAATGTCTACCTGGGGCGCGTCATACCTGATCGGTTTCCATTTCGCCTGGATCGCGACGCCGTTCTTCGGCGACTGGACGAGCAGATTGACTTGATCGCATCCGAGTCCGGCAAGACGTACACCCGAGACGAACTGGCTGAGGGCTTCGTTCAGATCGCCAACGCCAACATGACCGCGCCCATCAGGAAGATCTCGCTCGCCCGCGGTCACGACGTCCGGGAATACAGCCTGGTCAGCTATGGCGGCGCCGGTTCGCAGCATGCCTGCGCCATCGCCGCCGAACTGGGCGTCTCCGAGATTCTCTGCAGCCGGCATGCCGGGGCTCTGAGCGCGCTGGGAATTGGCATGGCCAGAATCGCGCGCCACGGCGAACGGTCGATCGCGCAGCCGGCGAACGCCCTGTTCGACGGGATTCGAAGCGACACCCTCGCCGGAATCTTCCGGGAAATCGAAACCGACCTTCGCGCCCAACTGCTGGCCGATGGCGCGCCCCCGGAACGCATCCTGCCCCCGCGCAGATTGCTCGACCTGCGCTACCAGGGGCAGGAAACCCGCATCACGGTCGCCGAACCCCGGGACCGCGATTATCTCGGCGCCTTCACCGAGGAGCACCAACGCCTTTACAGCTTCACTTTTCCCGAGCGGGAGATCGAGGTCTATGCCGCCAGAATGGAGTTGGCCGCGGAGACGCCAACCCTCCCGAGCAGCCCCGCCAGTCCCATTCAGCGCCTTCGGGAACCCGATCGTCACACCACGGCCCGTTTCGGCGGCAAGCCCCTGGAAACCGGCGTCTTCCTTCGCGAAAGCCTGGCTCCCGGCGACGAACTCCCAGGACCCGCCATCATTGCGGAAGCCATCGCGACCATCGTCGTCGAACCCGGATGGAAAGCGCGCGTCAATGGCAACAACGACATTGTCCTGACCGCGGCCTCCTCAGGAAGCCGACTCCGCAATCAAGCCGCAGACAACGTGGATTGGCGCGTCAAGCCGGACCCCATCGAGCTCGAGTTGTTCAACAACCAGTTCGCGTCGATCGCCGAGCTGATGGGAACCACGCTGGAGAAGACCGCTCTCTCCACAAACGTCAAGGAACGCCTGGATTTTTCCTGCGCGATCTTCACGGACGCCGGAGCCCTGGTGGTCAACGCGCCGCACATTCCCGTCCACCTCGGCGCCATGAGCGAATGCGTGCGCTGCCTGCGGGAGGATGTGGGAGCCTTCCGACCCGGCGACATCTATGTCACCAACGATCCGTATCGCGGCGGCAGCCACCTTCCGGACGTGACCGTCATCACTCCGGTGTTCATTCCTGGCAGCGGCTCAAGCGCGCCGGACTTTTTCGTCGCCAGCCGGGCGCACCATTCGGAGATCGGGGGCATCACCCCCGGATCCATGCCGCCCTTCTCCTCCTCCCTGGCCGATGAGGGCGTCATCATCCGCAAGTTCCGCCTCGCCCGCGAGGGGGCCTCCCACGAGGCCGAACTCCGCGCCCTCCTCGCCTCCGGGCCCCGCCCCTCACGGTCCATCGATGAGAACATCGCCGACATCAACGCCCAGGCGGCGGCCAACCAGGTCGGCGTCCGCATGCTGGGCGAAATGACGTCGCGCCACGGTCTCGCAAAGGTTCAGGCCTACATGCGACATATCCAACGCGCGGCTGAGAACATGGTGCGGGCGGCGTTGCTCAAACTTCCCGCAGGGGAGCGCGCGTTCGAAGACAAGCTCGACAATGGCGCCCGGATCCGCGCGCAAGTCACGGTGAGCCACTCGGGCGATCAGGCCGCCGCAACAGTCGACTTCACCGGGACCGACCCCGTCATGCCCGGCAACCTGAACGCCAACCGCGCCATCGTCATGAGCGCGTTGATCTACTGCTTCCGCTGCCTGATCGAGAAAGACGTCCCGCTCAACGCCGGCGTGTTGGCCCCGATCGAAGTCATCCTGCCCCACGACTGCCTGCTCAATCCAACACCGGCCGACGATCCCGCCGAATGCCCTGCCGTCGTCGGCGGCAACGTCGAAACGTCACAACGCATTGTCGACGTCGTCTTCGGCGCGCTGGGCGTCGTCGCGGCAAGCCAGGGCACCATGAACAACTTCCTCTTCGGGCGGTCCGGGGAACGCGGCTTCGGCTATTACGAGACTCTTTGCGGCGGCGCGGGCGCCGGACCGGAGGCAGACGGCGCGGACGCTGTCCATACGCACATGACCAACACCCGCCTCACCGACCCGGAAGTCCTGGAGGAGCGCTATCCGGTCCGCGTTCTGCGAACCGAGATTCGCAATGAATCCGGCGGGCAGGGCGCGCGCCGCGGCGGCAATGGACTCATCCGGGAGATCGAGTTTCTCGAACCCGTGGAGGTTTCCCTCCTCACCAACCGCCGGACAACCGCGCCGTTCGGGTTGCAAGGCGGCGAAAGCGGCAAGCCCGGCCTCAACCGGCTGAAGCGACACGGGGCCTCTGCCTTCGAGGACCTGCCGCCGGCCGCGCAGTTCCGGGCGGAGCCGGGCGACATCCTGCGCATTGAAACGCCGGGCGGCGGCGGCTACGGCAGCCACGGCTCGCTGGCGTAGTACATCGGCGCGACCCGGTTGATGCCGTGGAAGAACAGGAAGGAAGTCGCCCAGAGCCAGAGGAAGGTCGCGAGCCAAACCGCGCCCGCCGCCCCGCCCCGACGGGCGAAAACCTTCATTCGACCGGACGCCATGATCGCCGGCGCCTGCACCGCAAAGAACGCAAACTGATATCCGTCGAAGCGCGAGGTCGCGATCCCGAACATGAGTTCGTGGAAGGCGCCGCTGAACAGGCACACGCAGCAGATCGCGCGCGCCGGACGCGCCCGGCCGCCGCAGCTCCGGAAAACATGACGCACCAACCAGGCGTGCACCCGATCATTCCAACGTCGCCAGAACTCCGCCGGCGTCGACGAAAGCCAGGCATTCCGAACCATCGGCCGAGTCCGGTATCCGACAATCCGCTCCAACCCGCACAGGGCCTGCGCGCCCAGTTCAACCGCCGCGACAAACAACGCCAGCTTGAGGGTGTGATCCGCCAGGTGATTCGATCTGAGAAAATTGCTTTGGGCCAAGGCGTTCAGAATCAGCCACAAACCAAGGAACGCGACCCCGCCCCCGAGCAACCGCAGCCCTTCCTTGCCGAAAGCGCAACCACGGCGGCGCATCCGCCGGCGCTGATCCATCAAGGCGACAAAGATCGGCAAGGGAATCAGGAAAGACAGGCGCGCCTGCGGGGACAACGCCCTCGGCATTCTCAACAACTCAACCAAGCGAAACATCGCGTTGATGGACAAAATGGACGCGGCGGCGCGAAGGACCGCCTCATCGGGCGGAATGAGCAACGGGCAGAACAGGACGGCGACTGGAGCCGGATACGAAACAGCGCGCGCCCGGGATTGCAGGGAGACAGCCGCCAAGGTCGCGATGGCGTAGATCGCGGCCAGACTGAGCAGGAATGAGGGCGCGGGGCTCAAGGCGAATGACGCCGCCAACGTAGACGCCGGCGCCCAAGGATTCAATGGGCGTCCGAAACGGAACTTTGAGACCCGGGGTATCGTAAGGCAGCGCGCAAGAGGGCCCGAAGCGTCGACACTCGCGCGGTCCCGCTTTACTTGCGCTTCCCGAGCTTGCGCGGCTTGAACAGCTCCGAGGGCGTGTGAGCCTCGTCGATCATGGCGCGGATCTGCGCGACCAGTTCCGGTTTCGCTGCGGCGAGGTCCGTTTCTTCACCGATATCCCGGCTCACGTTGTAGAGTTCAAAGCCGCCATCGTAGCGCTGAATGCCTTTCCAATGCTTGTAGCGAACCGCCTGGTAGTGCTTCCCGCCGCCAATGAACTCCCAATAAAGGTAGTCGTGCTGACCCTGCTTGCCCTTGCCCGTCAATGTCGGGACCAGGCTGATGGAATCCAGCCCCTCCGGAGCCTTGCCGCCGGCGAGCTCCGCCGCCGTGCTCATGAAGTCGCCGAAATAGCCGATGTGATCGCTGGATCCCCCGGCCTCAATCTTGCCAGGCCAGCGGGCAATGAACGGCACGCGGATGCCGCCGTCGTAGAGGTCCCTCTTGATGCCGCGCAGCGGGCCATTGGAGTCGTTGAACATCGGGTCGTTGCCCCCCTCGCGATGCGGTCCGTTGTCTGACGTGAAGATCACCAGGGTGTGGTCGTCGATGCCGTGCCGCTTCAAGCGCTTGAGCAACCGACCCACATCCTTGTCCATCCGCGAAATCATGGCGGCGTGCCCCTTCTGGGGCTCCGGCCAATCGAGATCCTGGTAACGCCCGTAGCTCGGGACTTCCATGCCCTCCTGCCGCCCCTCGTTGTTCGCGTGCGGAATCGTCAACGCCAGGTACAGGAAGAAGGGCTTATCCTTGTTGCGGCCAACGAAACCGAGAGCCTCCTCGGCGCAGAGATCATGCGAATAGGTGACCTTCTTCTCCGCGACGCCCGCGCCGTCCTCCCGGCCGTTGTTCACCACATTCCCCTTCAGCCTCTCGCGCTGGTCATTCCGATAGAGGAACTCGGGATAGAAGTTGTGCGCGTGACGCTGACAGAGATAGCCGTAGAAGAAGTCAAAGCCCTGCTTGTTCGGAACGCCCTCGGTGCCCGGCGCGCCCAACCCCCACTTGCCGACCAGACCGGTGGCGTAACCGGCGTCTTTCAACACCTCGGCGACCGTGACCGTCTCCGCCGGCAGCGGCCATTGCCCCATGGGCTTGACCTCCTTGTTCCCGCGAATCAACGCATGCCCCGTATGCAGGCCGGTCATCAACACGCAACGCGAGGGCGCGCAGACCGTCGACCCCGCATAGAACTGCGTGAACTTCATGCCCTCCTTCGCCATGCGATCGATGTTCGGCGTCTTGATCCGCTTCTGCCCGTAACATCCCAGATCCCCGTAGCCAAGATCGTCGACCATGATGTAGATGATGTTGGGCTTCGCCGCGGCCTCGACAACCGGCGACACAACCAAACCCGCGGCAAACGCCAATACGGCGGCAAACTTGAAAAGGCGTCGAATCAACATGTGCGTCTTGGTCGGGGAATTCGACGCCTTTGGCAAGAGTTCATTCACGACGTCATGCTTGGAAAACCCGACCCGGCGCTGTTGACTGCGTCATGGATTCCAATCAGCCCATGAAGCTTCGCCCGCTCCTGTTCGTGTTCGCGATCGCGGCGGCATCGTTTGTCGCGACCGTCGCATCCGCCGCCGGCCCCAACTTCCTGATCATCATGGCGGATGACTGCACCTACAACGACCTGCCATTGTATGGGGGCAGGAATGCGAGGACGCCGAACATTGATTCCCTGGCAGCGCAGGGGCTGACCTTCAACCGCGCCTACCTGAGCGAGGCCATGTGCCAACCGTGCCGCGCCGAGCTTTACTCGGGGCAGTTTCCCTTGCGCAATGGCTGCGCCTGGAACCATTCGGCGAGCCGGCCGGACTTGATGAGCATGCCGCAGCGCTTGCGACCGCTCGGGTATCGCGTGGGGCTGGCGGGCAAGGATCACGTCAAACCGAGGAAGGCCTTTCCCTTCGAACAGGTCGGCGGCTTCGATCCCAATTGCGTGCGCGATCCGACGCGACCCCACGACCTGGGCGCGGTCAACGAATTCCTGAGGCGAAGCGACGAACCCTTCTGCCTCGTGGTCGCCCTGGTGGAGCCCCACGTGCCCTGGGTCATGGGCGACGCGTCGCAATACCCGCCCGGGAAGATCCTGTTGCCGCCCAATATCGCCGACACGCCGCGCACCCGCTCGGATTTCGGCAAGTATCTCGCAGAGATCACCTACATGGACGGGCAGGTAGGCGAATTGCTCGACGCGCTGGACCAAGCCGGCAAGGCGGATGACACGCTCGTGTTGTTCACCTCCGAACAGGGTTCCCAGTTTCCCGGTTGCAAGTGGACCAATTGGGACACCGGCGTCCATACCGCGCTGGTCGCGCGCTGGCCCGGCAAGGTGGCCGCCGGAAAACGCACGGACGCCATCATCCAATACGCCGACGTCCTGCCGACCTTTCTCCACGCGGCGGGCGGCCCGGCAAGCCCTCCCGGACTGGACGGCCGTAGTTTTCTTCCCGTCCTCACAGGAGAGTCGAAAACTCATCGGGACTACGCCTTCGGCATCCACAACAACGTGCCCGAGGGGCCCCGATATCCGATCCGCACGGTGACCGACGGCGAGTGGCGTTACATTCGCAACCTCTTGCCGGAAGAAATGTATATCGAGAAGCACCTGATGGGCTCCAAGGGCGACGGCAAGTTGAACAATCCCTACTGGGCGACCTGGGTCTTTGAATCCTGGAATCAACCGGCGATCTACAACCTGGTCAAGCGCTACACCCGGCGTCCGGCCGAACAGCTGTATCACACCGCCAAGGACCGATATGAGATGACGAATCTGGCCAGCGATCCCCAACACGCCGAAATCAAACAGCGCCTGCGCCAGAAACTGGATCAATGGATGGCGTCACAGGGCGATCCCGGCGCGCCGGAAGACACCATGGAGGCCATCCAGGCGGCGCGCCAGGGGAAACACCTCTACCGCCCTCCAAACTAGGCCGGCGCCGCTCAATCCCCGCCGGCGCCGCGCTCGCGAAAATCGAGAAACGCCTGCAACGTGTCCGGCGTCTGCTCGAAGAACTGGGAAAGCGCCTCCAGGCAATCGATCGTCGAGCCGCTCAAGTGGTGTTCCAACCCCTCGATGTCGCGCCCCTGCGTTTCCTTGTCCAACCCCAGCAGGGAGAAGAACCGGGCGAGGGTTTCGTGACGATGCTGGATCTTGAGGGCAATGGCCCGCCCTTCCTCCGTCAGCATGAGACCGCGATACTTCTCGTAGTCCACGAAGCCCATTTCATCCAGCTTCTGAACCATGCTCGTGACCGAGGCCTGCGTGACCCCCAGCGAGGAGGCGATGTCCACCACGCGGGCATATCCCTTCTCCTCGATCAATTCATGAATACGCTCCAGGTAATCCTCGGCGCTCTGGCTGGGTTTCGACGGCATGGAAAGAGCGCGGATTGTCGACAGGCGACGGGGAGATTGCAAGCGCGCGGGAACGTTGGTCGAGAATTCGGCGCCCGACGCCCCCGGCCCGCGAACCAGGGAAATTTCGCCGCCCGCCGCGCGTCACTGCATGATTGACAAGCCGACACCGGCCGCCACAATCGCCGCCCGTTTTTCGGAAAACCGGAATCCTCCGCGTCATCCGAGCGACGCGCAAACGCCTGGCCCTCCACCGACTTCGACTCCGATTCGGGAGTCGGCCTCCAGCAACGCGAAGACTGTCCCGCGAATGAACGACGAATCGAACAAACCATCCGACGCAGCCGTTTCTGCGACGCCGACCGCCTGGCCCGGCGTCATCCGAGAATACGCGCGTTTCCTGCCGGTCACGGACGCGACGCCCATCGTCACCTTGAACGAAGGCGGGACGCCGCTCGTTCGCGCGGAGAACTTCGTCAAAGCCATCGGCGGCGACTTTGAGCTTTATCTGAAGTATGAGGGATTGAACCCCACCTGCTCCTTCAAGGACCGCGGGATGACCATGGCGGTCTCGAAGGCCAAGGAGCGCGAGGCCAAGGCGGTCATTTGCGCCAGCACAGGCAACACCTCCGCCGCCGCCGCCGCCTACGCCGCCAAGGCGGGCATGAAATGCGTCGTGCTGCTGCCGAATGGCAAGATCGCCCAAGGCAAACTGGCGCAGGCGTTGATGTACGGAGCCGAGACCATCGCGATCGAAGGCAATTTCGATGAAGCCCTGCGCATCGTTCAGGAGTTGGGCCAAAAGGATGATTTCGAGGTCGTCAACAGCGTCAACCCGGTTCGCATCGAGGGACAGAAGACCGCCTCGTTCGAGATCTGCGACCAACTCGTCCGGGCGCCGGACTTTCATTTCCTGCCGGTCGGGAACGCCGGCAACATCACCGCCTACTGGAAAGGCTTCAAGGAATACTACTCCGTCAATCTCGCGGACCGCCTTCCACGTATGATGGGCTGGCAGGCCGCCGGCGCCGCTCCCATTGTCGATGGCGCTCCCGTCGGCAATCCGGACACCGTGGCCACCGCAATCCGCATCGGCAATCCGGCAAGCTGGAAACAGGCCGTAGCGGCGGCGAAGGAATCCAACGGCGCGATCCGCAAGGTGACGGACGAACAGATCATTGACGCCTACAAGCAGGTCGCCCGCACGGAGGGCATCTTTGTCGAACCGGCATGCGCCGCGCCCCTGGCCGGCTTGAAGCTCGCTGTCGCGGCCGGCGAGATCCCGTCCGGCAGCGTGGTCACCGCCACGATGACAGGCCACGGATTGAAGGATCCCGATCTGGCGATCAAGGAATCCGGCTTTGAACCCAAAATCGTTGCGCCCACCACCGAGGCCGTCGTGGCCGCAATTGGCGGATAAGCGCCGACACTGCCGACGCTCAGTCCAGCTCTCGAGGAACGGCGTTCGCGAATCAACAGTCACTTTACAGACAGATGGCACTCATCGTTCAGAAATATGGCGGCTCTTCCGTCGCCGATCTCGACCGCATCAAGAACGTCGCCAAACGCGTCGCCAAGTATCACCAACAGGGCGACCAGGTCGTCGTCGTCGTCTCCGCGATGAAAGGCCAGACCGACCACCTGATCGGCCTCGCCAAGGAATTGACCGACATTCCCAGCGACCGCGAGATGGACATGATCCTCGCGACCGGCGAGCAAACCAGCATCGCGCTGACGGCGATCGCGCTGCACACCATGGGCGTGCCCGCGGTCTCCCTGACCGGGGCCCAGGCCGGCATTGTCACGGACCTCGTCCACACCAAGGCCAAGATCCGCAACATCACCCCGGTGCAGGTGCACAGCCTGCTCGACGCCGGCAACGTCGTCATCGTCGCCGGATTCCAGGGCCATACGCCCGAAGGACACATCACCACCCTCGGCCGCGGCGGCTCGGACCTCACCGCCATCGCGCTCGCCGCGGCGACCAAGGCCGACCTGTGCCAGATCTACACCGACGTCGACGGCGTCTACACCACCGACCCCCGAATTACCGACAAGGCCCAGAAACTGGACGAAATCTCCTACGACGAGATGCTGGAACTGGCCAGCTCCGGCGCCAAGGTGATGCAATCAAGGTCCGTGGAGTTCGCCAAGAATCACGGCGTCATCTTCGAAGTCCGATCCAGTCTCAACGACAACCCCGGCACCATTGTGAAGGAAGAAACCAAAAGCATGGAGGACGTCGTCATCCGCGGCGTCTCACTCGACAAGAACCAGGCCAAGATCACGCTCGTCCAGGTCCCCGACAAACCGGGCGTCGCCGCCACGATCTTCAAGGCGATCTCGGACGCCAGCATCAACGTGGACATGATCGTGCAGAACGTCAGCCACGGAGACGGGAACAAATCGACTGACATGTCCTTCACGGTCGGCAAGCCGGACCTGGCCAAGGCGCGCAAGATCATCGACGACCTGCACAACGAACTGCAGTTCGGCGAGGTGATACCGGACGAGGACATCGGCATGCTTTCCATTGTCGGCGTCGGCATGAAGAATCACACCGGCGTGGCCACCAAGATGTTCGAGACCCTTTCCCGGGAAGGCGTCAACATCGAGATGATCTCCACCAGCGAGATCAAGATCTCCGTCGTCGTCCGGCTCGAGGATGGAGAAAAGGCCGTCAAGGCCGTGCACGCGGCGTTTCTGGAGGCGTGATCCGCTCCAAGTCGGCGTCTTGACACCTTTCCGCGGCGGGCGGATGGTCACCGCATGACATTGGAGTTGGCCAAGGACGTTGAAGAATTTCTGCAGGCGCAGGTGGAGTCCGGGACCTGTGAGAAGCCCGCCGACCTCGTGAATCATGTTCTCCGAGATCTCCGCAATCGACAGCGGCAGAGTCTTCAAACTTCGGCTGAGTTGGAGAAATGGCTCCTCGAGTCCGCAGATTCTCCGGTCTCGTCGCTGGATTCCAAAGACTTCGCAGAAATTCGACACCGGGTTCGCCAACGGCGCCAGGATGCCGCTTCATGAATGTCCGTAAATCGGACCTCTTTCTCGCGGATGTTGAAGCCCAGTTCGAGTGGTACGTTGATAAAGCGGGATGGGATGTCGCGGACCGGTACTTGAACGCCGTCGAATCAACATGCGGCTTGTTGGGGAACCATCCAAGACTCGGGCCGAACGTTTCGTTTCAACACCCAAGGCTGAAAGAATGGCGTTTCTTCCCAATTTCCTCACCCTTCGACAAACACGTTCTGTTCTACGAAATGGAGGGCAATGACGTGATCATCCGGCGTATCATGCACGGTCAAAGAAACCTTCCGAAGCGGCTCCTTGGCGCCTGAAGAAATTGGAAAACCGCATCTCAAGCTTCTTCCAATTACAAATCCCTCCTTCGACTCATTTCCTCGGCCTCTTCTTGTTCGTCCGCCTGTCCCAATCCTCGAACCGTTTCTTCAGTTCCGCGGCCTTCTGAGGATGGTCTTCGACGAGATTGTTCAACTCCGTCCCATCCGGTGTGAGGCGGTAGAGCTCCCAGGGCTTTTTGTTTTCACTGACGAATTTCCAGTCACCGATGCGGACGGCCTTGCCTCGGGAATGCTTCCAGAAGTAGGTCTTCCTTTCGGGAGCCTTGCCGCCCTGCAACGCCGCGACGAGGCTGCGGCCGACCTGCGGGACAATCTTGTTCCCGTTGAACTCCTCCGGATACTCCGCGCCGGCGAGTTCGATGAAGGTCGGCAACAAATCGGTTACGTGGCAGACCTGCCGGGTGATGTCGCCGCGGGCTGAGATGCCCCTGGGCCAATGGGCGATCAGCGGGCTGCGGATGCCGCCCTCATGATCGTGTTGCTTGAACAGACGGAAGGGGGTGTTGCTGGCGTTGGCCCAACCGTAACCGTAGCTCTGGTAGGTGTTCTCCGGGCCGGGCATGAACCCGGGCAGGTTGCCGGGAATCATCGGGCGGCCATCGCGGGTTTTCACCGGCAGGTAGGCGCCCTTGCGGTTCCGCGTGTATTCCACATGACAACCGCCATTGTCGTTCTGGTAGAGGATGAGGGTATTGTCCAGTTGGCCGCGGCTGCGCAGCAGTTCGACCACGCGGCCGATATTGCGATCCATCGAGGTCACCTGCGCGGCGTAGACCTCCATCCGCCTCTCTTGCCAGGCCCTGTGCTCCTCATCCGCCCACGCCGGCACAGCGGGGTGACGAGGCGACAACGGCCACTCGGAATCGACCAGGCCCATCTTCAACTGGCGCGCGTGCCGTTGCTCGCGGAGCCTGTCCCAGCCCATGGAGTATCGTCCCCGGTAATGCGCGATGTCCTCCTCCTTCGCATGCAGCGGCCAGTGCGCCGCCGTATACGCAAGGTAGAGGAAGAAGGGCTTGTCCGGCGCTTGCTGGTGGACGTCATTGAGGAAATGGATCGCGTTGTCGGTAATGGCGTCGGTGTAGTAGTAATCCGGGTCCTCGCGAAACTCGTGTTCCACGTTCTGGTCATCGCGGCTCAACGACGCCGGCGCAAAGAAGGAACCCGCGCCCAGGTAGGTCCCATACCAATGGTCGAAGCCGCGATCATTCGGCGAGCCCTCCCCTCCCTCATTGGACAAATGCCACTTCCCGCTCATCAGGGTCGTATAGCCGGCCTTGCGCAGAAGCTCCGGCGCGGTGACGCAATTGCCGCTGAGACTGGAGCCCCGCTTGGCCACGCCGGGATAACACCCCGTCATCAGGCTCGCCCGTGCGACAACGCACATGTTGTTGGAATAGTAATTGGCAAAGCGGAGCCCGCCCGCCGCAAGCTGGTCCAGATGCGGCGTTTCAATCTCACCCCCATAACAGCCCAGGTCCGAATACCCCATGTCGTCCGAGATGATCATGACGATGTTGGGGCGCGGCGCGGCCTGGAGGGCGAAGGCGAGGACGAACAGGGCGACGGAGGTGAAAGCGCGGATGGAATCGAAGCGGGGCATGAGCGCAGAATGTTCGGGATGGCGCGCAGCCGCAAGCCGTCACTCGCGGTGATTTGTAGCAGCCAAGGTGACGAGGCTCACTTCAACGCATGAGCTTACCGCTTTCGCGCGTTACCGCGCGGCAAGCCTCATGTCAGCCGCCGTGACCGAAGAAGCAGAGCTTCCCCATCACAATCCCGGAATGGGATCGCCCGGCTGCACATCCTCGCCTTCCCAGTTGATCACGCCGTTCTCCTTGTAGATCAGGATGCGGGAGCGGCTGTTGGGCGCGGGCGGACGGTTGTCCTGGGGCAGGAACTTCTTGTGCTCCGCGACGACCTTCGCGTACTTCGGATCGCCGGCGAGATTGGTCCACTCGTTGGGATCGTTCTTCATGTCATACAATTCCTCGGCCCCATCGCCATAGCGGATGTAACGCCAGTTCTCCGAGCGAATGCCGTGATTGTGCGCATTGTGCGTGGTGATGGCCGGCCACTGGCGTTCGGCATTGGCGTCGCGCAATTGCGGAATCAATGAATGGCCATGCAGGTCATCCTTCTTCGGCAAACCGGTGAGCTCGATCAGGGTGGGATAGATGTCCAACAACTCGGCCGGCTTGCTGCAGCGCTGGCCGGACTTGACGCCGGGCCCCGCAAAGATCAGGGGAACCCGGGTGCCGTCGTCCCAAAGCGTGTTCTTGCCGGTGATCTCCTTCTCGCCCAGGTGCCAGCCATGGTCGCCCCAGACAACGACGATCGTGTTGTCCGCATGGCCGCTCTCCTCGAGCGCATCCAACACCCGACCAAACTGCGAATCCATGAAGCTCACGCAGGCGAGATAGGAACGGACGATGTTCTTCCACTCGCCAACCTCCTCCAGCCACTTCAACCGCACCTCGGGCAGATACCAATGAAGATACCAGGAGGAGCGCGGCGTGTCCTTGCGGTCGTCGCGCAGGATCCGCGGAACCATCAACTCGTCCTCGGGATAAAGATCGAACCACTTCTGCGTGGCGAACAGCGGCACATGCGGCAAAAAGAATCCACAGGACATGAAGAAGGGCTCATCCTCAGGCATCTCCTTCAATTTCTCAGCCGCCCAACTGGCGCAGATGTAATCCCCCTTGTCCTCGTCCTTGTGCGGAAAGGTTCCCCAGTCGACGAGTCGATGATTGCCGAAGGGCGTCTCAACGAGCTTGCCATTCGGCGGAAAGGGCTTGCCCGTGGCTCCGGGCCCGATTTCCTGGAACTCCTTGTCCGTCTTCTTCCGGCCGTAACCGCCGTGATAGATCTTGCCGGTCGAATAAGTGTGATAACCGTGCTGCTGCAAGTACTGCGGCAGGCTGACCAGATCCTTGAACTCCTCGACGTTGCGGATCCAGGGCGCCAGCCCGTAGATGCCGGTGGAATCAGGACGCCGCGAAAACATCAGGCTCGTGCGCGAGGGATTGCACAACGGCGACTGGCAATGCGCATTGAGAAACGCCGTGCCGCGGCGGGCCAGCTTGTCGATGTTCGGCGTATAAGCCTGCGGATGCCCGCCCAAGTAACCGAGCCAGTCGTTCTGGTCGTCGATGGCGATGAAAAGGATGTTGGGCTTCTTGGCTTTGCCGCCCTTCTTCCGCGCCTGAGTCTTTCCCGTAGCCGCGGCATACTTCTTCCACTCGCCTTCGATATCCGCCGCCTCGGCGTCGCCCTTGTGCAGGATGACCCGATGGCGCAGCGTGATCTTGTCTCCCTTCTTCAGCGTGAAGGCGCCGCTCTCGGCATTCTTGTCGAGGCTCTTCGTTCCAAACGGGTTGGCGGTGAACAGCCCGTAGGTCCGCGCATGCCAGGGAGTGGGATGGCGGAAGCTGCCCGGATGATTGAGGATGGAAACACCCAGCGTCTCGCCCTCGACCGGCCCCCAATAACTGACCCATTCGGCGCGTTTGCCCCAGGCGTCGCCATCCTTGTCGCCCCGGCTGTTCAAGATGCGGCCGCCCTGCTTGCCGGTGATCGACATCGAGGTCGGCACGCGCACGCTGAAACCGGCGTCTTTCTTGTCATCCAGTTCGACGTCGCCGTGGCTCGCCATCAAGATGATATCGAAGTCGATGGTCCGGGAATTCGCTCCGGCGGTGAAGGTGAGCGTGCGCTCGTCGGAAAGCAGCTTGGAGCCATCGGAGCCGACATAATCGTTCTCGCTGACGATCACCGCCTTGTTCTGGTCGGCGTGCAACTTCGTGAACTTGCGATGCACGGTCGGACCGAGCCCCTTGAGAAACTTCTCGAGGTCCGCCTGCTTCTTGTTCTTGTAGCGCTCCTCGCCGGTCAGCGGCTCATGCCAGGTGTCAAATCCGCCGATGCCCTGGTGACCGAACCAGATCGAACGATGGTGCGGGTGGTCGTGCTGCTCGCCGTCCACCTTCTTCATCGGGTAATGGCGCGTCATCGACTTGCCGGTCGGACCGATGACCGGGTAGAGGAACGGCTTGTTCCCCTGATCCAGCACATACTTGGTGAGGAGCTTGCCGTCCAGATTCACGGTCAGGCCGCTGGCCGTCTCCTTGATTTCAAAACCTTTTTCGGCGGCCCGGGCGGGCGAAAACGAAAGACCGACGAAGACGGCCGCGCTGAATACAAGGCCGGTGAACTTGGCGATAGGGGAATGATTTTTCATGTCGTTCGAGGTGCGCGAAGCTGAATGTGGCGGTTCTCTTCCCGGAGATCAATGGTTTCGTTGCGGCGCCGATACGGCCCGCCGACTCGCGCCGGGCTGATGATTCCTTGCTTGCGGCAAACTCCAGATGCAATATTCAAGCCTTGCAGTTCGTCTCAGGAACACGCAGCAGAACAATTTCACCATGAAGATCAGAGTTGTTTCCAGAATGGGCGGCCCGGCGCTGTTGACGGCGGCCGCAGTGTGGTTCGCCGGTTGCGGCGGCGAGGACGCGTCGACCACAGCTGCGCCGCCCGTCCGCGGCGAGCCAATCCAGGTCGCGGAAGTCCGGGGCGAACCCATCACGGAGTCCGCCGAAAAACCCATCGTCACCGCGGACACGGAGGCATCCAAAGCCCCCGCCCCGGATGCCAATATCGAATCGATGGCGGCGGCGCAGGAGTCTGGACCTTCGACCAAACCCGTCACCCCGACAGCCGCGGTCACAGCCGCCACGGGCTCCGCAAGCGCGGAAATCACGGTGAACGCGCCTACGTCTGAGATTCCTCCCTCGCCCATGCCCGCCCCGGCGCCGAAACCGGAACCGAAAGCAATCGCTGCCAAGACGCCGGCGCCGGAAGCGGCGCCCGTCGCGGGACCGGTGGAAGGGCCCGCCCCGGAACCCAAACCGGAGGCCGTCCAGGCATCCGCGGCAGCCAAGCCCGCCTCCAATGCCAAACCCGCGACCATCAAGTCAGGCGGCGAGGAATATGCGCAGGTCACCTTCGACCAACTGGCGTCGTTCGAGTACGAGATGCCGGACGAATTCGGGGAGGCCGAACCGGCTGAAGATAACAGCGAAACCGCGGAGGCCGGCGCCGATATCACCCCCGCCCCCAAGACCAAGGAAAAAGACCAGATCCCAACCAGCGTGCGCCAGTTCAACAACACCCGCGTCGCGCTCGAGGGCTTCATGCTGCCGCTGAAGGTGGAGGACAGCCTCGTCACCGAAATGCTGATCATGCGCGACCAATCCATGTGCTGTTTCGGCAGCGTGCCCAAGATCAACGAGTGGGTGAGCATCCGCATGACCGGCAAGGGCGTGAAACCCGTCATGGACGAACCCGTCACCATCTACGGCAAGCTCAAGGTCGGCGAGATTCGGGAGAATGGCTACCTGGTCGGCATCTACGAGATGGATGGGGAGCGTCTGGGGACCCGGATCGATTTCTGATCGCCTCTCGCGAGCCTCTCTCCGGCGGAACCGCCTTCCTCCCGCCCGGAGACGGTGTTCCCATTGCCGCCGGCCCATGATCGTCCGCTCTCTTCAGCGCGGCACAATCAACATTGTGAATGGCGCTGAAGCCGCTTAGGGTGACTCCGAGCGCCAACCGCAGTCGTCATCACAGTCACCACCGAGGGTCATGTTCGCCGGAAGATTCGCCCAATACCTGCTCAAGCGGAACCTGCAGCACCTGATTGCGCATGTGACCAATCACTGCAACTTCCGCTGCCAGCACTGCTTCATCGATTTCTCCCCCAAGCGCGACCTCAAGCTGGAGCATTACCAGAAGCTCGGCCGCCAGGCCGGGAAGCTGTTCTGGCTCGATATCGCGGGCGGCGAGCCCTTTCTCCGAACCGACATCGCCGACATCGTCGCCTGCTTCGACGCCCGCGTCATCCAGATCCCGACCAACGGCTCCCTGCCGGACCGCATCATCGAGCGGGTCAAGGAGATGCAGGATCGCATCGACGGCGAGGTCGCGATCTCCTTCAGCCTCGACGGATTGGAGTCCACCCACGAGGAGATCCGCAAGGCTCCCGGAAACTGGAACCAGGTCTGGGACACCTTCGAGAAACTGCGCGAACTGGGCGGTGTGAACATCAAGATCAACACCTGCCTGCATCAAGGCAACGTGGAGGAGATCATCCCCTTGATGGAGGAGGTGCGCGCGCGCAAGCCCGATTTTCATTCCATCATTCTCCTGCGCGGCGAGCCCATGAATCCCGAGGTCGGCCTCCCGCCCTTTGACATTCTGAATGAGATCGCGCCCAAGATCTTCGAGATTCTCGAAACGTATGACTACGGCCAGGACAAGCTGACCGCGCGCATCCTGCGCAACTACCACCGCTATCTCTGGAACATTTCCCTGCAGACGATCCGGCAGAAGACCCAGGTGATTCCCTGCCTCGCCGGCAGCGCGCATATGGTGGTCATGGGCAACGGCGATGTCTCCTCCTGCGAAATGCTGCCGCCGGTCGGCAACGTCAAGGAAACCAGCTTCGCCGAAGTGACCGGCAGCCAGGCCATGCGCGACCAGGTGCAATCCATCAAGGACAAGCAGTGCTTCTGCACGCACAACTGCGCCATGCTCGACAGCATCCTCTTCCGCCCCGCCAGCATCCCCCACCTGATGAGCGAGAAAATCAAACCCGCGTGACGCGGAAACTCCGGAGCTTGAAGCCCGCGCGCTTGCTTTTCTGATCCCGGATTGGATTCCCACATGAGCTCTCTGGATCTCAGCGTCGTCATCCCCTGCTACAACGCAGGCGCGAGCATCACGCGATTGCTGGGGCAACTCGAGACGCAATCCCTCGGCCGGGATCGCTATGAGATCATCATCATCGACGACGGCTCCACCGACGACACCGCCGCCCGGGTGAAGGCTTTCGGGACGGTCCAATTGCTGAGACAACAACAATGCGGTCCCGGCGCGGCGCGAAATCTGGGCGCCGCGAAAGCCAGAGGCAGACTCGTGCTCTTCGTGGATTCGGACCTGGAGGTCGCCGACGATCTGCTGGAGCAGCACCTGGCGTTTCATGATGCCCATCCGGACGTTGCCTTGACGGGCGGCAGCGTGGAGCCCCCGACTGAACTGCCCGTCCTGTCCTGGGTCCTGGCCGACCACTTCGCGAGTTGGTTCAACGCGCATCCGAAAATTCATTGTCCGAAGGAACCGGAATACCTGCCCAGCCTGAACATGTGCATCAAGAAGGGTGTCGTGGCCGGGGAACACGGACTGACATTCCCCGACGGCCTGAAGCACACCGGCGAAGACGTCCTGTATTGCCATGCGCTTCGCGTCAAAGGACTGAAGCTGGCTTTTCTGCCGGACGCGATTGTCAGACACCACGATCGCACGACCATGGTCGATCACCTGAAACACATGTATCGCTGGGGGCATCATGCGCCCTATGTGCGGGGCGCCCTGCCTGACCTGAAGTTCGGGTTTCTCTTTCCCAGAAACCCCTTGCTCGCGCCGTTGGCGGGGCCGTTCATCGTCGCGGGCTATACCTGGCTCATCTGGAAGAGTTGGCTGTCGTCCCGACCGATCGCCGTCACGCTCGCCCTGCCCCAGATTCTTCTCGGGCGCGCCGTCTACGCCCGCGGCGCCCTCCACGGAACCATGGAACGGTGGCGGAACGCCTGCGACAAAGAACCCGCCCCCCCCTGAGACCGACTTGATTCCCGACGGGAGTCCGCGCCAGAATCGAACCATGGCGCATCACCGCGCCCATTCGCCCATGCTGGAATGCGAACTCAAACTCCTCATCGACCGCAAGGACCAAGCAGAACTCCCCAAGAGCGCCTGCATCGCCCAACTCCTGCAGGAGCCGTTCAAACGCAAGCGCGTGCAAAACGCTTACTTCGATACGCCGGATGCCGACTTGCGGCAACGCGGCATGGAACTGCGCGTGCGACGCATCGACCGTCAATGGATTCAGACCCTGAAGATCCGGCAAGCGGGCGGCGCCGCCGTGCATCGGCGGGAGGAGATCGAGACGCCGGTTTCCGGTCCGACGCCCGTTCCTGCTCTCCTGATCGAGGCGGGCGCCCCGGACGCGCTTGTCCAAGCCATTGGCGACGCCGGACTCGAATGCCTTTTCGAGACGGTTTATTGGCGACGATCCGCGATCCTGAAGGCGGCCGGCGGCAACATCATCGAGTTGTGCCTTGATGTCGGCGAAACCCGCGCCGGAGAGCGGGTCCGGGAGATCAGCGAGATCGAGATGGAGCTGAAACAGGGCGCGAACGACGCCCTCTACAATCTCGCCGAGGAACTCGCGCAAACCTTTGACCTCCGAATCAATTCGCGGACCAAACCCGATCTTGGCTACGGAATGTTGCGGGATGAGCGGCCCGAGCCTGTATACGACCATGTTCATCGAATCGATTCCGGCGAATCAGCGGAGGCTGCTTTCCAACATTTCCTCGAAGAATGCGCGCGACATGCGTTCGCAAATGACCGAACGATCCTTGAGACCGACAACATCGAAGGCGTGCATCAGATGCGAGTCGGGTTGCGACGCTTCCGGGCCTGCCTGAACCTCTTCAAGCCACTGCTTCCGGGCAAGGCGGTTCGCGCCGCCGGCGACCTGATCTCGCCGCTCCAGCAAGCGCTCGGTCCGGCTCGTGACTGGGATGTGTTCATCCGCGACCGGATCGATCGATTCCCGCAGACCGACGACGCCATGACCGAACTGCGCGCCCTGGCAGTGGTCGAGCGAGATCAGGCCTACGCCTCACTCAGGGAGTTGCTGAACACCACGGATCATCACCGCAGTCTGTTGACGCTGCTTTCCTGGATTGGCCGTCGCGGTTGGCGGGAAGCCCTCTCCGCGAAGCAACTGGGTGAACTGGAGCGCCCGATAGACGCCTTTGTCAAAGAGGCTCTGCAACGAACTCGCGCCAAGGCGCTGAAACGGGGACGGAAACTCGCCGACTTGAGCCCCAAGCAACTGCACCAACTCCGGATCGTCGTGAAGAAGCACCGTTATCCGGTGGACTTTTTTGCGGCGTCCTTCGCCGGCAAACGAGGGCGCGTCTACGCCGCCGCGCTGAAGAAGTTGCAGACCGACCTCGGGCGCGTGAACGATGTCACCGTGTCCGGTGACCTGATCGCGAAACTGGATCCGCCCAAGCGACTCCAACCAACGGTCAAGATACTGCTGGCACGAGCGGAGGAAGACCGCCTCAATTCCCTCAGCAAACTCCCCGAACGCTGGCGCGCCTTCCGAAAGCAGAGACCCTTCTGGAAAGGAAGCCTGGGCGCGAAACAGAAATGACGCGCAGGCACGCGGAGCTTCTCAAATCCAGAGCCCGACGGCCCTCAAGAGACAGGCGCAAGATGCTCCGCAACGTGCGTGCGGTAGGCCTTGAAAGCCGGCACGACGCCGGCCAAAGCTCCCAAGGCAATCATACCCACCGGCGCCCAGAGCATGACCGGGTGCCAGGCGAAGGGCTCCAGCACGACGCCTGTCTGTTGCCGGATCAGGTTCGCGGCGGCCGACATGATCACCGCGTAGAAGGCGAAGCCGACCAGGACACCGAGCGACGCAATCGCTCCCGCCTCCAACACCACCGCGCTGAAAACGGTCGCCCGGCGGGCGCCCAGCGCCCGCATGATGGCGATGTCCCGGCGTCGCTCGTTCATGGAATTGTAGATGCTGGCCAGGATGGAGCCGACCGCAACCAACGCAACGAGATACGCCACCGCCTCCAACACCTTGTCGAACCAGCCGATCTTGTCGAACAGCTGCGACATGACCGCGCCAATGGGAAAGGCAAAGGTCATCTTGTCGCCCTGCTTGTTGTACATCTGGTCCAGCATGAAGCCCGCAGTCGGCGCGCGCAGCTTGATCAATACCGCGCTGACATCCGAGGCCGCCTTGGGATCGTGGCCGGCCATCGTCTGGAGCCCCTTGATCGGAATCCAGATGACCCGGTCCGCCGGCGTATTCGTCGGCTTCAAGACCCCGACCACCACATACACGTCCGCGTGCTTCGCCTCCTCGTCGAAGATCAGTCCGTGGTAGGGATTGAACTGGTCGCCGACCTTTAGCCCCAACCGCCGCGCCGCAAAACTCCCGACCACGGCCTCCTTGTAGCCATCTTCAAAAACACGGCCGCCAGGATGAACCTCGTAGGTCTTGTCGGCATCATAAGCGTGATTGAAAAGATTGGTCTCGGTCCCGACCAGACGATAACCGCGATAATTGTCCCCCACGGCCAGCGGCACGGCCGATTGCACCGCGCGGTTCTTCTTGATGAACTGATAGTCGGACCAGCGGATGTTCCCGGGCGAGGCCTCCAGATGGAAGATGGCGTTGAGCACGAGCTGCAGCTTGGAGCCGCGCGCGCCCAGCACTGCATCGAAACCGGCGGTGACATTGGTGAAGGTCGCATGTGACTGCGCCTTGACCACCCAGACCGTCATCAGCAGACCGACCGCCAGCGCCAATGAAAGCGAGGTCACCGCCGTGGAAAGGGCGTGCTGCCGGAGGCTCTTGAGGACAATGCGGAACAGAGTCATGCCCCAGCCTCCCCGGGTTGCAAGGCCGCACGATTGATGTCGTTCAGAGCATGCACTTCCTCAAATTGTTCCAGCACGGGCTGATCGTGACTGACCAGCAACAAGGCCGCCCCGTTCTCCCGGCAGGCCTCGCGAATCAACTGCAGCGACTCGCGCGAGTTGCGCGGATCCAGATTGCCGGTCGGCTCATCCGCCAAGACCAACTTCGGCCGGTTCGCCAGGGCGCGCGCCACCGCGACGCGCTGTTGCTGCCCCGTGGAAAGCTGCTTGGGATAGTGATTGAGCCGGGACTCCAGCCCCACCCGTTTCAGGAGAGCCGTCGCAAACTCACGATCCGCGCCCGGGCCGAAAGACATGCCCAGAAGCACGTTCTCCAGGCAGGTGAACCCCTGCAGCAGGTTGAAGGTCTGGAAGATGTAGCCGATCGTCGTCGCCCGCAACCGGTCCCGGGCCGCTTCTCCCAGATCCGACATGGCGCGGCCGTCAATCAAGACATGCCCCGAATCGGGTTTCAGTATTCCGGCGATCAGGTTCAGGAAAGTGGTCTTACCGGATCCGCTTTCTCCACGCAGCCCCACCTGCTGCGCCTCCTCCAACGAAAACTCCGGCACGTCGACAACCGTGTGCGTCCCGCCTTCCGGCGACGCGTAGGTCTTGATCAGATTGGAGATTTTCAGCAATGGCACGACGCTGGACGGTAACCGTTTGCCGCAGCGCCGCCAATGCCGATTCTGCGCCTTTCCAAGCGACAGCGCACGCCCGCCGACCCAATCATGAAGCGATCCAGCCTCGGAAATCGCCCGCCTTCGAGTCGATCCGTCGGCGCTTGCCCCGCTCCCCAAAAATCCCGAAACTCCCCGCATGTCGCGAATCAAGATTGCCCTGGAAGCCGACCTCGTCGACGGAGAAAGCCGCGCGTTCAGCTTCCAGCGGAACGACCAGCGGATTGACGCCTTTCTCATCCGCTACGAAGGGAGTTTCCATGCCTACGCGAATGTCTGCCGACACCTGCCTGTTTCGCTCGACTACGAGGACGGCCAGTTCTTCAACCGGGAGAAGAACTTTGTCGTCTGCCGCACCCATGGAGCGCTTTATCACCCTGCGAATGGTCAATGCGTCCAAGGCCCTTGCGGTGGGGAAAGTCTGTTTCCTGTGACGATAATGGTCGAGGACGGCGCTGTCTGGTTGAACGAGGAGGGGGCGACAGCGTTGTAGACGCGACCGGCGCAGCCTTCGCGGATTGGCGGCGCATCCCGCGGCGCGACCCACGTCTCGCCCTTCAAGGGTTCGCGGCGCAACCGAAGGCAGCGGCTAAGATGCGACCGGGGCATCCGGTTCGGGCAGGGAAGCGGTCTTCTCCGCATCGCCGAAACTCTTCCACATGTGCGGCGGCAGGGCGCAGACGCCGATGATCGCCATCTGACTGATGATGAAGGCCATCAGCCAGAACATCGCCTTGTCCATGAACCCGTAGGAATGGAGGCCGACGCCCAGCATGTTGACGCCGAACCAGGAGAAGGCCGTGACCACATTGCCAAAGACCGCCATGCCCATCAGGCCGCGTTCCTTGATCATGCCGCCCCATCGCGCATGCAGCACGATCGCGCACCACAACACGATCATGAGCGCGCCATTCTCCTTGGGATCCCAGCCCCAGAAACGACCCCACGACTGGTCGGCCCAGATGCCGCCCAGAATGGTTCCCACGAAACTGAACAAGGTGGCGAAGCAAATAATGCCGTAAACCATGCGTTTGAGCGCCATGGCGGTGTCCTTGTCGAGCCCCGTGGTAAAAAAGCCGCGCAGGATGTACACGATCGCCAGGAACCCCGCGACGAACATCGCCGAGTAACCGATGGTGATGACGACGACATGTGTCGCAAGCCAGAAGTTCGTGTCGAGCACGGCCTGCATCATCTGCATGGTGTCGCCGCTGAGCGAGAGATGGTGGGCGATGATCAAGGTTGAGAAGCCCACCACCGACGCCACCACCGTGCCGATGCCGTCCTTGAAGATGCGCTCCAGGATCAGGCACAGGATCACCGCGCCCCAGCCCACGAAGACCGCCGAGGAATAAAGATTGGTCACCGGGGGGCGATCCTCCAACACCATACGGAAAATGAGACCGGCGCTGTGCACGACCAACGCCAACGCCAGCATCCAGAAACCGGCCTGCCGCACCCAGGGCGTGAAATTCAACCAGTAAAAAACGCCCAGCAACAGCGCCACGACATACACCACCATGCTCTTGTAAAAGGGCTCATAGGTGTTGAAGAAAAACTCGGTGCGACCCTTCTCCTGCGCTTCGACATAACCCTGGCCACTGAGCCAATTCCGGTAGTTGGCCACCTCCTGATTGAAGGTCGCCGGATCGCCGCCCCGAAAGGCCTCGCCGATCTTTGCGTAGGCCAGGGCCGCCGGATGCACCTCGCCCGCCCGCATGGATTCCATCAGCGACGTCCCGATCTTGGTCCATTCCTCCGTCGTGCCCTCGGCTCCGCTCGGCGGCATGGCGAGAATGTGCGCCAGCCGATCCAGATTCTGGTAGCGGTTGAAGAACATCGAAAGCAACCGGAGATCCTGCTGCTGCTGCGGCGACAGGTCCGTCATGTTCTGCGACATGGCCATCGCCGCGGGAATGGTTTCGTTGTAGGTGTTCAACTCCTGCACGAAGTCCGGCGAATCCGGCGGCCGCAGACTCGCCTTCAACGCCAGATACATTCCCAGCGAGCTGTGAAGCGCCCAGAACTGCTTGTCCAATGGCGTGCGCAATTGATCTTCAATCTCGCCGATGCGCGCGGCCTGCTGGCGCAGCGTGACGAAGTTCTTGGGCTCACTGCTGACCTGCCCCGAGTGGGGGGCCGTCTGCTCGTTGGTCTCCCGGGTGATCTCATTGTAGGAAAAATATTTTCGCTCCTTGCCCTTGGCGTCCTTCATTCCGTCCAGGCCCAACTCGCTCTTCACCTCGGGATGATGCACCAGAAACAGCGGCCGGTCGTCGGACGCCTCCTGCTTGAAGACGACTTCCATGAGCCATTGTGTCGCCTCGATCTTCTTCTTCTCGTCGTTCTCCTCATAACGAAGACCGCTCTTGCCGCGGATCATGAGAAGGCTGTTGCGGCCGACCGACTGCAAGGGCTGGATGCGCCCGTTGAGCAACACCGGCAAGGAGCCGAACTCCTTCACTTCGAAACCGTCAATCGGCTTCACCGGACGGAACAACCCGCCCAACAACCAAAGGAGAAACAGTCCGACCACAATGCCGGCGGGCGACTTGTGGAGTGGTTTGAGCGGAGCGGACTTGGCTTCTTGCTTGTTCATGACGGGCTTTCTCCTGCGGCGGCGCGAGGGATGGCGGCAGGCTCGCGTTCCTTGACCGGTTTCTTGGCCAGCGACTTCGCGGCGCGACGACGCCCCTGCCCTGAGTTCTTGTTGTCCTTCTTCGGGTTGGCCGGACTGTCGCCGCCGGTATCCTGCTTGCGGCGGCGCTTGCCAAACCGACCCAGGCTCAACAGAAACTGCACCAGCAATCCGACGCCCACAATCGTGCAGGACACGTAGGGGACCCAGTCCGCCGGGTTGCGCACGACCTGAAGGATCGTCACGCGATCGCCAGGTTCAAAGCTGCTCTGGTAATACGTTTCACCGCCGTAACGGAGCGGCTCGTTCATCTTGATGAGAATGTTCTTACGCTCCTCGCCGGTCTCATGATTCACGAGATGCACCGTGCTGGAGAAGTTCTTCGCGATCTCGGTGCCCTGATACTTGTCGTGGGCAAATTCGACCAATTCAATGGTGTAAGACTTGTACTGGCGAACGGACCGCATGGCGATTTCGTAGGTCTTGCCTTCATGTTCGAAGGACTGCGGCGCGTCGAGATTCGCGTAGCGGTTTCCAACCACCCGGTTGGCGAACGCGGCCATGGCGTCGTCCGCGGCCCAATTGGTGACGAGCCATTCGCCCTTGGATTCGCCGCCCGCCCTGACCTCGACCAGGGCGGCGGGGATGTTGCGATCGTCCATCTTCGCGGTCGCACGCTTCTTGACCACGGTCAGGCGTTGCCCCACGCCATTGGGGGCCGTCATCTTGTCCTCGACCAGTTCCCGGAGCTTGTCCGGCGCCATTGCGCCCTTCTCGTCCTGGACCCGCGCATAGTAAAGCAACTCGGGATCGGTGTTCTTGAAGTACTTTTTGACGCTGATGGTGAAGGCCGTTCCCGGCAGGGGAATCTCGGACTTGTTGGCGACCATGCCCTCCGGAATCGAATGAATGGAATCCTGCTCCACCCCCTTCTCAATCAGGACAAGTTCGTTGTCGAGGTGACTGTTGCTGTAGTTCTTGCTGCCGCCTTCCTCGATTCGCATGCTGCCTTCCACCTGGAAAACCTCGGTCACGAACTGCCCCAGCAACAGCATGATGATGCCAATGTGGGTCAGGAAGATGCCGGACTTCTGCCAGGTGAACTTGAAACGCTTGAAATGCGCGGCAATAAGATTGGCAAACAAGACCCAGCCAATCAGGTAACCGCCCGGGAAGATGTATTTCAAGGACGGCCAGGAGGCATGCAGGTCGCTGAGGGGGCGAACCAGTACATACTGCCGGAAATACTCCGTCTGCACGTCGTATAGACCGACGTTGACCTGCGCGAGCGTCCCGATGAACACCAGCACGAATCCGCAGACCAGACAGATCACCGTCAGTTTCAGCGACGTGAGGAAATCGATGAGTTGCTTCATGTCTCGTTATTGCGCCGACTTTGCGAACTGGATGAGATTCTCTTCCTGTTGGCCGACCAGATCGCGATCGCCGCTCATCTTGAAGAACCACATGTGTCCGTCCTTGTTGACCATGATCGTGATGAGCCGTCGGGTGGCCGGGTCACGTTCGCCCTCCTGGACGCCGCTGGTGTCCACCAAGGTGGCGTCGACACCATCCCATTCCAACTTCCTCGAATAGCGCCCGACCTGATCCGGTTGGATCGGGCCCAGGCCAACCTGGCCCCGCCACCGGTCGATGTTGCCGTGCAGCGTGCCCACCGTCCCCGGAAACTTGGTGACGGCAATCTCCGCGGAAGCGGATTCGTCGCCGCTGACATTGAACGTCGCAATGCGCATGGAACTGCCGGCCGCCGGCGACCAACCCTCGGGAATCTCCCAATCCGGCTGGGCCTGGCTGGGGGCGGCCGGCGCGGAGGAACCGCCGCCGTGCGGCGATCCCATTCCCGACATCATCGGCAGCGTCATGGCCGGGATTTCCGGCTCCCGGATGGAAATCGATTCCAGAAACTCCTGAAAGACCTGTTTCTGTTCACCCACCGTTTCGGCAACCCCCATCATTTTGAAAAACCAGACGGTGGCGGGTTTGGTCAGGGTCGCCGCCAGTATTCGCTGATGATGTTCCCCGTGGATGACTGCCTCCTCGCTGGTCATGTCGAACATCCGACCCTCATACTCTCCGATGGAGACCTCCTCCGCCTCCTTGTCGAGCTCCTCCGCGGCCAACGGGTCAAGCCCCACCTGGCCCCGCCAGCGGTTGACGTTCTCCAACTCGCCGCCGCGCATCGCCGGAAGCGGGGTGATGGAGACGTCCACGTCATGGCCGTGCAGCCCCTTGATCACAAAGGACGCATAGCGCATCGAACTGCTCGAAGCGGTCTCCAGCCACCCCCCGGGCGCCGCCCAGGAAACAACCGGCGCGGTCGGCGAGGTCGCAGTGTAGGTTTCCGTCGGAATGCGGTAACTCTGGATGCCTTCCTCCTTGCACCCGACGCCGAGGGAGGCAATTGCCACGGTTCCAACCGCTGAAACGCGGCGAATCACCTGCTTGGAGATGAAAAACGACAGGATGTTGGACGGATTTTGCATTGAGGAGTGACCGCTTTGGACAAGACCGATCCCATCCTTATTCAAAATCCGCAAGAGAGGGAAGGCGGTAATTTCGGGGGAAATCGGGTCTTGCGCGGGATTGATGAAGACGAACGTTGAACGTTCAACGTTCAACGCTGAACAATAAACTGCGATTGACGCGCAGGGCGCGGGGAATGTTTCGGTGGACGTCCAAGGTTCAACGTGGAGCCTTTGTCATTCGGCTTTCCCGCTTCACCCCAGATCCAGCGACAGCAGGAATTCCACATTGTTGCCCGTGTTCCTGAGCTTGCTGAGCAGCAGTTCCATGGCTTCAACCGGCGGGACGCCGGTGAGCGCGCGCCTCAACAGCACGACCTTGTCGAGCTCCTGCGGGTGATACAGCAACTCCTCTTTCCGGGTGCCGGAGAGACCGACATTGATTGAGGGGAAGATGCGCCGCTCGACCAGGTGACGGTCCAGATGGACCTCCATGTTGCCCGTGCCTTTGAACTCTTCAAAAATCACCTCATCCATGCGGGAGCCGGTGTCGATCAGCGCGGTCGCCATGATCGTCAACGAGCCGCCCTCTTCAATGTTGCGCGCCGCGCCGAAGAAGCGCTTGGGCTTGTGCAGGGCATTGGCGTCGACGCCGCCGGAGAGAATCTTGCCCGAATGGGGCTGAATCGTGTTGTATGCGCGCGCAAGACGAGTAATGGAGTCGAGCAGGATGACCACATCCTTCTTGTGCTCGACCATGCGGCGCGCCTTCTCGATCACCATTTCCGCGACCTGAACGTGGCGTTCCGGCGGTTCGTCAAAGGTGGAGCTGATCACCTCCGCGGGACGACAGGAACGCACCATGTCGGTCACCTCCTCCGGCCGCTCATCGATCAGCAGAATGAAAAGATAGGCTTCCTTGTTGTTCTTGAGAATCGCGTTGGCGAGCTTCTGCATCAACACGGTCTTGCCCGTGCGCGGCGGCGCGACGATCAACCCGCGCGTCCCCTTGCCGATCGGGCAGACGAGATCCAGAACCCGGGTGGAAAACTCCTTCGAATCCGTCTCCAGGATGAAGCGATCGTCGGGAAACAGCGGCGTGAGATTGTCAAAATGGGTCTTGTCCTTGGCGACCTCGGGATTCTCGTGACCCACCGCCTCAACCTTCAGCAACGCAAAAAAGCGCTCCTTCTCCTTGGGCGGACGAATCTGACCGGTGATGGTGTCCCCGGTCTGCAGGTCAAAACGGCGGATCTGCGAGGGCGACACGTAGATGTCTTCCGGACAGGGCAGGTAACTGAAACTCTGGGAACGAAGGAAACCAAACCCTTCCGGCAGCACTTCCAAAACGCCTTCCGCGTAGAGCCGTCCGCTCTGCTCCGCGTTCTTCTGCAGGATGTGGAAGATCACCTCATGCTTGCGCATGGTGCCGAAATTCTCCACGCCGATTTCCTTGGCCATGGTGTTGAGGTCGCCGATCGACATCTCCTGCAACTGGGCGATGTTGATCTTGGCGCCTTCTCCGTCCGCGGCCGCGGCGGCCTCCAACTCTTCCGCTTCGAGCTCCGGATCATCCACCGGGAGGTCGGCCGGATCGATGCCGGACGGTCCGATGCGACCGCGGCCGCCGGCGTTGGCCTCGGCCGGACTTTTCGCCTTCTTCGGTTTGCTGGTTCGGGGCTTTCTGGGTCTGGGCATGGGATAATCAGGTTGAAAAAAATCGGACATCTGACTGTCAATCAGCCGGGAATAACGAATTCTGGGGCTGGCGAATTCGACAAAGCTCGAATTCGTGAACAGCTGTTTGCTGTGGCTGGGGGATAACCGCTGGCGACTGGGCCAGTCTTAATACGGCAATGGGTGCTTCGCCGTCAGCTCCCGCACACGTTCCCGCACACCTTTTGCGACGTCAAGGCTTTTGACATCATTCAATACTTCTCCGATCAGGTCCGCGATTTCCCGCATTTCCGCCTCTTTCATGCCGCGCGTCGTCACGGCCGGGGTGCCAATGCGAATGCCGCTGGCCTGGAAGGGGGACCGGGTTTCAAAGGGAATGGTGTTCTTGTTCACGGTGATGCCGGCCTCATCGAGCGCAATCTGGCATTCCTTGCCGGTGAGGTCGCGCTCGCCGGTGTCCACCAGCATCAGATGGTTGTCCGTGCCGCCGCTGACAAGGCGGAACCCCTTCCCGGAAATCGCCTCGGCCAACGCCGCGGCATTCTTGACGATCTGCTTCTGATAGTCAGTGAACCCGGGCTGCAACGCCTCCTGAAAACAGACAGCCTTGGCGGCAATGATGTGCATGAGCGGCCCGCCCTGAATGCCCGGGAAAACCTGGGAATTGATCGCCTTCGCGTATTTCTCACCGCAGAGGATCAGACCGCCTCGAGGGCCGCGCAACGTCTTGTGCGTGGTCGTCGTGACAAAGTCGGCGTGACCGATCGGGCTCGGGTGAACGCCCGCGGCGACCAGCCCGGCAATGTGGGCAATGTCCGCCAGCAGATAGGCGTCGACCTCGCGGGCAATCTGCCCCATCCGTTCAAAATCAATGACTCTCGGATAGGCGCTGGCCCCCACGGTGATCATGGCCGGCCGATGTTCGCGCGCCATCTCCGCCAATTGATCGTAGTCGATCCGCTCGTCCTCCTTGCGAACCCCGTAGTGGACAACGTCAAAGAATTTCCCGGAAAAATTCGCGGCATTGCCGTGGGTGAGGTGGCCGCCGTGACTGAGATCCATGGTCAGGATCTTGTCTCCCGGCTTGAGCACGGAAAAGTAGACGCCCATGTTCGCGCCGCTGCCGGAATGCGGCTGCACGTTCGCGTGCTCCGCGCCGAAAAGCTGCTTGGCGCGGTCGATCGCAAGATCCTCCACGTCGTCGACAAACTCACAACCGCCATACCAGCGCTTGGCCGGATATCCCTCCGCATACTTGTTGGTCAGACAGGATCCGGCCGCCTCGAGGACGGCCGGGCTGACGAAATTCTCACTCGCGATCAACTCGATGTTCTCGTTCTGACGCCTCCGCTCCGCCTCAATCGCCGCCGCGACTTGGGGATCAATCTCCTGAACTGACTTGGCCAACTGACTTTCGCTCATACACTTTCAACGTTTGTTTTCAATCTTGCTGATGCGGCGCTGGTGGCGGCCGCCTTCGAAATGGGATTCCAGGTAGGCGTCGATCATCTTGATCGCCAACCCGGGCGACGTCTTCCGCGCCCCCAGGCACAGGACGTTCGCGTCATTGTGCCGTCGCGCAAGTCTCGCCATTTCCTCGTCCAGGACCAGCGCGGCGCGGACGCCCGGCTGCTTGTTCGCGGCAATGCTCATGCCGATCCCGCTGCCGCAGACAAGGATGCCCAACTCGTAAACGCCATGGGCGACGCTCTCCGCGACCGGTTTCGCATAATCAGGGTAATCCGTCGCCAGATCCGAATCGGGCCCGACGTCCTTAATCCGAATGGGCCGCTTTTGCAAATGCTCTTTGATCTTCTCCTTCAATTCCCGGCCGGCATGATCGGAGCCCAACGCCACCGAGTCGATGGCCGGGCCGTCGTCCTCATCCGACAACACGTCCCAACGGTCCAGATCCCTGACCAGGAAATCAATCGCCTGCTCCACCTGGTCCCGGCAGTGCCGGTGAGTGTCGAGCGTGCCGCCCAATGGATCGCGGATGTCCCTGTCTTCGGGCGGCAAGGAATCGTCGAACTCGCGCAACAGGAACACCTTGTCCCTGGCCTGGGGGAACTCCTTGTTGGTCCAGTCCACATGCCGCTTGGTCATGCAGAAAATGTAGTCGGCCGCCTCGATCATTCGGGGCGTCAGCAGGGTGCTCCGATACTCCGAGAGGTCGATTCCGATCTCCTCCATCGCCTTCACCGTCAACTCGAAGGGCGGTTGCTCGGGAGCCGAATCGAGACCGGAGGCGACCACCCGACACTGACGCCCAGGCCCCAACGCCCGGTTGAAAAAGGCGGCGGCCATCGGACTGCGGCAAAGGTTGCCCGTGCAAAGAAACAGAAAGGTCTTCATCTCAGCGTTCGGAAACCGGTTTGATAGGCCGGTATTTCCCCGCCGTCAATTGGGAATCGCCGGCGAACCGAGATTGGCGCGACCAGGGCCTCGGAGGCTTGCATCACAGTTGACAAATCGCGCAAAAATTGTCACCTATGCCCCGAAATAGGATGCTCGTTTGACCCTATCCTTCAGTAGGAACATGTCGGACAACCGACCGGCGGGCGTCATGGGAAGGGGTAACAATGGGTCGATTACTGCAAATCAAGAAGGTCGCCATCAGTCGTTCGACACGATGGACAAAGCTGGCGCGGGAGTGTCACTTCAACGAACAACTGATGGCGCAGCGTTGCATGGTCAGCGTGCGGCAACTGCAGCGCTACTTCGCCGAGGAAATGGGGCGGACGCCCAAGGCCTGGATCAACGAGCAGCGAATGATCGCGGCCCGCAAACTCCTGCTGGAAGGCTGGCCGGTCAAGGCCGTCGCCGCCGATCTCAGCTACAAGCAGGCCTCGCACTTCTGCCGGGAGTTCAAACGCTGCTACAACCTGACGCCGAAAGATTACATTGCGCTGCATCGGGAAAAGCATCGCAGCCTGCTACCGCAATCAGCCGAAGCGTAGCAGCGAGACTCCGCCGGTCTGATCGGCGTCCAACCCGGCGAGGAACGCCTTCGCCGCAAAGCCGACAAACATCGCCAGATCCTGCTCTCCTGACTGGACTGGCCCGCCGCCGCCAAGGCGGCATCAATGTCCCACGAACGCCAATCGAAGCAACTCGCGCAGTCTCGCCGGGTCCGTGGCCGTGGTCTTCGCCACAAACCCGCGCGCGTGAGCAAAATGCACGTCCGACTCATCCGCCACGCGCGTCAGATCAATGCCGGCATGGTCCCGATAGCGCGAGAGCCCGTAGCCGGAGCCTCGACGGTCGGGATAAACCAACGCAGTCATCTCGCCGTCCAGGCCCAACCGCTCCACGTAACGCTCCATGCCCATGGACGGCTCGCCCGGCAGCGGATCCGTGCGCTTGAGAAAGAGCGCCTCGAAGGAACCTTGCGGCCCTTCCACGGTCCAACGCTCACTGTGGGTTCCGATAAAGTCGAGCCGGTCGCGGAGGTTCTGGATGAAGGTCAACAGATCGTCGCCGATCAAGCGCATCATCTCCCAGATCAGCTCGCCCGGGCGATGTTCCGGTTCATCGGCAAATCGACGCAGAAGACTGATATCCATGGGCGAGACCATCTGGTTGATCACCTTGCGCTCCACCCCAAGCCAACGGGCGGTCTCGCCGGGGCCCCGCGCATCAAACCACTCCGCAGGCTCCAGCCAGTCGCAGAAACTCCGCGCATCCTCGTAGAGCCCCAGATGCCGCAGGACCAGGCTCAGTGAACAAATCGGCTCATGGTCGCGCGGAAACTGGTGATGATCGAAGTTCAGAAACTCCGGTTCATGTCGCCCGCCGATGTCGATGACGGCAACGCTCGGCGACGCCAACTCGCCCTCCGACGGATCCCGCCGAAGGATTCGAACGCCATGCTTCGCCGCCAATACGCAGCAGGCCAGAAAATCGTCCTTATGCGCGCCGCCGGGATGCGTGAGAATGTAATCCAATTGGGTGTTCATAGAATGGCGCGCGGAGCCTAGTGCCCGCCGGCCGAATACCCAAGCCCCGAAGCGTTCGCCCGACGTTTCAATCCTCGCCCGAGACCTGCATCCAGGTGAAGGACGAACGATCCAGGCTTTCCACGAGGGCTTCCGCGTCCCGGAAACGCGCCTGGCCCGCGCCTTCATCGCCGTCGAGGAACCGAACCAGTTCAAGCTGGGCTTCAGGCGTCCCGCGCTCGCGCTGGAACTTCCGCAGCAACTCCATCGCCGGCATGGTCGTCGTGCCCATGATCTCAACCAACGGGAAATCAACGCGTCCATCGAAGGTCCTGAAGATCAACTCAGTGCAGACCAGCTTGTCCGTGCTGAAGAAATCGAACTCAAAATCGTAGGGCTTGCCCGCATGCCCGAACGCGCGGGCGAGACATTCCCTTCGCTCCTCATCCGTCAGCTTCGGACGCAGGACGCAAACGGCGTCCGCTTCACCGACGGAATGTTCCAGCGACGTGAAGATGACCCCGGGAGCCAGGGCCTCGATGACGGCGCGGGCATGTCCGCGCTCGTCCGGCGTCAGGTAGGACTTCCAGTGTTCCGCGACCCGGGGATCGTCTCGCAACCCGAGCTCTTCCAACTCGTCCGGGCTTCCCAGATACAACGCCGCGTGGGACCAGTAGCCGGGCAGGAAAGCGTTGGAGAGGACCCAGTTGCGCCGCTCGATCAGAATGTCCCCCGGTTGCAGATCCGGAATCAACGCCTCCAGGTGCTCCGGCTGGATCAGGGTCTCGCCATCCCTCGGCGCGCGCACCTTCGCCTTGCCGATCCAGTAGGACACGAACGTCTTCGCGCGATAAAACCCGCCCTCGCCAAGGTTGCGCGCCTCCCGGACCGCAACGCCGAACCGACCGCCCGAAAACCGCTCCGACCGGGCGTCGATCTCATGAACATTCCGAGCGATGCGACGGTGGAAACGGCCGTGATCCGAGGCAACCCCCAGTCCCTGGACTTCAAACTCCGCCATCCGGTCACGATACGCCGCGACCGCCCGGTCCAGTTCCTCCCGCAGCTCCTCATTCGCCAGATTGCGATGAATCCGGTCGAACAGACCGCTCGGAACGTTCCACAGGGGCTCCGGCTCGTTCAACTTGCGCACCGCATCCGGAGCGTCCAGGAACTGGGTCACAAAGTCCTGGGACGCCGCATAGATCGAGGTCGCGCCCCCCAGGGCGAGCAGCGTCGCCCGCAGCTGCAGTCCGGGGTCGTTGATCTGCTCGTAGTTGCGATACTTCCACACGATGCGCAGCAGTCCCGTGCGACAGGCGATGTAGGTCATCATGGACCGGCGCACCGCGTCATTGTCCGCCTGCCGGACAAAATTGCGCTTCCCCGATTCGAAGTCGACGCGCAGATCCGCCGCGCGTTGCTTGAGGCGGTCCAGTTCCGCCGTCAATTCCAGCAGCGCGTCCTCGTCCGCCGCAATGGGCCCGGCCAGGGACGCCGCCGAACGTTGAATGAGCGTCGGACTCGGCGTCGCCAATTCCAGCATGGGCCGCGACCGAAACCAACCGTAGGTCAACAATCCCAACGCGACGAACAAGGCGACGATCGCCGCGCCGCCGAGATAACGCGCCGCGATCATCCATGCCGGTTTGGGACGTCGGTCATCAACCGGAATGGCGCGCGCCCCGCGATGCTCCCGAGACATCGCCTCCAACCGGTCGCTCAACCGCTGCTGGTCCGAACGGAGGGCGTCGAGTCGCTGGCTCTGGAAAAGCATCCCCGATTCCCGCCACCAGAGCCGGGCGGTGTCGCGCGCGCGACGGCAGTAATCCAGGGCCCAAAGTCCGGCAAAGGGCATCAGGAAGCAGAGCGTCCAAGCAAACCAAGGCAGGAAATAGCCGGAAAGCCACCGCCAGGCGAGAACATACCAAAGCGCATAGACCGGCAGGCCGAGGTAGAGCCGGTTCAAGGCCGTGGTCACCTTGCCGGGCTGATTCAGCCGGCCCGCGATCGAACGAACAAGCAGGAATGGAACCAGATGAAACAGCGCCCCCAGCCAGGGCGCGAGCCCGGCGCACAGGAGCGTCGCCTGTCGCAAGGCCAGCCATCCCACCCACAACGTCCGATATCGCACCAACGGCGACCTCACCGTCAGTCCCGCCTCAGCAAGCTTCTCCCGATGCTCCCGAATCGCCGACGCGGCCGCCATCGCGCGATCCGGATCCTCTTTCATGAACCAGTTGACGCCATCGGCCAACCGCTTCCGACGACGCAACGCCGCAATGGGGTCGCGGGCGCGATCACGCGACTCCGGGTCCAGGACCTCCAGGTCGTTCAGGTAGGACTCCCACTCCGGCTTGTCGAGATGGATGACCGCATTCTTCAACCCCGCATCAATGCGCCCGGTCAGGGAGCGCAGGGCCTTGCGTTCGTTTCCTTCGTGATCCGCCAACCACGCGTTGACATCGATCGCCTCACCCACCCTCACCCAGACACTCGAGCGAAACTGCTCCTTCCGTTCATAGTTCAGTCCGATGGGGATGATGAACAATCGGTCTGCTCCACCCGCCGCCGCCTTCAGGGCGATCCGGGCGGCCCCTGATTTCACCTGTTCCACGTGTGTCGCATCGTGACTCCGACCCTCCGGGAAAATGCCGACATCCCTGCCCGCGGCGAGTTGTTCGGCGGCGACATCCAGGGATTCAAGGTTGCGCCTTACCTGCGTCTGGTCATCGCTGGCGCGAAAGGCCGGTATCATTCCCAGCGCCTTGAGTATCTGCCCCATGACCGGAACATCGAACAGCGGCGCCTTGGCGAGATAATGGATGCGGCGCCCCGTGGCGATGCCCATGATCACGGGATCAATGAGCGAATTGGCATGATTGGCCACAAAGAGGATCTGGGCCTTGTCCGGCAATGGCGACGCAAACTCCACCTCGATGCGCGGATAGTAGAGCCCCACGATGCGACGAACCAGTCCCCGCCCGAAGTCGCCCGCCCATGTGTTCACCCCACTCACCGACCCACTCCAGCTTGAAACGCGTCGTAGATCTCCCGATGCGCGCGGACCTGTTCCGCAATCCAGCCCCATTCGCCCGCATCCACCTTGTCCCGTTTGAAGAGCGGGCCGCCAAGTCCGAACCCCTGCGCGCCCGCCGCGAGATACTCCCCGATCGACTCCAGGGAGACGCCGCCGGTCGCCATGACGGGTATCTCCGGATACGGCCCTTTCAGCGATTTGACATAAGCCGGCCCGCCAAAATCCGCAGGAAACAGCTTCACCATCGTCGCGCCCGCATCCCAAGCCTGCCAGACCTCCGTGGGAGTGAAGGCTCCAGGCAAGAAGGGCAGGTTCAACCCACGACAGCGGTCCATGACGCTCCCTATCACCGCAGGCGTCACGATGTAGCTCGCTCCCGCGTCGACCGCCAACCCAAGCCGCTCCAGCGAGGTCACCGTGCCCGCCCCGATGTTCATTCGCCCCCGCGCCGCCTCAACCGCAACCCGGATTTGCTCATCGGCGCCGTCCGTGTTCATGGTGATTTCCAGATTCGTCAAACCGCCCTCGAGACAGGCCTCCACGATCGGACCGATCTGATCCAATCGGAAGCCGCGCAGGATGCCCACCAACGGCAGACGCCAGAATAACTCGGCAGAGAACTCAGTCTTCATCATCGGTCAGTGTCGCGTCCGCCCAGCCATCGTTTCAACAGAAATGCGTGACCGTGGATGGCGGCGGCGCCTTCCGGCAACTCGGCCCGCACAACCTCCGGCCGGGACGCCAACGCCAACGGGAACGCCGCTTCGACGCCAATGCGGGCCGCCGCATGAACGCGATCCGCAAACGGCCCGGAACCTGCAATCAACAGCGGCGCGATGGCGGCCGCGTCAAACGCGTGGCGCAACTCCGACCCGATCAACGCCCCGCTGAGAAAGGCGCGACAAGCCCCGTTCGTGGCGCCGTCCAACACCGCCCGCGCGCGGGCCTGAAAGATCGTCGCCTCCATGCCGTCCTTGCACCCGAGCGCCACGCCCTCCCGAAAACTCTCATCCTGCGCCTCGGTCGACGCGCCGCCGCCCTCGTCTGCCAGGGTTGTCTGGCGAAGAATCGTCGCGGAGGTCAGCGCCTCAAACAGTTCACCGGTCATGAACGTGCGCCAGTTGACCAGGCGATCCTCAAACACCATTGCATGCTTGCTGTGGGTTCCCGGCAGGATCACCAACGAGGCGCGGGCATGACGACGAAACTGCGGGTGATTCAGGATCCCCAGCAACTCCGTCTCCTCCCCACGCATGATGTCCGCGCCGGTCGCGACGCCGGAAACCAGGAACACGTCCATGCTGCGGCCGCCCGGCGAAACCAAGGCGACGCGCTCGTAAACCACCCCTGAACCGTCCAAGGCGAAAGGGACCGCAGCATAAGGAAGCTCCCGCCACCCGAGGGAGGACGTCGCCATGCCCGACAAGATGACATGCTCCGCGGCGCAACCTTCCGGCGCCGCGGAAAGAAGCTCATCCAACCGTTCGCCAAGGAAACCCACGAATGCGGCTTCCTTTTCCGCCTCGCCCGGCTCCAGGCCCAACGAGTCCCGGATCGATCGAATCCCCTCCCCTCCACTGATCTCCGCCGCAACCCGCAACCCCGACATTTTAACCAAACGCAGCCGGAAGGAGGAAGTGCCCCAGTCGCAGCTGACGAAATGTTTCGGAAGTGTCATTGAATATCGACGCGCTCGAACCAGTATAGATACGCTTCGCCCCCACCGGCAAGGTTGCCGGATGAATGGAAACCCATCCCCGGCGTCGAATCAAACAACGGAAAGCTGAGCGGCATGAAACTGATACGATTGGCCATGGCGGTCGCGCTCGTCTGCGCGGGCGTCCCGTCCGCCGAAGCTGCGGCGCCGGCAAACTCCACCGCGCCGGCAAACTCCACGGCAGGAAAGCCGAGAACGCCGGAGAATAAGACGCCCCGGAAGAAGAAGACCGTCGACGCCGGCGTCAGGCTCTTCTCCATCAAGTCCGAGATGCCAATCAAGGGCGGCAGCCCCGACGACGCGCCCCGTCTCAATATCCGACTGATCTGGGGAGCCACCGAAGAGGCGGCCTCAGAGGGCGGCTTCCAGACCCTGGAGCCCGAACTTACCGAGAAACTCGAGAAGGTGTTTCCCTGGAAAAGCTATTTCAAGATCCTCGACAAGGACCTGGACACCCCGCTCGACAAGAACATCACGACGACCCTCAGCCCCAAGGCCCGACTACGGGTGCGCGCCAACAAGCATTCCAGATTCCGGATACGCCTCTTCGGCGAGGGCAACCGCGTCTTCAACCGCACCGTGACGATTGGCGATGACGACATCATCGCGCTCGCCGGCTACGACGAACACAAACTCGGTTGGTTCATCGTCCTGCGCCGGGCCCGGGCCGCCGCTCCGATGGCCCATTGAACGCCTCCGGGGCAGGACAGCCCGCCCGGATCGTCGGGCGCCGACGGCCGATTTCTTGTGACAGATTCGCGCGCGCATGGTCCAATCCCACGGAATGATCGAGTCGAGGCTCCAACCCGCCCGTCGATGACCCCCCGCAGCGCACTGACGGTCATGGCGGTCGCAGGCGGCATGTTCGTCTTGGGTTACCTGACCGGGCGCGGCGCTGCCGGCGCCCCGAAGCCAGCGATGTCAGTCAAGGAGGACCAACCCGGAAGCCTCCGCGACTCGTCGGGGCTTCCGCCCACAATGCCCCAGCGCCTTCCCGACGCCGCCGATCGAGCCAAGGGAGCCCGCCACAGATCTGCGATCGAATCGCTCCTGACCGATGGCGCGCCCCCGACTCCCCTGACGCCGGAAGAGATCGCATCCTACGTGCAGCTGAACAACGCGGACGCTCAAAGTCTTCTCGCCGCGTTTGAAACCAGCCAGGACATCCAATGGCTGCAACAGGCCGCCGAAGCCCACCCCGACGACCCCCGGGTCATGTTTGCCGTCATCAACTTCGGCGACGACTCGATCCCCGGCGACCGACTGGACTGGATCGGGAAGCTGTCACAGGCGGCGCCGGACAACGCCTTGGCGGACTACCTCTCGGCCGCAGAGCTCCTGAAACGGGGCAAGCCGGACGAAGCGATCCGGTCCTTGTTGGGGGCGCAGGGCAAGACCACCTTTGACGACTACACCATCCACACCCTGCAGGCCGCGGAGGAAATGCATACGCGCGCCGGACGCAGCCCGGCGGAGGCCAAGGCGACCGCCGGCATTCAAACACGGCTGCCGCACCTGAAGGAGCTCCGCGATCTCGGGCGCGGGATGGCCATGCTCTACGGGGAGCGAGTCGCGGCGGGCAATACACAAAGCGCTGACTCAATCGCCGCCGCCGGCTTGAACATGGGCCGCCACATGAGCGTCGGCTCAGGCAACCGCTACCTGCTCAACGAACTCGTCGGCATCGCCACGGAGAAGATCTTTCTCGATGCCTTGGACCCGAATCAAGAACACGCCTTCCTTGACCGGCCGACCGCCGAATTGCAGCAGGAACTTCAAAAACAACGAGACAACATCAAGGCGCTGGCGGGGAGGTTCAATCCGGAGACCATGTCTGACGCCGATGTCATCGCCTACTTCGACCGCGTGAAACTCTATGGCGAGTACGAGACCCTGAAATGGCTCTACAACCGCTCAACCGGCCAATAGACCGGACCGGCGGGGGTTGACAAGCAGCCCGTTTGCTGAGAATCGTGGCAATATCAGAAGCGCCATGGGACACCCTTGCAACAAGACATTGAGCGCCGGCCGGCGAACGGTCGCCTGGTCCCTGTTGTCCCTGCTGGCGGCTTACCTCGTATGGCTCCCCGTCCATACCGCCACGGAGGCGCATTGCCATATCGTGGTCCACGATCAGGAACGCCACCACCATCACCACCACGATGGCGACGGCCACGACCATGATCGGGGTAACAGCGAGGACCCCGGTCACTCTCACCATTCGGCGGACGCCCACACGCTGAAGGCTCTCAAGACAGACTCGCTTGACCTGAATCGCGTTCCCGCGGCCTTGGCTTGGCGCGACATCGCGCCCACGCCACCCTCCCAACGGCTTGCTCACGCGGAGACTGCCCGCGTGAACCCGGGCAGAGCTCCCCGAGGCCCCGCTTCGTCACGCGCGCCGCCCCGCGCCTGATTCCCTGCTACCGTCTCTGAACGCAACAAGCGCGGCTCGTTGCGTCCCCCCATCTTGCCAACTCCCTTGTCCCTGCGCTTATGAAGCGTCCTTGTCCTTTCTCAATACGCGTCTTCCCGCCACTCGCGCTCGCCGCAATCACCTTTGCCATCGGATGCCGCCCTCCGGAGGGCGCAACGGACACTCCCGGCCATGCCCACGATCATGCCGGCGAGTCCGCTGAGGCCCAACACGCCCACGAAGAGCCGGGATTCCAGCTCACCGCACATGGCTCCGGCTTCGAGATCTTTGTCGATCATGAGCCAGCAGAACTCGGACACGCCGCCGCTTACGCCGCGCACGTCACCGACCTGGCGTCCGGGCGCCCCTGGAGCGACAGCCCGCTGACGTTGCGTCTTCAGGGGCCCGGCGGCGAACGCTCCGAGGCAACGGCGGTCAAGCCCGCAAGCCCCGGCATCTACGTCATCGAACTCGAGACGCCGACCGCGGGCGCACTCAGTCTGGAAGCGGAGTTCCAACTCGAGGGCGTCACCCGGAAGCTCAATCTCGGCGTCGTTTCGGGGTTTGCCAGCCATGAGGCCGCCCACGCGGCAGCAGGCAAGCTGGCGTCAGCGGAGGGGTTTCCCATGGCGAAGGAGCGCCAGTGGGAATTGCCGATCAAGACCGTCGAGGCCGCGCGACGCACGATGATTCCCAGCCTGATTGCGCCGGCGGAAGTGCATCCCGCAAGTGGACGCCGCGCAATGGCGGTCGCGCCGGTCAAAGGCCGACTTGTCCCCGTCCCGGGCTCCACTCTCCCCGTGGTCGGAAGCGTCGTGAAACGCGGGCAGGCCCTGGCATGGATCCAGCCCCTGTTCTCCGACGCGACCGCCCGCCTCGCCGAAGCCCGCGCCGCGACCCAACGGACAGGCATTCAACTCGAGGACACCCGAAAAACTTTCGAACGCATTCGCGGACTGGCCCGCCAGGAGGCCAAATCCCAACGCGAACTGCAAGAAGCTGAAACCGCCCTGCGACTCGCTGAAGCCAGCCACAACGCCGCCCGAGAACTGGAGCGCGCCTACACTGTCGCCGCCGCCGACATGCTCAACGGCGGTTCGGACGCGTCCCCGACCTTCGCGCTTCTTTCCCCGATCAACGGCGTCATCGCCCGTCATGCGGACCGGGCGGCGGGCGAACTGATCGCCGAAGCCGAGGTGGTCTACACCATCCTCGACCGCTCCAGGGCGCTCCTGCACGGACTGATCCCGGAGAACACCCCATTGTTCGCCGATCAACTCACGCAGGTCGCCTGCGTCACCGGCGGACCAAACGGCGTTCGCTTCAACGTGTTGGACGGCGATCACGGCGCGCTTCTCGCCATCGGCGGCGAAGTGGACCCCCGGACCCGCTCCTATTCGGTGCATATCGAGACCGCCAACCCGGAGGGAAGGCTGCGGATCGGTCAGCGCGTGACGCTGGAGATCAGCCATGGAGAATCAAGGAACGCGGTCGCCGTTCCGGAGTCGGCGCTGATTGAGGAAGACGGGCGTCAGGCCGTCTACGCACAGGTCTCGGGCGAGATGTTTGTCAAGCGAAGCGTCCGCACCGGCGTCCGGTCCGGCAACTGGATCGAGATCGTCCGGGGCGTGACGGAGGGCGAGCGCATCGTCGTGGAGGGCGCCTACGCGGTGCGCCTGGCGGCGCTCGGCGGCGGCGCGATCCCTCACGGCCACCACCACTGAACGGAGCGCCTCATGGATTCACTCATCAGATTCTCGATGCGCAATCGCGCGCTGGTCCTCATCAGCGCACTGCTGTTGATCGCGTATGGCGCCCTGGTCTCCACGCGACTGCCCATTGATGTCTTCCCCGATCTCAGCGCCCCGACCGTGACCGTCGTGACCGAGGCGCACGGCATGGCCCCGGTGGATCTTGAGCAACAGGCGACCTTCCCCATTGAGTCCTCGCTCAACGGCGCCGCCGGGGTCCGCCGAGTGCGCTCGGACACGGCCGTTGGCATTTCGATTGTCTACGTCGAATTCGACTGGGGCACGGATATCCGGACCGCCCGGCAAATCGTGAAAGAGAAGTTGGACCTGGTGACGCCCAACCTCCCGGACGAGATCGATGAACCCATCCTCGCCCCGGTCACCTCCATCATGGGCGACGTGATGTTTGTCGGGCTCTCGTCAAACCAACATTCCCCCATGGAAACACTGACCCATGCGAATACGGCGCTGCGTCGAAGGCTCCTTTCCGAGCCGGGAGTGTCGCAGGTCATTGCGCTGGGCGGCGGTCGCCAACAGTTCCAGATCGTGGCGCGGCCCGAAGCCTTGCAGGCTTTCGATGTCACCCTTGATGAGGTCTTGACCGCGGTCGGCGCCGCCAATCGCAACGTTTCCGCCGGCGTATTGAACCAAGGCGGATCCGAGTGGCTCGTCACCGGCGAGGGCCGGATCCGCACAACCGAGGACATCGCCGCCATCGTGGTCGCCTCGCGCAAGGGGACGCCTGTGCTCGTAAGCGACCTCGCGGAGGTCCGTATCGGCCCCGCCCCGCCCCGTGGAGTCGCCTCCGTGAATGGCGAGGAGGCCATCATTCTGGGGATTCAGAAGCAACCCCAGGCGAACAGCCTGGAACTGACCCGCCGATTGGACGTCGTGCTCGATGAACTCGAGGCGGCCCTGCCGGAGGGAATGCGCCTCGATCGCAAGATCTTCCGCCAGGCCGACTTCATCGAAGTGGCTGTGGCAAATGTCCTGCATGCGCTCCGTGACGGCGCCGTTCTGGTCGTGCTGGTGGTCCTTCTTTTCCTGGGAAACCTGCGCGCGACCCTGATCACCCTGACCGCCATCCCGCTGTCGCTCGTCGCCGCATTACTGACCCTGGATTGGCTCGAGATCTCCGTGAACACGATGACGCTCGGCGGCATGGCCATCGCCATCGGCGCGCTGGTCGACGACGCGATCATCGACGTCGAGAACGTCTTTCGACGGCTTCGGGAGAATCACCATCTGCCGCCGGAGCAACAAGCTTCCGCCTTCTCGGTCGTCCTTGACGCGAGCATTGAGATCCGCCGAAGCATTACTTTCGCCACCATCATTATTGTCCTGGTCTTTGTTCCGGTGTTCTTCCTCTCGGGCGTGGAGGGAAGACTGCTGGCGCCCCTGGGACTGGCCTACGTCGTTTCCCTGTTGGCCTCGCTCGCCGTGGCGATGACCGTGACCCCGGTGCTTTGCTACTTCCTCCTGCCGTCAAGCAAGGCCGTGCAGCGCGAGCAGGAAGCCCGGCTCGCTGGCGTCTTGAAGCGCGCGTACGCTCGAATTCTCCCGACCATCCTGCGCCGCCCGTGGTGGGTCGCCGGCCCCACGCTGGCGCTGCTGATCCTCGCGATCTTTCAGATGACGTTGTTCGGCAGGGCCTTCCTGCCGCCTTTCAACGAGGGCAGTCTGACCATCGGCGTCGTTACCCTGCCCGGCACATCGCTCGAGGAATCGAACGCCATCGGCAAGCAGGTCGACCGGATTCTGCTGCAGCATCCCGAGATTGTCTCCTTCGGTCGCCGGACGGGGCGCGCGGAGAAGGACGAGCATGTCATGGGCGTGGAATCATCCGAGATCGAGGCGCGACTGGTCATGAGGGAGCGGGGCAAGGACGAGCTTCTCGCTGCGCTGCGCGAGGACTTCGCCGCCCTGCCCGGAGTCAACGTGGAGATCGGCCAGCCCATCTCCCACCGCATCGACCACATGCTTTCCGGCACGCGCGCCAGCGTGGCGGTCAAGTTGTTCGGGCCGGACCTCTACGAACTCCGCGAACTCGGCGAGCAAGTCAGGGCCGCCATGGAGGACGTGAACGGCGTGGCGGACCTGGTCCTCGAGCAGCAACGCGATGTCCCGACCCTCCGCGTGCGGTTTCTCCGTGACGCGATGGCGCGGCACGGCCTGACCATGGACATGGTGGGCCGTCATTTGAACGCGGCGGTGCAAGGCGAAAAGGCCACCGAGGTCATCCAGGGCCAGAACACCTTCGACCTCATCGTCCGACTCAAGCGCGACCAGGATTGGCGGATTGAAACCCTCGGCGATCTGCTGGTGGCCACACCGCCGGGCGCGCGGATTCCGCTGCGGGAAGTCGCCCGGATCGAGCGCTTCACCGGCCCCAATCGCGTCAGCCGGGAGCAGGTCGAGCGCAAGATCGTGGTATCCTGCAATGTCGCCGGCCGCGATGTCACCTCCCTCGTGAACGACTGCCGTCAACGGATCGACCCCATCATGACGGCAAGCCCCGGCTATCGCGTGGAGTTCGGCGGGCAGTTTGAGAGCGCCGCCCGCGCGACGCGCGCCATTGGATGGCTCGGCGTGGGCGTGGTGATCGGGATAGGGTTCCTGCTGCACATCGCATTCGGCAGCGCGCGCGACGCGGCGTTGGTGATGTTGAATCTGCCGCTGGCCCTGATCGGCGGGGTCGCCGGCGTCTGGTTCTCGGGCGGCGTGTTGAGCGTCGCCTCCCTGATCGGTTTCATCACCGTGTTCGGCATCGCCACCCGCAACGGCATCATGCTCGTTTCCCATTTTCGACATCTGCAGGAGGAGGAGGGCGTCACGGATCTTTATGAAGCCGTGAGGCGCGGCGCGATCGAACGCCTGGCGCCCATTCTCATGACCGCGCTGGGCACCGGACTCGCGTTGATTCCCCTCGCGCTCGGCGGCGGACAACCGGGCAAAGAAATCGAGACGCCCATGGCCATCGTGATCCTCTACGGCCTCTCCAGTTCCATGCTGCTCAACATGGTCATTGTGCCCGCGCTCTACCTGCGTTTTGGAGCGCCGGTGAAACCTCAGGACTCCACAACCACGGATCAACCCCGATGAAGAAAGATCGAAACCACGAACTTGCACCGCCGGGCCCCTCGCCCGCGGGACGTCGCATCCAACCAGAAGGCTTCAGCATCACGAAAGCTTCCCGCGGAATCCTCGCGCTCGCTTGCGCGCTGGCGACGCCGGCCCTTCAGGCCGCCCCAACCAACCGCCCGGCGCTCAACTTGGAAAGCGTCCTGCGAATCGCAGAAGGGAGAAGCCCCTCGCTGCAGGCCGCCAAGGCAAAGCAAACGGCGGCTGAACAGCGCGCCCGGGCCGCCGGATTGCCGCCCAACCCGCGAATCGTCGTGGGAACGGAGGGATTCAGGGGCGGACGCAACGGCGAGGTTCTCACCGGCCTCTCCCAATCCATACCCGTCGGAAGCGAGCGGAAACTTGATCGCGAAGCCGCCAGGGCCGAACGCAAGCGAACCGCTTTCCTGGCCGACGCTGAGCGACTCCAGTTGCATCAACGCGTGCGCGGAGCCTTCGCGACAGCCCTGTTCGCCCAAGCAAGTGAACTGTTGTTCGCCGAACGAATCGAGATTCTCCGATCGCGCCTTCGGCTCGCTCGCGCCAGGGCGGAAGCTGGCGACTCCACTATGGAAGCCGGCGAACTGGCTCACGCGGCGTTGGATCACGAACAGCTGGCCCACGAGGAAGCCCTCGCGCAACGCGCCCTGGCTCTCCAGGCGCTGGCGACAGCCATGGGGCAGCCAGACCGGGAAATCGACTCCGTCCAAGGCGACCTGGCGGCTGATCTCGCCCTGGAAAGCATCCGCACAATCGTGGCAAACCTGAATGTTCTTCCCGCCGCACGCGCCGCCGACCAGGCCGCGATCACCGCCGAACTGCGCGCCCGCCAGCAGATCGCGTCTCGAATCCCCGCACTGAACCTCAACCTACTGCACCGCCGCGACCGTTCCGCCCGAAAAAGCGGCGCCGATGTCAACCTCAGCTTTTCCGTTCCCTTGTTCGACAACAAGCGCGCCGCCGCGCGCGCCTTCGAGGCCGACGCCGAAGCCGCCCGGCAAACGGCGCGCACGCTTCGTCAACAAGCCAGACTGACCTATCGACGGATACTCGCGGATCTCGAGACCACGCTGAAACGACAGAAGCATATCCGCGACGAGATCCTGCCGCATCACGAGCGAATCGTTGCCCGACAACGCGCCTTGTATGAAGCCGGCGAAACCCGTCGGGATGAGTGGGAAACCGCTCGCCTCGACCTATCCAAGGAAAGGCGGCATTACTACGAGGCCCTCGGCGAAACCCACCGCCTTTGGGCGCAACTCGCCGCGCTCGCACAGAACCCCTGAACCGGAAAGCTCCGCCAACAACACGATGAACTTCTTTCTCCCGGGCATGGGCGCGGATGGCGGCATGTATTCCGGCCCTTGGCGCACAATACCGGAGTCCGTGTTTCTCAATTGGCCGGACTATCGGGGAGAGACCGAATTGCACGAAGTCGCGCAACGGGTGGTCGAGGAGAATGGCATTGCCGATGGCGCGACTCTCATCGGCTCATCGCTCGGCGGCATGATCGCCTGTGAGATCACCCGCCTGATTCGACCACGAAAGCTGATTCTGGTCGGAGGCGTCCGCCACCCGCAAGAAATCAACGCGCTTCTGCAGATCTTCCATCCCCTGGCGGACCTGACCCCCTTCGAATTTCTGCGACGCGTCTCCGGAAGCGTCCCCGGTGATCTGGCCCACATGTTCCAGGAAGTCGACCCCGATTTCGTGCGCGCCATGTGTCTCGCCGTCTTTCGCTGGAACGGGTTGGATCGCAATGCCGATCGACCGGCGCGCATCCACGGCGGACGCGACCTCGTCGTGCCGCTTCCGGACGACGTGGACAAGGTCCTTCCCGCGGCGGGCCATCTCATCGCCATGACCCACGGGCAGGAGTGCGTCGACTGGCTTCAGGATTCCGGGTTGATTTGAGACGAGGCCCGATCAGCCGCCGCCCGATCGCGCAGGAAATCCCCTACTTCCGGCTCCGGCCGCTCTCAATGATCCCGGCCAACCTCGCCTTCAGCTCCTCGGCGACCTTGGGATGATCGGCAATCACGTTCTTCTTCTCCGCCGGATCATCCTTGAGATTGAAGAGCTGGAAACGCGGCACGGGCGTGTTCTCCAGCTGCTTCTCCACCACCACATTGCGCGCGCGCTTGGAATCGCAGCGCTGCAGTTTCCAATCCCCGACCCGGAAGCCGTAGTTGCCTCCCCGGCCGTTGTCCTGTTGCACGAGATGCTCCCGACCCCCGGCTCCCGCTTCGCCGAGCAGCGCGCCGAGAACATTGAAGCTGTCGAGGCAACCGTCCTTCGGCAGCTTGACCCCGGTCATGGCGGCAAAACTGGCGGCCATGTCGATGGTGCAGACGACCTCGTCCGAGACGCCCGGCTGGATGCGCCCTTTCCAGCGGGTGATGAAGGGCGTGCGCGTGCCGCCCTCGAACACACTGTACTTGCCGCCGGTGTAGGGTCCGCCCGCGCGATGGCTGCCAAGTTTCTCCAAGGCTTCATCGGCGTAACCGTCGTCCATGACCGGTCCATTGTCCGAGCAGAAGACAAAAAGCGTGTCCTCCGCGAGACCAAGCCGATCGACGGCCGTCATGAGCTCGCCGACGCACCAATCCAACTGCACAATGCTGTCGGCGCGATACCCCAGACCGGTGACGCCCTGGAAGCGTTCGTGCGGAATGCGCGGAACGTGCAGGTCATGGGAGCTGAAGAACAGGAAGAACGGCTCGCGCCGGTTGACTTCCATCCAGCGAACGGAGCGTTTCACCCATTCGTCGGCCAGGTCTTCATCACGAAACCTCGCGGCATACCCGCCCGTGTAGAAACCGATTCGGCTGATGCCGTTGTGGATGGTTGAATTGTGGCCGTGTGTCCAGTCCATCTTCAGCATGTGCCGGTGCGTGACGCCGGTCTTGTGATCTTCTGAGGGCTTCTTCCTCCCGACCCACAGCGGATCCTTGGGATCCAGATTCAGCACCCGGTGATTCTCCACATAGACCTGCGGCACCCGGTCGTTGGTGGTCGGCAACAGGAAATTGTAATCGAAGCCAATCTCCCGCGGGCCGGGTTTCAACTCGCCGTTCCAATCCGGCCCCTCGGCGCCGCCCAGACCCAGGTGCCATTTGCCGACGACCGCCGTGCTGTAACCCGCCTTCTTCAACAGCGACGGCAAGGTCATCGTTCCCGGCTGGATGATGGCCGGGCTGTTGGGCGGCGCGATGCCGGTGTTCTTGCCGCGAAAGGCATAGGTCCCGGTCAGGAAGGAGTAACGCGTCGGCGTGCAAGTCGACGCCGAACAGTAACCGCTGGTGAATCGCAGGCCTTCCGCAGCGAGTCGGTCGATGTTGGGCGTTTCAAAGCTCTTCGTTCCATAGCACGACAAATCGCCGAAACCCATGTCATCGGCCATGATGACGATGATGTTGGGCTTGGACGTTTCCGCATTCGCGGCGGTCCCCGCAACCAGCAAAGCAGCCAACGCGGCGAGTAATGAGGCAGTTCTGAATTTGAGCATATTGGGTCAGTTTGACGAAGATGGGCGTTTGAGAACTGCGGATAGTGCGCAGCCGGCCCGACAGATTCAAGACCAGGATCAAGGGAGCCAAAGGGGCCGCCGGGTTGTCGGAGGCGCTGCAAGCCCCTTCGCGCAGCGCGGCCATTCCGATTCACGCCCTGCGCCAATAGCCTCACCCCGCGCCATTGGACTGCCCATCGCCCCGACGGCCCGCTCCAAACAAACCGCCGCGCGCCACCCGGACGTTGGACCACGCTCCAAGCCGCGCGGAAACAAAAACGCCGCCCGACCGGAAGGCGGGGCGGCGTTCGGAAAAGATGTTGTCGGTTCAGCGCGGGAGGCGCAGGGCGATCTGCTTGTCGATTTCGGCCGCAAGCTCGATGTCCGTGCCGCCCCGGCGCGTGCGCACCTGCGTGATCACGGTCGTGAGGTTGGGCTCCTCCTCCACGATCTTGACCCAGACATTGCTCTGATCGATCTTGGCCTCGATCACCGACTTGATGCTGTCGTCGCCGGTCAACGCGCCATACATGGCCAACGCTTCGCGGGCGGCCGGGAAGACAACCGAGGCCGGACGCTCATAACGGCTGGTGATCTTGTCCTTCTTCAACGGCCAACCGGCCTTCATGTCGCCGGTCTGGGTCTTGACGCAACCGGTCGAGAATGAGGCGATGAACGCAACCAGCGCCAAAACGAGGAAATTTTTATTCATATGGACAAAATGCAAACCGGATACGCAAGGCGGCGTCAAGCCTTATCGAATGACGGGAACGCGCGCGGCAGGCTCCCGATTCCGTTTCTTGCGTTTGAGCCGGGTTGGCTTAGTATCCCGGGCAATTAACCTACATGTTTTCAGTCGAATCCAAAAACACGACCGCCCCCGAGCCCGGCGCCGCGATCAAGCCGGCGCTGGACTGGCGGGCCATTGTTGAACCTGTTGAGCCGTTTCTGAATTCCGTCTCGGCCCGGTTGGTGGCCCAAGTGGACGAGTTTGACGCCGAGATTGCCGAGTACGCCCACTACGCCCTGACCAACCAGGGCAAGCAACTGCGTCCCGCGCTGGTGTCCTTGAGCGCGTCCTCGGCGGGCGAGGTGCGAGACGAGCATGTCACGGTGGCCGCGATCATCGAGATGGTCCACCTGGCGACGCTGGTCCATGACGACGTGATGGACCTGGCCGAGATGCGTCGTCAGCGACCCACCCTGGCCGCCAACTGGGGGCGACACATTCCCGTCCTGCTCGGCGACACCCTGTTCGCACATGCGCTCAAGCTGGCGGCGGGTTTTCCGACGCCCGAGATCTGCCGGGCTGTCGCTTCGGGCGCCAAGACCGTCTGCTCCGGCGAGATCCTGCAGACCCACCGAACACTGAAGTTCGACATGGGGCGCGAGGAATATTTCAAACTCCTCGCCATGAAGACCGCCGAGTTCTTCGCCCTCTCCTGCGATCTGGGCGCCCACCTCAGCGGCGCCAATGAACTGGGACGCAAGGCCCTCCGCGATTTCGGGATGGCGCTCGGCACGGCCTACCAGGTCTATGACGACTGCCTGGATCTCTACGGTTCGGAGGACATCGTCGGGAAGTCCCTGGGCACCGACCTCGCCAGCGGCAAGCTGACCCTGCCCATCCTGGTGACGGTGGAGCGCGCCAATGAAGCCGATCGAAACGAACTCCGGACCGCCATCGAGAATTGGCGTCCTGAGAATCACCCGCGCGTCCTCGAGTTGCTGGAGCAGCATGACGCCTTGGCCGAATCGAAACAGGCCATCACCGAGCACCTCAACCAGGCCCGACGGCGATTGGAGGACGCTCCCCGCGGCGCCGGACGCGCGGCATTGGGACACCTGACAGATTTCCTGGAACGGCAGTCGAACCACGTCGGGGTCAAGGGACGATGAGCGGAGCGGCACAGAAGGAGACTTCCAAGGCCGCCGGTGTCGACAAGCCCACGGAGCAGGAGCGCGCGGAGGAAAGGGCGAGGACGGCCGAGCTGGTGGAGCGCGTCCGCAAGGGAGATCTCGCGGCCTACGACGAGCTGATCCGGCTCTACCAGGAGCGCATCTACGCGACGCTCTACAACATGACCTCGAATCACGAGGACGCCCACGACCTCACCCAGGAAGCCTTCATCAAGGCCTACCGCTCCCTCGATTCCTTCAAAGGCCAATCCAGTTTCTACACGTGGATTTACCGGATTGCCGTCAATCGCACCATCAACTTCCTGAAGAAGCGGAACCGAAGGATCAACCTGAGTCTGAATGACATGGATTCCAACGTGGAGAACAACCCCGAGTTGGTCTCCCTCGTCTCGGACAAGACCCCCCGCCGGGACGCCAACCTGACCGAGTTGCAGGAAAAATTGAACGAGGCCATGCAGCGCCTGTCAGAAAGCCATAGATTGGTCGTCACGTTGCATGACATCCAGGGCATGTCGCACGAAGAAATCGGAAAAATCGTGAAATGCAACACCGGGACCGTGCGGTCGAGATTGTTCTACGCCCGCCAACAGTTGCAGGCCTACCTCTCAGATTATTTGAAGTGAGCAAGATGAAAGACGAACAGGAAGACATGGATTTCGAGAAGCTCCGCAAACTGCTGGAGCTCAAGCGACATGAGGTCCCGCCTCCGGGCTACTTCGAGGATTTTTCGGCGACCGTGATCGCGCGCATCGAGGCAGAGGACGCACGGCCCGCGACATCCTGGTGGCAACGCCTGCTTCCCGGCATCGACACCAGCCCGGTCATGCTCGGCGCCTACGGCGTCATTGCCGGCAGCCTCATCATCGCCGGCGTACAATTGACCCGGCCGGCGGCGTCAGAGGACGTCCTCCAAGGCGCGCCAAGATTATCCTCCAGCGGCTCGCCCGGCTCTATCGCCACCCCTGATCCTGTTTCCCCCCAAGCCGATCCGGCGCCGGCAATCCTGCCAGTTGCCGCCAGGAATTCGGACGCTGGAACCACGGGTTCGGAAATACTGAAAACGCTTGGAAACGAGGTCGAACATGTGGCCCGCACCGCTCCAACCGGACTTTTCGATCCTCCCAGCATTCACAGCACATCACAGGTTGAGCGGGTCTCCTTCCCCGCGAAACAGTAATCGACCGCTCGAACCCCACCGCGCGGGGCGCCCGCGCTCCGCTTACTGTCGGAAGACGAGCATCCCGTCGCCCAAGGGGACCACCAAGTGACCTTCCCGATTGAAGCGGCAGGCTCCGCCCCCGTTATCCCCGCCCCAAGTGATCGTATAATTCGGTTCCGCGCCGTCCCAGGTTCCGGTGGCGACCACTACCGGCTCCTCCGGAATCTTCTTCGGCTGCGCCGTCAACGGCTTGCCCTCCACCAGCGACCGTAGGCCGCCAACAGTCGTGATCCGCCCCTTCAACATGACGGTCTTGTCCCCGCCTGCAAGCAACTGCAACTCCTTCACCACGAACGGAAACTGCTGACGGATGCGGGCCAGCTTCGGAATCGCGTTCTCGTCGTCATCGGCATACTGGTCTTTGACGTTCACCCGTGTCTGGGTAACGTAGAGCCGCCGCTTGCCGAGAATCTTCTCGCCCTCGTACTTCGGGGACGATCCGGTTTCCAGGAAAACCTTCAAATCCGCCCAATCGATGCCGAACAAGGTCTCCCGCATCGCGGGATTGTAAAAAATGCCGTTGGCGACCGACTCCGTCATCAGCGCCATCTCAATATTGCCCTTGCCGGTGAACGCATCGACAAGCTGGCTGGTTTCGGAAACCGCTTTGAAGGCGTCCATTTCCGCGATGGTCAGCGTGCCGGGATAGACCGCCAGGCGACCCGTGACCGAGGGATTGTTGAACACAATGCCGGCCACATCCGCCATGTCATAGAACATGTCCGGACAGGGATCCTGGCTGAGAACCATCTTCTCCAATCCGGAACCATGCAGGGCCTTCTTGAGCGGGGTGAAGATCTTGACCATGGTTCCATTGTTCTCGGCCGTGGAGGAAGTCAATTGCACCGTCCAGTATCCGGCCGCGTGGATCAAGATGCCCAACTGGATCATCAGGGTCGCCCCCAACGCCACTCCCACCGGAATGCCGACGCCGCGATCCATCCGCTCCCAGGAAACCCGCCGCTCGTCCGGCACATGATACTTGTAGTGAACCAGGATCTTCGTGTAGGCGACCTGCGAAATGATGATGAAAACCACCGCAAAACCCGCATAAATGACCACGGCGGGCAGAATCCAGTTGAGCATGGGATTGGCGAGCTTGCCTTCCTTGTTCAGCATCCATTCCATCAGCCGCGCATCCAGCGCAAAGGCCGCGGACTGGCTGATCCACAGACCCACCATGACGATTGCGGTTCGGGTGGCGCCGACCAGACGGCCAGCGGCGGCCAAACCGCCCATCAACAATATTCCTATCAGCCAGAAGAGCATGGTTACTTAAATTTGAGGTTCAGAACGCAGAAGTCCCTCACAAATTCAACGCGTTTGCAAGGCCAAAGCAGGACATGCAACTTGCAATCTGGGACAACTTTTGCTGGAAAACCGGCTTCCGCGCGTCTTGAGTGGCTCTTTGCCGGCATTGCCCCGAAGTTCAGATGATTTTCGCGCGCCTGCCGGACGTCCATCAAACCAGACCCATGTTTTGCCCTGAACGAATCAGACGCCGATCCCGCCGGTTCCGGATCGGAGCCGCAACGCTGTTGCTCTCGCTCAACGCAGCTTTCGGAGCCGAGCGCATCGATTTCAACACCCAGATCCGTCCGCTGTTGTCCAATCGCTGCGCCGCCTGTCACGGACCGGACGCCGAGACCCGCGAGGCCGGATTGCGCGTCGACACGTTCGATGGCGCCACTTCGGATCTCGGCGGCTACGCGGCGATCGTTCCCGGCGCCCCGGACAAGAGCGAGTTGATGCGCAGGATCACCACGAACGACGAGGACGATCTCATGCCGCCCAAGGGGAAGGGCAGTCGCTTCAACTCCGACGAGGTCGCCCTGCTGCGCCAATGGATCGAGCAAGGCGCCGAGTATCAGGGACACTGGTCCTACCAGAAACCCGTCCGGCCGGAAATTCCCGTCGTCAAGCAATCCGACTGGCCGCGCAATGAAATCGACTACTTCATTCTGGCCCGCCTCGAGCGCGAGGGACTCAAGCCCTCGGCAGAGGCGGATCGTTGGACCCTGGCGCGCCGGGCGGCGATCGACCTCACCGGTTTGCCGCCGAACTGGCAGGAAGCCTCAAGCTTTGTGAACGACTCCCACCCCAATGCCTACGAACGCTATGTGGACCGGCTGTTGGCCAAGGACGCCTTTGGCGAACGTTGGGCCCGGGTCTGGCTTGATCTCGCGCGCTACGCGGATTCCGCCGGTTACGCGGACGACCCGCCGCGCACCATCTGGGCCTACCGCGACTACGTCGTCCGATCGCTCAATGACAACAAGCCGTTCGACCAATTCACCCTGGAACAGATCGCCGGCGATCTGTTGGAGAACCCCACCGACGAACAACTCATCGCCACCGCCTTTCACCGGAACACGCTGACCAACAGCGAGGGCGGCACCGATGACGAGGAGTTCCGAAACGTCGCCGTCGTCGATCGCGTCAACACCACCATGGCGGTCTGGATGGGAACGACCATGGCCTGCGCCCAATGCCACACCCACAAATACGACCCCATCTCGCAGGAGGAATACTTCCAGATGTTCGCCATCCTGAACCAGACCGAGGACACGGACAAAAAGGATGAACGCCCCCTGCTGTCAATCTGGAGCGAAAAACAGGAGGCGGACAAGGCCCGCTGGCGCGAGCAAATCGCGTCGCTCAAGACACGGTTGGCGACCGACACGCCGGAGCGCGTCGCCGCCCGCGAGAAACTGCTCGCGACCCTGAACCGGGAGCCCGAGTGGACCCGCCTGAAACCGCTGACAGCCAAAGGGCGCGCCATGGAACTGCAGGTCGCGAACGACGGCTCGATCACCGCCACGGGCGAGAAGTCCGACACCGATTTCTACACCCTGCGCTTCCCGACAGGGAAAGGCGCCCTCACCGGATTGCGCCTTGAGATCCCCGCAGATCAGACGGACAACTTCGTCCTGTCCCAGGCGACCGCGCTCTGGCAACCCAGTGGATTGCAAGCGCGCAAGGGACGTTATATCCGGGTGGAAGTCCCGGGCGCCCGAAGATTCCTGCAGCTCGCCGAAGTGCAGGCCTTCAGCTCCGGAGAGAATGTCGCGCTCAAGGGCAAGGCCTCGCACAGCTCGCAATACAATGACGCCGCCGCCAGCCGGGCCAATGACGGCAACACCGACGGCGACTACAACAAACGCTCCGTCAGTCACACGGCCCAGCAAAAGGATCCCTGGTTCGAGATCGATCTCGGCAAGACGCTGCCCATCGACAAGATCGTCGTCTGGAACCGGACCGACGGCGGCAAGGCGATCATGGACCGCCTCAAGGACTACCGCGTCAAACTGCTCGATGAGAATCGGGCCGTCGTGTTCGAAAAGACCCCCAAGGGCGACCCGGGCAAGATGAGGGAATTTGCGATGTCCGGAGCCGTGACGCTCGATTTCGGCGCCGCTTTCGCGGATTACGAACAGTCCGGCTTTCCCGCCGCCAGCGTCATCGCCGACAAACTGGACAAGTCGAAGGGCTGGGCCATCGCGGGCCAAACCGGCAAGCCGCACACGTTGTCGTTGATTCTCAAGACGCCGTTGGCCACCGACACGGGCGTCCTGACCCTACGGCTGAACCAGGCTTCAAAGTATGCCAGGCATCTGGTCACCCACCTGGCGGTTTCCTCAACCTCCGACAAGGATGTCTCGACCTGGGCGCGGATGCCGGCGGATATCCGCGAGATTGTCCGCTCCCAAAGCCGGAATGTGCGGCAGGAGAAACGGCTGGCGGACTATTTCCGGGGGATCCTGGCGGAGCAAGACCCGGCGACCCATGAGCTGGCCAAGCTGGAAAAGCAACTGGCCTCCGCCAAGCCTTACACCACCGTTCCCGTGCTTCGCGAAATGCCCTCCGACAAACGCCGCGAAACCCGCGTCCAAGTGCGCGGCAATTTCAAGAACACCGCGCAGGTCGTCCGGGCAGGCACACCGAAGGCCTTCCACGAATTGCCGGAGGAGGGCCCCATCGACCGTCTCGCGCTGGCCCGGTGGCTGGTGCACGAAAACAACCCGCTCACGCCCCGCGTCATCGCCAACCGGCATTGGGAGCAGATCTTCGGGACAGGCATCGTGGAGACCAGCGAGGAATTCGGCAGCCAGGGAGAGCTGCCCTCGCATCCGCGGCTGCTCGACTGGCTGGCGGTCGAGTTGCGCGACGGCGGTTGGAACCTGAAACGTTTCCTCAAGTTGCTGGCGACCTCGGCCGCCTACCGGCAGTCGTCCCAGGTAACCGACGCCCTGCTGGAGGCCGATCCGTTCAACCGACTGCTGGCGCGCGGCCCGCGCTTTCGCATCTCCGCCGAGATGGTCCGCGACCAGGCCCTCGCCGTCAGCGGGTTGCTCAGCCGCAAGCTGGGCGGCAGCCCGGCAAGGCCGCCCCAACCTCAGCTCGGCCTCAAGGCCGCCTTCGGTTCCGCCACCGACTGGAAGACCAGCACGGGCGAGGACCGCTACCGCCGCGGCATCTACACGAACTGGCGACGTTCCAGCCCCTACCCCTCGATGGCGACCTTCGACGCGCCCAATCGGGAGGTCTGCACCGTGCGGCGCTCGCGGACCAACACCCCGCTCCAGGCCTTGGTCACCTTGAACGACCCCGTCTACATCGAGGCCGCGCAGGCCCTGGCGCGCCGAATGGTCAAGGCCTCGGACTCAACCACTGAACGCGCGCGCTTCGGACTCCGAAACACCCTGATCCGCGAACCGCGCGACGGCGAAATCGAACGCCTGACAGCGTTGTTCGAAACGTCGCGCGAACGCTTCGCCAAGGAACCCGCGCAGGCCAAAATGATGGCGGAGGAGCCGCTCGGACCGTTGCCTGAGAACATGAACACCGTCGATCTCGCCGCCTGGACGGTCGTGGCGAATGTCTTGCTCAACCTTGATGAGGTCTTTTTGAAGCGATGAAGATTTGGCGTATGAGGGTATGAATAAAATGCGTAACAACAAGAGGAGACAGGATGAAGGGGCAACGGAATTATCGAAACATCGTCGCCTGGCAGCGGGCGCATGAAGTGACATTGAGAATGTACGAATTGACACGAACCTTTCCTCGTGAAGAGACCTATGGACTGAGCAGTCAGATCCGGCGCGCTTCGTTCAGCGTCGCAGCGAATATCGCAGAAGGTTCGGGTCGTGAAACAGACAAGGACTTCCTCCGGTTTTTTTACATCTCATTGGGCTCATTGAAAGAAGTCGATTACGCAACGCTGCTGGCCTACGATCTGAAATACCTGAACTCAGAATTGTTCGAGAAACTACAGACGAGATTGAATCAAACTTTTGCCGCCCTCCAGGGTTTGATCAAATCCGTGAAGCAGAAAGCATGAATGTTGGGAAGCGCCTTGGCAGCCATCGGAGCAACCCTGTTCCTTACCCTCCAACGCCTGGCCACCTGAGCCCGCCACACTCCCACACTCCCACACTCCCACTCTCCCACTCTCCTTTCCCCATGGACCCCCGCATAGAACGAATCCAACTCCAAACCCGCCGGCATTTTCTGCGCGAATCCACCGCGGGCATCGGCGGCATGGCCCTGGCCAGCCTGATGTCCCGGGAAGCCTCGGCCGCGAAAACCCGGGTCGCCAATCCGCTGGCGCCGAAGCAACCGCAGTTTGCCGCCAAGGCCAAGCGCGTGATCTACCTGCACATGACCGGTTCGCCGCCGAACCTGGACATGTTCGATTACAAACCCGAACTGGTGAAACGCGACAGCCAGGATTGCCCGGACAGCTTCCTGAAGGGCCGCCGCTTCGCCTTCACCACCGGCGTGCCCAAACTCATGGGCTCACCCCGCAAGTGGGGACAATACGGCAAGCACGGGACCTGGATGTCCGACGCCATTCCAAACTTTCATGGCATCGCGGATGACATGTGCGTCGTCAATTCGCTGCACACCGACCAATTCAACCACGCGCCCGCGGAGTTGTTGATCTACACGGGTTCGCCTCGCTCGGGCCGTCCCTCGATGGGCTCCTGGGTGACCTATGGTCTCGGCTCCGAGAACGAGGACCTGCCCGGCTTCGTCGTGCTGATCTCCAGCGGCGTGCAACCCAACGGCGGCAAGAACTCCTTCGGCTCCGGCTTTCTGCCCAGCGTCTACCAGGGCGTGCAATGCCGCTCCAAGGGCGACCCCGTGCTCTACTCCTCCGACCCGGCCGGCATGAACCGCGACCTGCGCCGCGCCAGCCTCGACGCCCTGCGCGACCTCAATGAGATGCAGGCCAGGGAACTGGGCCACCCCGAGACCCTGACCCGCATTTCCCAATACGAACTCGCCTTCCGCATGCAAACCGCGGTGCCGGAGGTCATGGACATCTCACAGGAGCCCAAAAGGATCCTCGAGGAATACGGCGCGCAGCCCGGCGGTTCCAGCCTCGCCAACAACTGCCTGCTCGCCCGCCGCCTCGTCGAGTCCGGCGTGCGCTTCGTGCAACTCTTCGACTGGGGCTGGGATTATCACGGCACCCGGGCGGACACCGGCATCACCGACGGCCTTACGAAGAAATGCGCCACCATGGACAAACCCGTCGCCGCCCTGATCAACGACCTCAAACGCCGCGGACTGCTCGACGAGACCTTGATCGTCTGGGGCGGGGAATTCGGCCGCACCCCCTTCCGCGAGGGCCGCACCGCCAAGAGCAAGGTCCTCGGCCGCGACCACTACCCCGACTGCTTCACCATGTGGATGGCGGGCGGCGGCGTGAAGGGCGGCTATCACCACGGCCAAACCGACGAACTCGGCTTCTCGGTCGTCGACCAGGGCGTCCACGTCCACGACCTACAAGCCACCATCCTCCACCAACTCGGCTTCGACCACGAACAACTCACCCACCGCTTCCAGGGCCGCGACTACCGACTCACGGATATCCACGGGCACGTGGTCAAGGAACTGGTCGGCTGAGATGGGGAAAGCAAGTCGAGCGACATTCATTGCTCCTGGAAACTCGCGTAGCGAGGCGCATCCCAACGCGAAGCGTTGACAGCCCAAGTCGCCCCGGGTTGAGCCCGCCGCGCGGGCGACACCCGGGGGCATCACGCGATTCGCGGACTCCCTCAGGACGTGGATCTGACGGGCATCATTCGCGAACTGGCGCTGATTGTCAGCGCGGACGCCCCGAAGCTGCCAAGGCTTAGAACCCTACGGGTCCGTATATGGGCGGGGCCACCGATTGCGCGTCAGCGTCTTGGAGTGCGGCGCTGTGCGCCGCCTTGTTGCGGGCGGGAGATTGCAAACCCGCTTCCTGTTCGGACGGGATGCGAGGCTCCAACGAACACGGAAGCTCATGGGAGCGACGTAATCGGCGAAATGCGGCTGTTACCGGCAGCCCCTACAACCTACTTCAACTCCCGGATCCGGATGTTGCGCCAGCGCACTTCGTAAGGGCCCGTTCCCTTTTTGATGCCGTGGACCTGGAGGCCGATGAAGCCCGCGGCGTCCAGATCATCCTTGAAGTCGGCGCACTTGACGCCATTGACCCAGGACTGGATGTGGTTGCCCTTGGCCCGAATGCGATACTTGTTCCACTCGCCGGTCTTGAAGGCGGCCTTCGCCTCATCGGAAAGCTCGGCGTGCCACTTGGTCCAGCGGCCCTCATCCCAGAAGTTGCCGGACGTGCCTTTGTCGCCCTTGGCGATCTCGCATTGATAGCCATAGACCTCGCCCTGCTCGCGGATGCGCTTGGGCTTGGAGGCCTGCGGCGTGGCCTTCTCGTAGACATGGCTGCGGATCTGGATGCCGGAATTCAACTCCGGGTCGCACTTCACTTCCAACTCCAGTTCGAAGTCCGCGTAATCCTTTTGGGTGGAGAGAAAGGTGTTCTTGGAGCCGTCGGCCGTCTTGCCGACGATGCAGCCATCCTCGACGCGATACGTGGCGAAGCCGCCCTTGGTTTCAAATTCCTCGATCTTCTTGCCGTCGAAGAGCGAAACCCACTTGCCATCGGCAGCGGCGGCGGTTGAAACGAGAGCCAGGCAGGCGGCAACGATAAAAGCGGCGGTTTTCATGATTCTGGATAGGATCGTTCGGTTGACTTCGGAGGCTGATTGGATCGCGAAGCGGAGCGGTAAATTCAAGGAGAATCACGGTAAAAGAAACGACCGTTGAACGCTGAACGTCCAACTCTGGACTTCGATATGGGATTGGCGCGCCATGCGCGGAAGTCTTCGTTCAGAGTTCAACATTTGGAATGAAGCGTTTGACGTTCGTCTTACGCGACCTGCGGCGTCTTCGAAAACCGAACTGGCGGATTCCGTCCTATGAGGCTAAGAGAAGTCTGTGAAGACCGGATGGGCCATCGTCATCATGCTGCTGATTGCGGCCGACGCCCTCGCCGCCTGGCTGTGGCTGGAGAGTCGGCGCGAATTGGAGGTGGATCCCCTCGTGCACGAGGCGGCGATGAAGTACCGTGTGCAGCCTGCGCTTATCAAGGCGGTCATCTGGCAGGAGAGCCGGTTCGACGCCGACGCGCGCGGGTTGGCGGGCGAGGTGGGATTGATGCAGATCATGCCCGGGGCCGCGTCGGACTGGGCCTCGGCCGAACGACTCAAGGAGTTTCATCACGAAAACCTGATTCACCCCGGGTCCAACACCTTGGCCGGAGCCTGGTATCTCCGCAAGGCGCTCGAACGCTACACGCACACCGACAACAACCTCCCCTACGCCCTGGCGGAATACAACGCCGGCCGACGCAATGTCCTGCAATGGAATGACGGCGCCGCCGAGACCAACAGCTACCGTTTCATCCAGCAGATCGAGTTTCCCGGCACCCAAAACTACGTGCGGTCAGTCATGACCAAGTACGCCGAGTATCTGCCCGAATACGGCATCCCCACCCGAACGCGCGTCCAGACCGCTTCCGTGGATTAGCAATGCTCGGCGCGCTCAACGCGTCCGAGCCGCAGCCGTGCCCACCTTGGGCAACCGATCCGCAAAGCCCGCGTCAGTCCTGCGCAATTCGGCGACCGTCGCCTCTCGGAGAGCCTGCAACGTCCGATCGTGCTTCGAGACCAGGGCCAGGTTGTCCAATTCCTCCGGGTCGCTCTCCAGGTCATAGAGTTCCTCGATCTCTCCCTCGACCAGGTTGCGGATATACTTGTAGCGGCCCAGCCTCAACGAAACCCACCACGGCACGCCGCTGGGAGAAAGCGTCGCGCGATCCGTGGGCACGACGTCCGTGGCCGAGCCGTAACTGCGCCCGGTGTGCGCCATCAGGGCCGGAAAGGACCAGGTCCGGTCCGGCTTCTCCAGCAGGGGCGTCAGATCCCGACCATGCATTTTCCAGGGCAGGTCGATGCCGGCAACCTTGAAGAAGGTGGGAATCAGGTCCGGACCGCTGACCGGTCTGCCGCAGACCTCTCCGCTCGGCAACTTGGCCGGCATGCTGAAGATCAAGGGACTGCGGATGGTGGCGTCGTAGGGCGCCAGCTTGGAGCGAAAGCCGTGTTGCCCCCAGGCGAAACCCTGGTCCGAAGTGAACACGATCAAGGTGTTGTCGTATTGCCCGCTGTCCTTGAGGCCCTGGATCAGCTTCCCGACGGCTTCATCAAGCGCGAGCACACCCTGATGATATTGGCGGATCCAGGCGTTCAGGTCGCTGCCGTGCAATCCTCTGCCGGGAGTCACTTCGCCGGTGGCCCGACGCCGCCCGGTGAAATGGGGTTTCCCATCCTCTCCCTTGAACCATCGCCCCGGCTGCTGGAGGTAGGCGGGCTTGCCCTCGCGCGGCGGATAGATGTCGGCGGGAATCGGAACCTCCGCATCGGGATAGGCCTCCAGATGTCGTTTGGCCGGGGTGAAGGGACCATGAACCGCGCCGTAGCAAAGCCACAGGTACCACGGCTTGTCCGGACTGCGGCCCTTGCCCTGCAAATACTCCAGGGCCCACCGCGTGTAGTTGTCCGTGGAATAGCCCTTGATGAGCTTGGCCGGAGCTCCATTGACCTCGATCATCTGGTCCTTGTAGTAGTTGCCGGCATTGGAGGCATGCCGCGGGCGGTTCCAGACGATCTGATGATCCCAGTCGCGGCCGTATCCCGTGTCCGTCCCCGTGTGCCACTTGCCAATGTGGGCCGTCTGATAACCCTTCGCGCGAAAGACCTTGGGCCAGAAGGGACACAGCTCAGGATCATACTCGCTGCCCGGATACCTTCCCTCCATCCGCATCGATTCCACGCCGTACTGTTGGCGGCCCGTCAGCAAGGTGGCGCGGGATGGCATGCACCACGTGCCAATGTAGGCGTGCCGAAAACGAACGCCCTTCCCTGCCAGCGCGTCGATGTTCGGCGTGCGGACCCAATCGTAGGCCTCCTCGTAACAACTGATCGTCCGGTGCGAATGGTCGTCCGTGTAGATGAACAGGATGTTGGGACTCGGAGCCGCGATCGATTGATACAGGCATGTCACTCCGGCCATGGCGGCCACGACCAGCTGAACAAGGCGTTTCATGGCCGGGGACCATGATCCGCGCCGGCGGAACAAGCAAGTCGCCGGCGCGCGCTTCCGACTGTTCAAGCGCCGCCAAACGCGTAAGCTGTCGGGATGATATCCCGGAGAGAATTCGCGAGGCGTTCCGGAATGGCCGCAGGCATCGCCGCCACCGGACTGACCGCGCGTTCCCAGGACGGCGCCGACAACCCCGATGCCGATTTCCTGCCGCCAGCGGAATTGAAGAAGTTGAGGATTTGGGATTCCTACTTCACCCCTTCCCATTCAAATCCCGGTCCCGATGGAAAACGATTACTCTCGGAGATCGAGGATTCACTGCGCCGCCTGAAGCCGTTCCACTTTGAAAGGCTGTGCTACTTCTCCCACGTGGGATTGGGCACGACGGACGCCGGGACGGACGCCTGGCTGCGGACTCATCCCGAAGCCGTCGAAGCGCCATTGAAGCGCTGGCCGGACCGCCTCCTCGGCATGATCCAATTGAATCCGAACGAGGTGCGGGCGTCGCTCGACGCGTTGAATCGCTGGCTGCGCGACGGGCCGATGACCGGAGTCTATTTCTCGGGCGGCTCCAAGGCGTCGCTGCCCTGTTCGCATCCGAATTACGAGCCCCTCGTGGAGCGAATCGCCGAACTGAAGGGCGTGATCATGCAGCACACCTGGTTCATCACCGGCGGCAAACCAAGACCCACGATGTCGACGCCCGACGAACTGGCGCAACTGGCCGCGCGCTTTCCGGAGATCGAGTTCATCTGCGCGCACGCCGGGGGCGCATGGGAGAAAGGCATTCGCGCCATCCGCGGACGCCCCAACATCCTCGCGGAAACCTCCGGTTTCGATCCCACCGCAGGCTTCGTCGAAATGGCGGTTCGCGAACTCGGCGCCGGGCGCGTCATCTTCGGCAGTCATGCCCCTTCCCGTTCCCTCGGCACGGAACTGAGCAAGGTTCTCGGAGCCGGGATCTCCGATGATGACAAACGCCTGATCATGGGGGCGAATTTCCGCCGGCTCCTGCAGCCCATCCTGGGCCGCAAGGGAAGACTGTAAACCGCGGCGCTGCCTGAAAGCTGCGGCTACGGGATCACTCGACTTCCCCTTCGCCCTCCGAACCGGATAACCGCCCAGCAAGCTCCGCCGCCGAGAGCCAAAGCCGCCAGGGGATGGAGGCCCAAGCCCGTCAATCCATAGCCCAGCAAAACGGAAACACCCGCCGCCAACAAGGCATAGGGAATTTGCGTGCGCACATGTTCGATGGCGTCGCAACCGCTGGCGAAGGCCGAGACGATGGTCGTGTCGCTGATCGGCGAGCAGTGATCGCCAAACACCGCCCCGGCCAGCACGGCCCCAATGGTGGAGATGACGAC
>CAZFLK010000007.1:0-50500 GCA_964519245.1 uncultured Verrucomicrobiota bacterium
CGGTCCCAAGGTGAAGTTGCCCTGTGACCTGCAACTGACCGAGATCATCGACGGCGACAATCATCATTTCGTCTGCGAAGCGGGAACGGATGGCGGGCGACGCGTATTGGAGCAACTGGCTCGGCGCGCGGCTGATGCGGCGGAGCTCGCCGCGGCGGAAAAGGTCGTCCAGCAGACCGCGGACAGCATGGGCCGCAAGATGGAAACGGAGGGGCTCAAGGAACTGCTGTATCAGAATCTGGAGCATCCGCGTTGGGACGATGTCGCGGATCGCTGCCTGACCTGCGCCAACTGCACGATGGTCTGTCCCACATGCTTTTGCACGACGGTCGAGGAGGTCACCGACCTGACCGGCGATCACGCTGAACGGTGGCGACGCTGGGACTCCTGTTTCACCATGGATTTCACCCGCATGCATGGCGGTGGCGCGAGACAGTCGACCAAGTCCCGCTATCGTCAGTGGTTGACCCACAAGTTGGCCAGCTGGCTGGATCAATTCGATTCCTCGGGTTGCGTCGGCTGTGGCCGCTGCATCACCTGGTGCCCCGTCGGCATCGATCTCACCGAGGAAGTGAACGCTATCCGCGAAACCCAAACCTGAACCCGAGCCATGGAAACCTACTCACTCGATCGATTCCTGAAGGAACATCCCTTTTTCGAAGGCCTGTCCGAAGCGGACCTGGAGTTGCTGGCCGGCTGCGGCAGGAACAGGGTCGTTGAGCCGGACGAGCTCGTTTTCAAGCAGGGCGAGCCGGCGGATGAGTTCTATGTTGTGCGGGTGGGACGAGTGGCCATCGAGCTGCCCGCGCCGCATGGCGGACGAATCAGTGTCCAGACCGTCGGCGATGGCGATGTCCTGGGTTGGTCCTGGATCTTTCCGCCTTACCGCTGGCAGTTCGATGCCCGCGCGGTCGAGCAGACGCGGGTCGTCGCTTTGGATGGAAAATGCCTCCGCGCCAAATGCGATACGGATACCCGGTTGGGCTATGAAATGGTGAAACGCTTCGCCCAGGTCATGACGGATCGCCTGCAGGCGACGCGCCTCCAATTGCTCGATCTGTATGGCAATGGCGGCGCGAAGGCCGGAACATAAGACGCGTGTTGTTACATCGGAAACACATCAGAATCGCGGGGATCGCTCTGGTTGGCCTTGGGCGTTCCAATGGAAGACGCAATCCATTGCGCGCTCCGTTTGCGACCGCAGGCTCCTTGCAGAACGTTCGCCGTTGGAGTCGCCGTGCGCGCTGCAAAGCGGCGCGGCGCGCCGCAGTCCAAGACGCTGGCGCGGCATCGGGCGATCCGTTCCGTCTCTCAGGCAGGTTTACAAACCGTTCATGATGACCGACGCAGCCACAAACTTCGCTGCCAACGCCTGCACCGGGCCCACAACCGAGGCCATGCAGCCGGTTCCCTTTCGGGTGACGGCGCGGCGGGAGGAGACGCACGACACCTTTACCCTGGATCTGAAGCCTGCCGATGGCGGCGCGCCATTCGAATTTCGCCCCGGACAGTTCAACATGCTCTACGCGTTCGGCGTCGGCGAAAGCGCAATTTCCATCAGTGGTGACGCTTCGACGCCCGACACGCTGGTTCACACCATTCGCCGCGTCGGCACGGTGACCACGGCGCTTTCTCATCTGCAGCCCGGCGATCTGGTCGGTGTGCGCGGCCCCTTCGGCAGCGCCTGGCCGATGGAGGACGCCGTTGGCAAGGACCTGGTCTTCGTCGTGGGCGGCATCGGTTTGGCGCCCCTGCGGCCCGCGATCCACCAGGCATTGAGTCAACGCGATCGCTACCGGCAGGTCGCGCTCCTGGTCGGAGCCCGCACGCCGGAGGATCTGCTCTATCAGGAGGAATTGAATGAATGGCGCGCCCGGGATGATTTCCGGGTCGGGGTGACTGTCGACACGGCCGGCCCGGAATGGCGGGGGCATGTCGGCGTCGTCACCACCCGCATCCCGAAGCTTCAGATGGATCCGGCCAACGCGGTGGCCATGATCTGCGGCCCCGAGATCATGATGCGCTATACGGTCGAGGAATTGGGTCGTCTGGGGCTGACCGGGGATCGCATTCACGTGACCATGGAGCGCAACATGAAATGTGCGATCGGATTCTGCGGGCATTGCCAGTTCGGTCCCGAGTTCATCTGCAAGGACGGCCCGGTCTTCGCCTACGACCGGATCAAGCATTGGTTCTGCCAGAGGGAGATATGACCGCCAAAGTCCGACCCAAGGTTGCTGTGTTCAAGTTCGCTTCCTGCGACGGTTGCCAGCTGAGTTTGCTCGACTGCGAGGATGAGATCCTGGCGGTGACGGACGCGGTCGAAATCGCCAACTTCGCGGAGGCTACCCGGCGGGTGGTCGAGGGTCCCTATGACGTGACCCTGGTCGAGGGTTCCATCACCACGCCGCACGATGCGCAGCGGATCCGGGAAGTCCGGGAGCAATCCCACTTCCTCATCACCATCGGCGCCTGCGCGACGGCCGGCGGCATCCAGGCCCTGCGCAATTTCCGCGATGTCGATGAGATGGCCCGCGTCGTCTATGCGCGGCCCGACTACCTTGACACCCTGAAGACCAGCTCGCCGATTGCCGATCACGTGAAGGTCGACTTCGAGCTGCGCGGTTGCCCGGTGAACAAGTATCAACTTCTGGAGGTCATCAACGCCTTCCTCAACAACCGCGCGCCCAATACGCCGGCGCACAGCGTCTGCATGGATTGCAAGCTTCGCGGCAATGTCTGTGTGATGGTGGCGCACGGCAAGCCCTGCCTCGGCCCCGTGACCCACGCCGGCTGCAACGCCCTTTGTCCCGCCTTCGATCGCGGCTGCTACGGCTGCTTTGGCCCGATGGAGACGCCCAACTGCGAGTCCCTTTCCAACCGCTGGCGCGAACTCGGCGCGTCGGACGCCGACACCGGCCGGGTCTACCGCGCCTTCAACGCCTGTTCCCCGGCGTTCAAGGAGGCCGGCGACGCTTTGCTCGGCGAATCCGACCCCGATTCCGATACCGCTACCAATACCGAATCCGATGGCTGAGAAAACCCGCACGATCAAAGTCGACTACCTCGCCCGCGTCGAAGGCGAAGGCGCGCTCTACCTGAAGGTAAGCGATGGCGAGGTCCTCGATGTGAAACTGAAGATCTTCGAGCCGCCGCGGTTCTTTGAAGCCTTCCTACAGGGGCGCTCCTTCCGCGATGCGCCGGACATCACCGCTCGCATCTGCGGCATCTGCCCGGTCGCTTATCAGATGAGTTCTTGTCATGCGATGGAGAACGCGGCGGGGGTGTCCGTCACCGGTCCGTTGCGCGAGTTGCGGCGACTGCTCTACTGCGGCGAATGGATCGAGAGCCACGGGCTGCACGTCTTCATGCTGCACGCGCCGGACTTCCTCGGCTATCCCAGCGCGATCGAGATGGCCAAGGATCACAAGGACGTTGTGCAAATGGGGCTGAAGCTCAAGAAGGTCGGCAATGACATCGGGACCTTCCTTGGCGGGCGTGAAATCCATCCGGTCAATGTGCGGGTCGGCGGCTTCTACAAGGTCCCGAAGAAGAAGGATTTCGCGAAGTTGAAGGAGGACCTGCTTTGGGCCCGGGACGCGGCGGAGAAAACCATTCAATGGGTGTCGAAGCTCGACTTTCCGGACTTCGAGCAGGAGTATGAATTCGTCAGCCTCCGCCACGAATCGGAGTATCCGATGTGTGAGGGGCGTTTGGTTTCGAATCGCGGGTTGGACATCGCCATCGCGGATTATGAGGACCACTTCGAGGAGCAGCATATCCAGCACACGAATGCGCTTCACTCCATCCGCAAGGGCCATGGCGCCTACTTTGTCGGACCGCAGGCGCGCTACAGCCTGAACTTCGATCGCCTGACGTCGCGTTGTCAGGAGGCGGCCCGGGCGGCCGGTTTGGGCGAGGTCTGCAACAACCCCTTCCAAAGCATCATCGTGCGAAGTGTTGAACTGCTCTATTCCTGCGAGGAGGCCTTGCGGGTGATCGACGACTACGAGGAGCCGGACGCGCCCTTCGTCGAGGTGGAGCCAGAGAACGCGCGTGGAACCGGCATCACTGAGGCGCCGCGCGGGATTCTCTATCATCGCTATGACCTGAACGGAGAGGCGGACATCGCCGAGGCCAGGATTGTCCCGCCGACCTCGCAGAATCAGAAGAGCATTGAGAACGACCTGCACCGCTTTGTGCGTCAGCACATCGAGCTGGATGATGAACGCCTCCAATGGCAGTGCGAGCAGGCCATCCGCAATTATGATCCGTGCATTTCCTGCGCCACGCACTTCCTGAAACTGGAGCGGGAGACGGTGTGAACCACGGATGATGAAGACCGGTTGGCCTCCCCTTCTTCTCGGCCCTCTCCATGGGAGCGCGGACATCCTTGTCCGCAAGTCTCAAACCCGAGCGCCACTGCGCGGACAGGGATGTCCGCGCTCCGAACCCAAAGACGAGGGAATGGAGACAAAGGAATCAAAGCAATACATTCCCATGTCTCCATTCCCATGTCTTAGAATTCATGGGCCCTCTGTGCAAAGCCTCGGATTGGCGAAGCCATGACCCCGCTTATCATCGGCATCGGGAACGAGTATCGCGGGGATGACGCCGCGGGACGGTTGGTGGCCCGTCGCTTGATCGAACAGGCGCCGGCTGGGGCGGAGGTGGTCGAGGCGTCCGGTGAAAGCGCGGGTTTGATGGAGCTTTGGAGCGGACGGGAAAAGGTCTGGCTGGTCGACGCTGTGGAGTCACGCCAGCCGGCCGGCAAGATTCATCGGCTGGAGGCGCATGCGACCGAGCTGCCGCGCGAGTTCTTTCATTGTTCGACCCACGCCTTCAGTGTGGCGGAGGCGGTCGAATTGGCGCGGTCGCTTGAGCTGCTGCCGTCGGAAGTCGTGGTCTATGGCATCGAGGGCCGGTGGTTTGAGCCGGGCCAGAAAGTCACCCCCGAGGTGGCGGCGGCCATCGACGAGGTCGCCGAACGGATTTTGAACGAAGTCAACGAACAGAAAGGATAGAACGAACCATGCACGAGATGTCATTGATGAAGGACCTGATGGGCAAGATTCTGACGGTCGCGAAGGAGAACAACGCGAAGAAGGTGGTGTCGGTCAGCGTCTGGCTGGGCGCGTTGTCGCACATGTCGCACGATCACTTCCGCGAGCATTACGAGGAGGCGGCCGTGGGCACCATCGCCGAGGGCGCCGAGTTGAAGACCGAGCTTTCCGAGGATGTGGATCACGCGAACGCGCAGGATATTCTCCTGAAGGACATTGAGGTCGCGGATTAGGTCCGAACAATCGATCCCTCGGATGGCAGGGCCGACCCACGGATGAGAAAGACGGATTCCCCTATCCGTGGATCGGCCCTGCCATCCGTGGGGCGAAATCAATTCCTCCAGAAATATGCCGCGCAAACGGATCACCATTCGCGGCGTCGTGCAGGGGGTCGGCTTTCGTCCGTTTGTCTTCTCGCTGGCGAATCGGCTTGGGCTGGTTGGCTGGGTGCGCAACTCAACGGCCGGCGTTGAGATTGAAGTTGAAGGGGTTTCCGACGCTGTCTCCTCGTTCGAATCGTGTCTCGTTCAGGATCAGCCGCTGCATGCCGTCCTAGACGAAGTTTGCGCGATCGACATGGAACCGAATGGCGGGACGGATTTCGAGATCCTCCCGAGCGATGAATCCGGCAATCGCCCCGGCCTGATCCTTCCAGACCTGGCGACCTGCCCGGAGTGCCTCGCCGAGATTCTCGATCCGACCAACCGACGTCATCGTCATCCCTTCGCCAACTGCACCCAGTGTGGCCCCCGCTTCAGCGTCATCAAGCGCCTTCCCTACGATCGCGCCAACACCTCGATGCGCGCCTTTGAAATGTGCGCCGCCTGCCGTGCGGAGTATGAGGACCCCGCCGATCGCCGCTTTCACGCCCAACCGGTCTCCTGTCCCGATTGCGGCCCCCAACTCTCACTGCACGACGCCTCCGGAGAATTGCAGGCCGGACGCGATGAAGCCCTGGTTGCCGCGGTCGATCTGGTGCGCGAAGGCCGCATCCTGGCCTTGAAGGGCCTGGGCGGATTTCAACTGCTTGTCGATGCCCGCAACGAAGCTGCCGTGACGAAACTTCGTGACCGCAAGCGCCGACCGACCAAGCCGTTTGCGATCATGGTCAGCGATACGGAAATGGCTTCGACAATCTGTGCCCTGGACGACGCCGAGACCAAAATCATTGCAGCGCCGCAGGCGCCGATCGTTCTCGCCACAGGCCGAAGCGGTGACACCGGCATTGCCGCATCCGTCGCCCCCGACAATCCCCGCCTCGGAGTCATGCTGCCCTGCACGCCGCTGCATCATTTGCTGATGCGCGACCTCGGTTTTCCGGTCATCGCCACCAGCGGCAACGTTTCCGACGAACCGATCTGCATCGACAACGAAGAGGCCTTTCGCGATTTGAGCGGAATTGCCGACGCCTTCCTGGTCCACAATCGACCGATCCTTCGCGCGGTGGATGATTCCGTGGCCATGGTAGCCTGTGGCGAACCCATGCTCCTGCGTCGCGCCCGCGGTTATGCGCCTTTGCCGATTCGGTTGAAGCGCGCGTGCTCGGCGCCGACCCTCGCCTTCGGCGCGGATCTGAAAAACACCATCGCCGTGACGCGCAACGACGAACTGTTCGTCAGCCAATACATCGGCGATCTGGGAACAGAGAAGTCACTGCAGGCGCAGGAACGAATTGCGCGCGACCTTCCGCAACTGCTCGGCGTGAACATCCAACGCGCCGCCTGCGACAGGCATCCGGATCATCACTCAACCCGATTGGCAATAGGAGCGGGCCGAGGAGAACCCGTCTGCGTTCAACATCACCACGCGCACATTGTCGCCTGTATGGCGGAGCATGGTTTGAGCGGCCCCGTGCTTGGCGTGAGCTGGGACGGCACGGGCTACGGCGATGACGGAACCATCTGGGGCGGCGAGTTTCTTCGAGCGGATCTGAATTCATTCGAACGGCGGCGCTGGTTTCGTCCGTTCCCGTTGCCCGGCGGAGAGAAGGCGATCAGGGAACCGCGCTGGACGGCGCTGGGCCTGTTGCATGCCGCGGAGATCGATTTGGACGGGTTGCCGTTGGAGCCGGCATTCGAGGTCCGGGAATTGCGCCTGGGTCGCGACTTGTTGGAGAAACAGGTGAACTGCCCGCGGACTTCAAGCGTGGGTCGCCTGTTCGACGCCGTGGCCGCCCTCCTCGGAGTGCAGTTCGTCAATTCCTTTGAAGGCGAGGCGGCCATGCGATTGGAGTTCGTCGCGGATGACGGTGGTCGCGGGAGCGGAGAGGTCTTTCCCATCGAACTGGAGGCGAATGGATCGGTGGATTGGCGTCCGCTGCTCGGCTCGCTCCTGCGGGACCTGAAACGCGGTCGGCCGATCCCGGAACTGGCGGCCCTGTTTCACGAAACGATGTCCGATTGCATCGTCCGCTGCGCGTGGTCGGGAGAGTTGGAAAGGGTCGTGCTTGCCGGAGGTTGTTTCCAGAATCGGCGACTGTTGGAAACCACGGTCACGCGGTTGCGCGAGGCGGGGTTTCAGGTCTTCTGGCCGCAGGCGCTGCCAACCAACGACGGCGGCATCGCGGCGGGTCAGGCCGTTGTTGCGGGAATGCGCTCGAGCGATTAGAAGGTCTGTCATGTGCCTCGCCATACCCGGAAAGCTGATTGAAAAGAACGAGGACGACCCCCTGATGCCGATTGGGCGCGTTGCCTTCGGAGGCATTTCCAAGGAGGTCAACCTGGCCTATACCCCCGAGGCCAGGACGGGCGATTACCTGCTCGTTCATGTGGGGTTTGCCATCAGCATTGTGGATGAGAAGGAAGCGGGCCGGGTATTCGAACTGCTCGAGGAGTTGGAGGAAATCCCGCCGCCTCCGGGCTGAACCGGCCCCTTTTTGTGTCTTCGCCTCCCCGTTTCTTGTTCGAACCGGGCCAAGAACAAGCCGCCTCCCGGCAATCCCCGGTTAGCTCGCCGTCGTCGTCGCTCCTAGCTTGGGTTCATGGAAACGGCGGAAACAAATGGGACGGAAGGCGTCGCGAAACCGGCGGTGGAGATCCGCGAGATTCTCACCCCGATCGATTTCTCTGAAGGTTCGCGGAACGCCTTGCGCTATGCGCAAGCCTTGGCGGGTGGATCGGACGCCTCCCTGGTCCTGGCTCACGTGGTCGATTTCGGCGACTTGAATCACGCGGCCATGCGGTTGGGTCCGGTGGTCGGCGAGAAACTGGAGGAGTCGGTCGTCGCGGAGGCCGGCGAACAGTTGAAGACACTCGTGCAGGAGGAGCTGGAGCCGGAGACAAAACGTTCACATTATGTCCACGCCGGGAAAACGGTGGACTTGATTGAAGAAGTGGCCCGCGCGTCTGAAGCGGATTTGATGGTCGTTTCCACGCACTCGGACCGGGTCGTTCGTCATGCCCTGCTCGGCAGCACGGCGGAGAAACTGGTGCGTCACGCGCCCTGCCCGGTGTTGGTTGTCCGGGACAAGGAACATGAGTTTGTCGAGGACAAGGAAGGCGCCGACCCGCGTTCGTTCTCGCTGAAGAAGATCCTGGCCCCGACGGATTTCTCGGAGGAGTCGCTCAAGGCCCTGCGCTATGCGTTGACTCTGGGCAAGCCGTTCAATGCGGAGGTGGATCTGCTGCATGTCGTGAATACCGGCTGCTTCGGCGCCGGTTACGCGGCCGTGGACCTTCCCGCGATCACCGAGCAGGTGGTCGAGGGATCCGAGGAATCCCTGAAGGAGCTTGCGGAGCGCGAGATCGGCTCCGCGGACAACGTGATTCGCGAGGTGCGGGTCGGACCGACCGCGCAGACCATCGCGGAAGTCGCCCGCGAACGGGAGATGGATCTGATCGTCGTCTCCACGCATGGCAACACGGGGCTCAAGCGGATGCTCTTGGGCAGCAATGCGGAGAACATTGTGCGCCATGCGCCCTGCCCTGTCCTGGTTGTCCGGGACCGTGAGCGCGATTTCGTCAAGGAATAGGAGGCCCCGGTGATCAGCGAACCCGTGGAACCGGTGGCCGTCGAGAAGGATCTCAGGCTGATCCAGACGGCTTTCAGCCAGCCCAGACAGTATCGCGCGCGGCGGCTGGTCTATACGGTCGTTTCCTCTCGCGCCGGCGGCCTGTTGATTGGGGTGAACCTGAATCCCGATCGCGCCTGCAACTTCGATTGCGCCTACTGCGAGGTGAATCGCGACGCCACCGCCGCCCGGGCGGAATGCGATATCGACGCCATGGTTGAGGATGTCGACCGGCTGATGGCGGAGTTGGCGGAACATCTGCCCGCCGCCGCCTTCGGCGAACCGGAGGAGGATTCCGGCCGACCGCTCCATGTCGCGATTAGCGGCGACGGAGAGCCGACACTGGCCCCGCAGTTCGAAGAAGCCGTGGATGCGCTGGTGCATCTGCGGGCCCGGGGCAGGCACCCCTTCTTCAAGCTCGTCCTCATCACCAACGCATCCGGACTCGATCGGGCGGAAACCCGGCAGGGCTTGCGGCGGTTCAATTCGCAGGACGAGATCTGGGCCAAGCTCGATGGAGGAACGCAGGAGCGCCTCGACCAAGTCAACGGCGGCGAAGCCAATCTGGAGCGCAGCCTGAAGAATATTCTCGACTTGGCGCGGCGGCGACCGGTGATTGTACAGAGCCTGTTTCCAGCGATTCGGGGAGTCGGGCCCTCCGAGGGCGAGATCGAGGACTACGCGGCGCGACTCAAGGAACTGAAGGACGCGGGCGCGGACATCCCGCTCGTTCAGATCTGCTCCGCGACGCGTCCCTCGGCGCGCCCGGAGAACAGTCATCTCCCACTGAAGACGCTTTCCGGCATCGCGCGCCGCGTGCGTAGCGTGGCGGGTCTGCGCGCCGAGGTCTTTTGAACGGCGGCGCGTTCAGACTTCCCTGACGGAGTTCGTTCCGCCGAAGGGGTTGGGCGCGTGTCTGTCCGCCTCGGGATCGGGCGTCCACTTCCCGTCGACGACGAACAGGTACTCGTGCAGGCCCGGCTCGAGGTGAACCTGGCGTCGCCATTCATCCTTGCCGTTCACCGGCCTCATTTCGGTCATGGTCGGGTCCCAGCCGTTGAATGAGCCGGCCAGGAAGACGGCGCGCGCTCCCGTTCCTTTCAGCTTGAAGGTGATCCGCCGCTTCTTTGGCTTCGCCGTCAGGCTGGCATGTTGCGCTTTCATGTTGATCCTTTCCAGTTGCGTTGCTTCGGGCTGCATCTCTTCTGCCGCCAAGGTCATTGAAACGCCGGACTGGCGGATGCGCTTCACCCCGTTTGTCAAGGAGCGGCAGCTTCTTGCACCGACGTCTCCATTTCGCAAGGGACGCAAGCCTGGCGGCAAGAATGGATGTGTCGTTCCGGGATCCTTGTGCGATATTGGACATGAGGGAAAGGAAGCAGAGATGGACCGGATGATTCTTCAGTCGCTGGCGGTCGCGTTGGGCTTGGGCCTGTTGGTTGGTTTTCAGCGGGAGTGGTCGGCCCGGCACGTGGCCGGCATTCGCACCTTTACCCTGATCACTGTCTTCGGCGCGATCAATGCCGCGATCAACGCCCAGACCGGCGGTTGGCTGCTGGCGTTCGGGCTGGCGGCCGTGGCGGCGATCCTGGTCACCCGCTACCGCCTTCGCTGTGCGGAGAATGGCGCGGAACCCGGCTTGACCACCCTGATGGCGGGAATGGTGATGTATTCCGTTGGAGCCGCAGCAGGGCTGGGGCATACGCTGGTTGCGGTCGTGGGAGGCGGCGGCACGGCCGCGTTGTTGCAGTGGAAACGGCCGTTGCACAACTTCGTTCAGCGCCTGGGCGAGGCGGAGTTTCGCGGAATCATTCAACTTGCCTTGATTGCGCTGGTGATCCTCCCCTTGCTGCCCAATGAAAGTTACGATCCCTACGGCGTCATCAATCCTTTCGAGATCTGGCTCATGGTGGCCCTGATTGTGGGCATCAGCCTGGGCGGCTACATCGGTTTCAAGTTCTGGGGAGCAAGCGCCGGAGCGATCATCTGCGGCGTTCTGGGCGGTCTGATCTCCAGCACGGCCACCACGGTCAGTTATGCCCGACGCTCGCGTCGGTCCGCCGACATTGCAGGCATGGCCGCCGTGGTCCTGTTGATCGCGTCCACCATCGTGTTTGGCCGGGTATTGGTTGAGATTGCTGTCGTGGCGCCGGGAATTCTCGCCACGGTGAGCCCGCCCTTGCTGGCGATGATGGCCGTCATGATCCTGATTTCCGCCCTCGCTCATCACGTGGAAGCGGGTGAGTTCAAGCCGCCGCCCGTCGACGAAGATCCCGCGGAGATCAAAGCCGCCGTGATTTTCGGCCTGCTCTATGCCGGCGTGCTTTTTGCCGTCGCGGCCGTGAAAGAACATTTTGGCGACGTGGGGCTGTACGTGGTGGCTGCCTTGTCGGGCCTTACGGACATGGACGCCATTACCCTGTCAACCGCCCAGATGATCAAGAAGGGCAACCTGGATGTCGATATGGGCTGGAGGATGATCCTGATCGGCGCCTTGTCGAATCTGGTCTTCAAATTTGGGGTGGTCGCCATGTTGGGTTCCCCCAAGCTTCGCGCCCGGCTTGCCATCGCCTTTGGAGCGGCATTCCTCGGCGGTGTCGCCATTCTCCTCTTCTGGCCCTGACCCTCATTTGGCTCAAATGGCGAAACCCCGTCATAATCAGGGTTCCCTTCCGCGATCTTGCTTCAAGGACAACACGGTTCGACTAAGGGATTCCCTTAGTGAGGCTAAGCCATAATGCCAATATATGTTAAGGGGTGGCCCGATTGTGGCAATTTTGGTGTGAACCTAAATTGTTCTCATGACAGCAATGGTTGCAGACACAATTCAGAACAAACCCACCCACAATTTGTCCACGGCGGAGGAAGAACGTCAGGACGAGATCCGGATCCCGGACGCCCGGTCCAACAAGGCTTTCATCGAATCGTTGGCCCAGTCCGATTTGTATCAGCAGTATGAGGAGGCGTTCACGGAGACGACCGGTATGCCGTTGCGGCTGACGCCCGTGGAAACGTGGCAGTTGCCCCACCGCGAGCGGAGCTGTGAAAACGGTTTCTGTTCTCACATGGCGGAGAAGAGCAAGTCCTGCTCTGCCTGCTTGCAGACTCTGGGGGAACTCACCTCCCATCGCGACGGACAACCCCACTCAGCCATCTGCCCGGCCGGCATGTGCGACACGGCGGCGCCGATTCGGATGGGCGACGAGTTGGTCGGCTTCCTCCATACCGGTCAGGTGTTTCTCAAGGAGCGCACGGAGGCGGACTTTGAAAAGATTCGCGACAGGATGAGCGAGTGGGGCATGGATGCCGACTCGCCGGAGATCCGCAACGCCTACTTCGAAACCTCCGTCGTTCCGAAGGAGAAACACGAGGCCATCATCACGCTTCTCAAGCAGTTTGCGGAGCACCTTTCGATTGTGAGCAACCAGATCCTGGTTCAGCAGGCCAAGCAGGAGCCGCCCATGATCGCCCGGGCCAAGGACTACATCCGCGAGCATTATCAGGAGGAGCTCTCGCTGGGCCGGGTCGCCAAGGCGGTCCATGCCAGCTCGTTCTATTTCTGCAAGATGTTCAAGAAAGCGACCGGACTCAACTTCACGGAGTACGTCTCCCGAATCCGTATCGAGAAGGCAAAGAACCTTCTGCTCAACCCCAACCTGCGGGTCAGCGAGATCGCCTTCGAGGTCGGCTTCCAATCCCTGACGCACTTCAACCGTGTCTTCAAAAAGGTGCTTGGCCGTTCCCCGACCGAATATCGGGACCGCTTGCCGCACGCCGCTTGATCGAGCCGCGGCCCGGGCCATCCCGGCAATTTGCCCTTTACCGGCGGATGACGGAAGTCATCCGCCGGTTTTTCGTTGCGCTCATACAACTCAGGCAATCGGGTCCGGCTGAAACCGTGAAGGGACGATGTGAAAGGGGGCGCGGTCGTGTCGGAACCCGGCTGACGGCGTCACATTTCAAGCACTCAATGAGCGACCCGAAGAACGGCGGCGGATGCGAACGCGCAAAAAAGCATGACCTGCGTCGCGTCCATTGCCAAAGGCCGGAGCGCCGGCTTGCGGGCGACCCGCCCCTTCGATAGGCTCCCGTCTCGTGAAGGAGTCATCCACGAAGGAGTATATTCTCGCCCTCGATCAGGGGACGACCAGTTCGCGCGCCATCCTGTTTGATCGATCCGGAGCGATTGTCGCCGTCGCGCAGAAGGAGTTCCCGCAGCTGTTTCCCAAGCCGGGGTGGGTTGAGCATGATCCCGAGGCGATCTGGTCCACCCAGCTTGCCGTGGCCCGCAAGGCGATTCGGCTGGCCGGCGCGAAGGCGGTCGAGGTCGCGGGCATTGGCATCACGAACCAGCGCGAGACGACCCTCGTCTGGGATCGCCAAACCGGAAAGCCGGTCGGCAACGCGATCGTCTGGCAGGACCGTCGCACGGCGGGAATGTGCAATCAGCTCAAGGCGGACAAACTCGTCGGAACGATTCGTCGCCGGACCGGCTTGGTCGTGGACGCCTACTTCTCCGGAACCAAGCTCCGATGGATCCTCCAGCACGTCAAATGGGCCCGCGCCCTTGCCCGGCGCGGCCGCCTTGCGTTTGGCACGATCGACACCTGGCTGATCTGGAAACTGACCGAGGGACGGGTTCATGTCACCGATGCGACCAACGCCTCCCGCACGATGCTCTGCAACATCAAGACGGGCCGCTGGGATCCGAAGCTGTTGGAGATTCTCGATGTTCCGGAATCGCTCTTGCCGGAGATCCGTTCGTCCAGCGAGGTCCTGGGTGAGACCAGACTGTTGGGCGGCAGCATTCCCATTGCGGGCGTCGCGGGAGATCAGCACGCCGCCTTGTTCGGTCAGGTTTGCGCGAAGCCGGGCATGGCCAAGAACACGTATGGCACGGGTTGCTTCATGCTGATGAACACCGGGGACAAGCCGGTCGTTTCCCGGAACAACCTGCTGACCACGGTGGCGTGGAAGATCGGCGATCGGACCGAGTACGCCCTGGAGGGCAGCATATTCATTGCCGGAGCCGTGGTGCAGTGGCTGAGGGACGGTCTCGGAATCATCAAGAAATCTTCCGATGTGGAGGCGCTGGCGGCAAGCGTGGAGGACAACGGCGGAGTGTGCCTGGCGCCGGCATTCGCCGGACTGGGCGCCCCCCACTGGGATCCTTATGCGCGCGGCATGATACATGGCCTGACACGCGGGTCGACCTCGGGCCACATCGCGCGGGCCGCTTTGGAGAGCATCGCCTTCCAGGTTCATGATGTTCTGGAGGCCATGCGCGCCGACGCCGGCATCAACCTCAAGGAGCTTCGCGTCGACGGGGGAGCCTGCGCCAACGACCTGCTCATGCAATTCCAGGCCGATCTTCTCCGGGTTCCGGTCGTGCGGTCGAGAATCCAGGAAACCACCGCGCTTGGGGCCGCCTACCTGGCGGGGCTGGCGGTGGGCTTCTGGGAAAATCGGGCCGAGATTGCGCGTCAATGGCAGGCGGAAAAGACTTTCAAGCCCGCCATGAAAGCCGACCACCGGCGCCGTTTGATCGCCGGTTGGAAAAAGGCTCTGAATCGGGCGATGCGTTGGGAAGAGGAAGAATGAGGCCCGTGGGAAACTGCGGGTCCGGTTACTTTCCTGCCTGGGCCACCGCGTCTGCGGGCAGGGATTCGCTGGATTCCCGGGAGGCTTCCTGAGACGCGTCGCTTTCGGCTGCCAGAAGATCCTTGGCCGGCTCCGCGGCCTTCACCTCGGCGCCGTGCGCCATCATCATGGCGATCCACTGGGTGCTGCGGCCGCTCTCCATCGCGATCTTGGTGGTCATCGTCAGGGGCACGGCCAACAGCATGCCGATCGGTCCGAGGGCCCAGCCCCAGAAGAACATGGACACCACGATGATCAACGGCGACATGCCCAGGCTCTTGCCGAGCAGACGAGGCTCCAGGAAGTTGCTGACCGAAACGTTGATGGCGAGATAACCCACGCCTGTCATCGCGGCCGTTCCCGCGTTGAATTGGAACAAGGCCAGGGTAACCCCGGGCACGGCCGCAAGAATGGAGCCGACATTCGGCACATAATTCAGCATGAAGGCCAGCAGCCCCAGGAGAATCGGGAAATCAATCTTGAGGATGGCGCACCAGATGCCCACGCCGAGCCCGGTCAGCAGACTCATGATGGTCTTGATGCCCATGTAGAACCGGACGTCGTCCACGATCCGGCCCAGGCGTCCCCAACCCGCATCGTTCATTCCCGGCAGCCGCTTCACTTTCTCCGGAAGGATCGCCGCCTCCAACAGCATGAAGATGGCGAGCAGCAGAATGATGAACGCCTGGCTCATCACCGCCGTCAGCGCGCCAAGGGTGTTGCCGACCCAGCCCATCGCCGCCGCCGGATCCAGCAGGTCCTTGATCGGCCTGCTGTCTTCAATCTGCAGTCCGCGGCCCTGAAGCCAGATGGTCAGGTTCTCGATGTGCGCCGAGGCTATGGTCTGGTAGTTCACCAGATTCTTGGTGAGATCGTTGACCGACTTGCCAATCACGCCCACACCCAATACCGCCAAGGCCATCAGAAGAAAGATGACGAGACCCAACGCCACCGGCATGGGGACGCCTTTCCGGTTCATCCAGATCGCCATCGGGGTGCTGACAATCGTCACAAAGACGGCCGTCAGGAAGGGAACGAGAATCGTCGAAGCTTCGCGGATGCCGGCCACCACAATCACGAACGCCGCGATCAGAAACATCAGTTTCGCGATCCGCGAATTCGCCATCGGTCTGACGAGGCCGTTTACCATAACGCGACCCTAGCAGCGGTTGGCCAGCTTGTAACGGGGATTTGCCGATTTCGGCGACAATTTTTCCTTTCTGTCACATCGGTCCGTTGTTTGCTGGAACTGCCGCGGTTCTCGGACTCCGCCTTAATTCCCCAGCTGCTGCAACAGGCCGCGCGCGGGTCCGTAATTCGGGGCGATCTGGAGGGCGCGTTTCGCCGCCGCAATCGCATCCTGCCGCCGCTCGATCGAGGCCAGCACGGTCGCGAGGGCGTAGGGAATCTCCGGATCGTTCGGTTCGGCGGCTTCGGCCTGCTCCAGGGCAAAGACCGCCGCGTCGGGTTGTTGCATCTGGTTGCGCATCAGGCCGAGGTTGTACCAGGCCCGCGAGTGGCGTGGGTCCAACCGCACGGCCTCCTCCAACGCCGCCACCGTGCCCTCTGGTTGCCCGACCTCATGATAAGCAAGGCCCAGCTTGTACTGATACTCCGCCTCGCTCGGATCGAGGCGGATCGCCTCATGCAAGGCGGCGATCGCATCCTGTCCCCGCCCCATCATGCTCAGGACAATGGCGTGCTCGTGTCGCAAGGGGGCTGAATAGCCGTCCAGCTTGATCGACCATTCGATGTATTTCAGGGCCTTGTCGGTCTCTTGACGGTCCAGATGAAAGACGCCCTTCTGCAGGGATCCGGTCGGCATATCGAGGCTGAAATCCAGCGATCGACGCAGATCCGAGGCGGCCTCGGAACTCATATCGATCCGGTCCCGCAGGGCCCAGGCGGCGTCCACGCGGACCTTGCGAACGGGGTCGTGCAACAGCGTGCGCAGGGCGCCCTCCACGCGAGCCGGGCCTCCGCGAACCAAGGGGCCGAGTGTCAATGCCGCCGTTCCACGCAACAGCGCGTTGGTTGACGAGACCTTCGTCAACAAGGCCTCGGCCACCTCGGGATCGTAAATCCAGGGATCCAGGAGCTCCGCCGCGACGGCCTGCCAGAAGGGCATGGGCTCCGTTTGCAACATCTGCAACAGGTTGTTCCGGGTCCCCGGATCGCCCGCGCGGGCCCCGGCGACCCAGCGCGCCCGGGTCCGGGTCGGTCGATCCATTTTGGGCCCATACCATTGGTCCACCGCGGCGATGGCCCAGTCGACGTCCTTGTCCGTGTGGCAGCGATTGCAGGCGTTGGGAATCCCATGTTCCTTGGTCAACAAGGGATCGGGGATGGTGAAGCCGTGATCCCGGCGCGGATCGCGCTGCATGTAGGTGGTTTGGGGCATGTGGCAGTTGACGCACTGGCCGCCGGCCCCGGAGATTGAATGATGCGAGTGCGCGGCGGCGTCGATGACCGGACTGGTGGGAAACTCCGGCGTCGGGGCCGTATGGCATTTCATGCACAGGACATTGCCGGGCAAGAGCGTCTTGCCGGTGTGCGGTTGGTGACAATCCACGCAGCTCACGCCGGCGTGATGCATGCGGCTGCTCAGGAAAGAGGTGTAGACGTAGTTCTCGTCCCGCACCTGGCCGTCGGCGTAGTAGATGTCGGTCTCGTTCGGAATGACATGGGAAAAGTGGTCGAGGTAATTGTCCCCCGGCACGAAATCCCCGGTCAGCTCCGTCCGTCGTGAATGACACATGCCGCAGGTGTCGACCCATTGATTACGGTCGAACGGTTTCAGGGTGGGGTCGGGGTCCGGGGTATCCGGATACTTTTGCCGCCAATCCACGTGCGCCTTCATCGGACCATGACAGGCCTCGCAGCCGACGCTCATTTCGGCCATGGAGGTGTGGTAGGTGTCGGTGGCGTGATCGTAGTTCTTCCGGAGACGGGTATTGTGGCAGGAGGCGCATTGGGTGTTCCAACTCATGCCTCTCCCTGTCCAGTGTCCCCACTCGCCCGGTTGACGATCCTCCTCGCCATACACATTGAACCATTCGTTTGTGTGCGGGTCGTAGGTTGCGTCGAGCGTCTGCAAGCGGCCGCGCGGGAAGGGAATCAGGAATTGGCGCAGCGGGGTTTCGCCGATGACGCGCGCCACCGGAAAGCGCTCCCGCTCTCCGCTCAGGCCCCGGGTCTCCACGCGGAACACGCCGTTGGTCGACAGCAATCGGGTGGTCTGACCGGCGTGTTGATACTCGCGCGGCGGATCGAAGGCGGGTCCGTCCATCGCGCCATTCGGAAGGCGCTCCGCGAGTTGGTGGTCCGAACCCATCCAATCGTTGAAGGCCTCTGCGTGACATTCCTTGCAACTCTGCGAGCCGGCGTACTTGGCAAAGGCCTCCGCTTCCGGCTCGGGTTCCCAATGGCGGACGGGCGGCGCTGCGGCGGAGGACTTGCCGCCCACCGCCTTCGGCGCGCTGCCGCTCTCGCCGGAGCCGGGCTGCGCCAGCTTGTCCTCACGAAACAGGAAGAATGCGCCGGCAATGACGACGACGAGAATAATCGCCCAGCGGGGAAGGCCGCCTCCCGGCCGGGAGGCCGGATTCGCTACCGGACCCCGGGCTGATCCATGACCGGCGCCCGATCCGCCCTCGCGGGATTTCTTTTTCTTCCGATTCGACACTGGCGCGCAGTGTGGCGGGATTCCGCGCCAGCTTCAATGCCGATCCCGCATGGACCTTTGGTGACAGGCTCGCAGTGGACCCTTGGTGACAGGCTCGCAGTGGACCTTTGGTGACAGGCTCGCAGTGGACCTTTGGTGACAGGCTCGCAGCGAACCCTTGGTGACAGGCTCGCAGTCGAATCCTGTCAAAGGAGGACTGACCGGCTGGTCGTCGGAGGGTTGCCTCAAACTAGAGCAGCTTGGCGATCTCGTCTTCTTCCGGATCCCAGACTTTGGGTTGCTCGGTCGAATCCGCGGTAGGGTTGGATAAGGGCCGCGGCTCGCGTTTCCGCTTTGAGCCGGCGCGTTTACCGGACGGCTGGACGGCTGGATCGGGGGTGGTGGGCGTCGCGGAATCCAGGGCCTGAATGAACTCTTTCACGGGTTCCAGCGGGGACAGGTTCAAGGCGATCGCGTGAAAAGCCCCCTTCCTTGTCCGTTCGATCAGGCCGGCCGCTTCCATGATCCGAAGGTGCCGGGACACCGCCGGGGCCGACATGGAGAACAAGTCGTTCAATTCCCCCACCACCGCCGGTCCGGCGAGCAGCTTGCCCAACATGGACCTCCGGGCCCGATTGTCCAACGCCTTCAGCGCTCGATCGAGTTCGTCGCTCTCGTTGAACTTCATGGTGGGACTGGACCTTGGCTGTTTCAAAAGGTCAATGCATTTGTTTAACAGAATAGTTAAGTGTGTCAATGGGGCTCCTTGCCCCTTGCCTGCCGTCGCGGAATCGCCCTAGGGTCGTGGGAACAGAAGCCAACTTGATGAGCGCGCAAATAACAGTCATGCAGCGGGAGCTCCGCGAATCGGATCCGGTGGAGGTTTCCCACGAATTCGTGGAGGCGGATTTCTCGGAAGCGAAGCGCACGCCCACGATTTTCGCTCTTTGGCAACTGAGTCGTAAGTTTGATTTGGCGGTGCAGCATGCCAACGCCGACCTCAAGGCCGGGGGCAATGCCGCGCCGCAGCACACCACCAACTCCGTTTTTACCGCCCGCATTACGATTGTCGACGGCGGGGTGTCTGACCGGGAGGTGGCGTTGCCGCAGGCAACCGGTGACGAGGGAGACGATTATGCGGACCTGTTCCTGAACACGGTTCGCGAGGCCATCGCGCAAGCGAAGGAGGACGGCTCGTCGTGAAAACGGTCGCGGTGCTGGGGGCCTCGACGAACCGGGCCAAGTTTGGGAACAAGGCGGTCCGCGCCTTCGCGCAGCAGGGATTCGAGGTCTATCCGGTGAACCCACGCGCCGAGTTCATCGAAGGCATCCCGGCGTACGCGTCCGTCGGGGAGTTGCCGGTTCGACCGGCCATCGTCAGCGCTTACCTGCCGCCGGCGATCCTCCTGGAAATATTGGCGGACATTGCGGCAAGAGGATGCGACGAACTTTGGTTGAATCCGGGGACGGATTCAACCGAGGTCGTTGCTGTCGCCGGAGCCTTGGGTCTCAAGCTGATTCAAGACTGCAGTCTCCTGCGCATCGGCGTCTCGCCGGCGGCGTTCTGAAGGGCGGGCAGTTCGCTGTTTACCACAGCTCCGGGCGACGCAATGCCTTCACGCAGTCAATGGGACCCGGCGCGATTGATGAGGTTCCCGCAGCGAGATGGATCGCCTGCCAACCGTCGGGGTATTGAAGCCTGAAGGGAGGGTCGAATGGCTGAGCCAGCTCCGCCCTGAATCCGAAACGTCCGTAGTAGGCCGGATCCCCGTAGACAAACGCCATACGGGCGCCCTGCCGCTTCGCTTCCTGCAGCCCCGCTTCCGCCAAAGCCTTCCCGATCCCGTCGCCCTGGAAGTCGGGGCGGACCGCAAGCGGAGCCAGGATGTAGCCGATGAACCCGGAGACGTCACGCAAGCGCACCGGACTGAAAGCGACGGTTCCAATCGGCGCGCGCTTTTCCTCGGCGATCAGGGTGAACGGCGGCGGCGCTTCATCGATCTCGATCAACAACTCAGTGGCCAGCTTCGCGACCTGTTCGTTCTCCGAGGCGTCGAAGGCTTCCAGGCAGATGGCGCGGATGGACTCGCGGTCGGCCGGACTGGCATGCCGTAACGTCATGCCCGGGATGTCAATTCCCCGTCGGAGGCCTGGTGTGCCGCCTCACTCGGCGTTTCGCGTTCGGGCAGGAGCAAACCGATCGCAATGGGAGCCGCAGCGCAAAGCAGGATCAGGGTCCCCCTTCCGGGAACTTCCTGATCTCATTCTCTGCGCATTGTTTGTCATGCTGGTTTGTTGGCATCATACGAAAGGAGCCGCCGGCGGAAAGCTCGAAGGTGGGGTGTTGCGCTGGATTGAAGGTTCCGACATGCGGACAAGGATGTCCGCGGTCCTGATGCGCATCCGCGATTTCGGGCGCGGGGTCGATTGGCAGGCAGGATGGGCGAATGATTCCGACCACGGGATCTTGTGGCTGACGGGGCCAACAGACTTTTCATTCGTGGCGGGTCTGATTAAATGAGCCTCATGAAACGCCCATTTGCTCATTGCCTTTCGTTGTTCCTCGTCGTCGGCTCGCTCACTGTCTGCTCAAGCCAGGCCTCGGAAGAGAAGACCGCGGGCATTGGCTCCCATTTCAAGGGGCCGATTGGCCTGCAGCTCTATTCGTTGCGCGCGGAGTTCATCCGTTACGGCGTTCCGGAGACGCTGAAGAAGGTCCGCGACATGGGCATCCGCCACGTGGAAACCGCCGGAACGTACAACCTGCCGGTCTCAAAGTTTCGCGCATTGCTCGACAAATATGAGCTCAGCGCTTTGAGCGCGCACTTCTCCTACAACGACCTGCGCGACAATCTCGACAAGGTGATCGAAGAGGCGAACACATTGGGCGTGCGTTATGTCGGGCTGGCTTGGATTCCCCACAAGGACGCCTTTGACGAGCAGGAATGCCGCGACGCGATCAAGGTTTTCAACAACGCCGCCAAGCGGCTGAAGCGCGAGGGATTCGTCTTCTTCTATCACCCCCATGGTTATGAGTGGGCCAAGCATGGCGATGGCACGTTGTTCGACCTGATGGCGAAGGAAACCAGCGAGGACGTGAAGTTCGAGATGGATGTCTACTGGGCTCATCATGCGGGTCAGAATCCGGTGAAGCTGATGCGGGACTACTGGGGGCGGTGGGACCTGATGCATTTGAAGGACATGAAGAAGGGCGTCGAAACCGGCATCACCACCGGCAAGTCTGACGTGAAGTTCAACGTCGTGCTCGGGACCGGACAGATCAATTGGCCGGCGGTCCTGAAGATGGCTCGCAAAACCAAGATGGAGCTGTATCTGATCGAGGATGAATCGCCCCGTGTGGAGAAGCAGATCCCGCTGACCCTGAAGTATCTCGAGGGCGTGGAGTGGAAGTGAGTTTCCGCCAGGCCGGCTCGCGCCGCGTATGAAGACTGCCATCCTGATCGTTCTGCTTTTGGTCAACTGCGTGTTTGGAGCCTTGCAGTGGCGAACCGCCAACGAACTGCGCGCGGAGAACGCGGCGTTGAAGGCGGAGCTGGACAAGCTGGCGCAGAAAGGCGCGGCCGCCGAATCCGCCTTGCAGGCCGGACATCGCGCTGAGGTCGCCCGTTTGAAGAAGCAACTGGAAGAGCTGCATCAACTGCGCGGCGACGTGGCCCGGTTGCGGGGGCAGGCCGAAGAAGCGGCCGCCTTGCGGGCAAGCAATGAACGCCTGCGCGCTCGATCCGCGGAGAGGGAAACGGGGAACAGCGGCGAGCCGATGGCCGCGGCGATCGAAGCGCCGACCGCCGCCAACCCCGGCGGCTTTCCCAAGGAAGCTTGGAGTTTCGCGGGCTACGAGACGCCGGAGAATGCGCTGGTCACGGCCATTTGGGCGATGCAGCAGGGAACGCCGGAAACCTACCTCGACAGTCTTGCGCCGGAGGAGCAGGTCCGGATGGCCCAACGTTGGCAAGGCATGAGCGAAGAGGAAATCGCGGCCAAGCACCAATCTGATGTGACGCGCATCACCGGCATCACGGTCACGGGTCGGGAGGAGGTTTCGGCGGACAACATCGTCATGAATGTCCAGATCGAGGGTGTTGATCGCGCGGAGAAAGTCTCCATGAAGCGCGTCGCCGGCCAGTGGAAGTTCGCGGGCTACATACGCGAACAGGATCAGTAGGCCTGCAGGGGCGCCCGGGCTCAACCCTCCGGTTCGAGCGGCAGCCGGCGTTGTTTCTTCACCCGGGGGTGGCGTTGTTCCTCGCTGGTCGCCTGGGCGTTTTTGGCCCGCACGTATTGCGCGGACGGATCAAAACTGGGCGCCTGATCCCAATTCGGCTTCGCGCCCTTCCGTTGCGCATCCAGGATCCACTTGCGTTGGCGTTGGCTCGCCATCACGCGCTCCCGCATCGCCGCGCCGTCCCAATTCATTTCCACCAGTTCGCGCAGGTCGTCCAGTCGCGGACCATAGATGGGGTCCGCCGCGCAGTTGATGCGCTCATGGGGATCGTGCGTCAGATCGAACAACATGGGCTCCTCGTTCTCCACGTGCGCGTACTTCATGCGCCGGTTGATCGCGAGGCGCATCGGCTGCGTGACGCCCTCGCTGTAGTATTCCGAGATGATGCCCGGTGAATCGCGGTCGTCGTCGCCCAGCAGCATGCCGCAGAGGCTCTCGCCGTCGAGGCCATGCTCGATCTCGCGATGCTCCTTGATGTCGGCGAGTTCGAGGAAGGTCGGCATGAGATCGACGAGGCTGACTTCGCGATTGATCTCGTTGTCCGGTTTGACGCGCGGTGTTCCTGAAACGATGAGCGGGATATGAATGGAGGGTTCGAAGAAGGTGCGTTTGAACCACATGCCCTGTTCTCCCAGCATCTCGCCGTGGTCGCTGGTGACGATGATCATCGTGTTCTCCAGCAGGTCCAGTCGCTCCAGTTCCCGCGTCAATTCGCCCACCTTCGAATCGAAGTAACTGACGGCGCCGTAGTAGGCGCGGCGGGCGTTGCGCACGTGCTCCTCCTCCAGCGGGTAGACATCGACCATGTGGTGGAGTTGCAGCCACTGGTTGTAAGGGTGCATCTCCTCGACGGGCATACCCGGCGCGGCGGGCAGGTCGATGGCGTCCGGATCATAAAGATCCCACCACGGCTGGTTGATGATGAAGGGCTCGTGTGGGTGGGTGAAACTGGAGCAGAGGAAGAACGGGCGACCCTGTTCCTTGCGACGGGCAAAATCGCGCAGGTATTCCAAGGAACGAAACTGGACCTCCTCGTCGTGATCCAGCTGCAGGCTCCAGTCGCACAAACCCGACTCGCGAATCTGGTCCACCGCCGTGCCGGGATTGCGCACGGGTCCCTGCGACCAGTCCGGTGTCCAGTCGAAACCCGAGGGGTAGATCTCCGGCGTCAGGCGCCGCTGGAATCCGTGCATCTGATCCGGGCCGATAAAGTGCGCCTTGCCCGACAGGACCACCTCGTAGTCCGCGCGCCCCAGGTGATGCATGAAGGTCGGAACGCTGGCCGGAAAATCCGAACCATTGTCGAACGCCCCCAGCCGGCCGACATGCAAACCCGTGGCCATGCTGGCCCGCGAGGGCGCGCAGATCGGGCTGTTGCAGTAGGCGTTTCGGAAGATCGTGCCCTTGGCCGCGAGCGCGTCGATGTTCGGCGTCTGGACCAGCGGATGACCATACGCGCCCAGATAACGCGCCGAGAGCTGGTCGGCCATGATCATCAGGATGTTCGGGCGGGTGGAACTCACGGGAACGTTTGACGGTATACGGCGATGGTTTCTTCCTCTGGCATGAACGATGCGGCCGGTCCTCGACCGACAAACGCAGCTGAAGACTACCGCCGACCCTCACTCATTGCGAACAACTTTCTTTCGGGAAAAAAGCGCGATTCCAACGGCGCGTTCATCCCTTCGGGGCTTCGGGCAGGGTTCGACAGAGTCCTGCCCCACCGGCTTTGGATGCGCCGTGGCTGATTCTGGCGGATCGCTCATCGTTGAACAGTAATCCGCGCATTCTCGATCCGTTGTTGGTTTCCGAGTTCGAAGAAGTCCTGATCCGACTGGGTTCCGATGGTGTAGGAGGTCTCAGTCGTTTCCAAAACGAGCGGTCTGCCGGAAATGGGATTGATTGGAATGGCCTTGAGGTAGAGCGGGTAGAGCTCTTCCAGTGTCCGGGGCGAACGGCCTTCATGATCGAGGCGGTAGCGTTCGGTCGCGACCGCCGCGATGCAAAGATTGAGCCGAAGTTCACTGTCGTAGAACGCGGTTATCGCGTTGTTGAAGGCTCGGAAGAGCATGTAGGGGAAGTTTCCCGGCTCTTGCTCGTTCAGAAGGCGATCGGCCGCGTCCCATCGCGCTGGCGACGGGTCCGTCGCCAGCGCCGCGGCCGCTTGCGCCAGGTCCAGTGTCTGCAATCGCATTCGCTCGACGCCGCCTGTCAGGCGGAAGAGGCCGAAGCGAAGCTTCTCCTTCAGCGGCACGCGGCTGCTTGAACTATAGAAGAGATCCGCCAGCAGTTCATCCGGATCCTGCAATTCGAGGAACTCCAGGAGTCGCGCGCAAATGCATTCGACACGAGTCTCCCTGTAATCAGGGCCCTCGGCGCGGAGCTTCAGAAGCTCCTGTTGAAGGGCATCCAGGCGGGTGCGATCCGGCGACCCGAGGTCCAGCGCGCGGGGAATATCGCTGTGGAGACGGGTGATCTGTCCGTTGCGGAACTTGGTCCACAACAGGCTGCCGGTCTGCGAACGGAGCGAGCCGTGCTGGATCATCTGAAACAAGCAGTCGTAGGCCGCGTTCCGGTTGCCGTCCTCCACGGAGATGTAAAAGGCGGCGCGAAGCAGTTGGTCCAGGTTCGCCAAGCCGCGCACCCGGGAAGAGTTGTAACTTTCCGTCTCGGGCGGAAAGGCTGAGCCGGTGACCGGCAGCGCGCGTTGCAGCGTCGTCAGCGCAGGGCGATTGGTTTCGACATGGCCGCGCAGCAGGGCCAGAGACTCGGCGCGGCGTTTCGCCTTCACGTTTGGGGACTCCAGATCGCGAATGGCCCGCCGAAGCAGGATCGTTGGTTGGAATTGATTGTAAGCGTCCTGTATCGCGGTGGGCTGATCGGTCGGCAGTCGGGCCACGACCTTGGCGTAGAGTCCGTCGAGAGTTGTTGCCACACCGTTCTGGTGAAGGCGCGCGACGCGTTGCTGATACTCCCGATGCATGAGCCAGCGGTTGCCGAGGACGACCAACGCGATCACCGCGGCCGGCGCGGCCCAACGCAGGAACCTGCGGCGCCAGAGTCGGGTGAGCAGCGAGTCGCCCTTGCTCGGGAATGCCGACGCTTTTGCGGGTTGCGGTTTATGTGGTTCGTCGAGCGTCCCGGTTGCGGCGAGTTGGAAGGCCTGGGGAATGCGGCCTTTGGCTTTGCGGACGTAGAGGACATTGGAGCCCGCCGCGATGCACGCGAAGAGAACAACCCAGCCGGAGGGTGACATGTGCTTGAAGACGACCATCCCGAACAACTCCAGGATGAACAGGATCACAAAGGCCAGGGACAGGAAGAACCAGGGTCGGGCGAGTACACGCACCAATCCGAAGCTGGCCATCGGTGAATCGGGTTTGTTGCGCAGGCCAAACCACATGCCGACCCAGGCCAGCGCGATCCAGAGCGAGATGTTGGCCATGGTGTAGTAGAGAAACACCCAGAAGATCGTGGCGGGCGCGGCCTCACGGGCCATGCCGCGGCTGTCGGCGTGCATGGCCATGATCAGCAACGTGAGGGCGAAGTTGACGCCCGTGGAGGCCAGCAACACGGGGCCGAACTGTCGCCGCAGCGCCATCCAGAGCCCGCTGAGAATCCGGGGCAGGCCGACCGGGGCGCAGAGGATCATCTCCAGGGAGCCCAGTTTGCGTTCTTCGACCAGCTGGATTCCCGCCGCCTGGTTGAGCTTCGCCCAGATGCCGAAGTCGAACATCAGCGCGGCGAACCAGAAGAATGGCAACGGCGAATCATGATGACCCAGAAGGGCCCAGGCGAAGGCCAGCAAGCCGTAGATCAGCGCGAAGTAGATCCAGTAACCGGTGGAGCGAAATCGATCCCGCGAGTTCAACCAGCAGATCGGATTCTGATCCAGCAGCGTGGCCCGATAAACGGGGTCGCGACTGGCCGACTTGAAATCCCAGTTCTGAAATTCCTTCAAGCGCCGCTGTTTCTTCGTCTGGTTGGGCTTGTCCTGCCAATTGCCGCGGACGGAGCGTATCGCCGCCATGAGGAACCAAACGCCTGAAAGGAACGAAACGCACAGCGAAGCCCAGTAGATGCCATCGCCCTGGCTGGCGTCCTCAAAATGTTGGATTGGAAAGAAGGGCGTGATGGATCCCGCGACCAGGCCGATGGTCGGCAGCTTGTATTCCTCGGCCAGGAGATTGGCCAGGAACGGCGCCACCACGCCCAACGCGAACACCAGCGTTCCGGCCAGAAAGGCGGAGGCGGCCAGCTGCAGCCGCTTCGAGGAGATATACATGCCGAGGCAGGCCGACACGAACAAGGCATTGACCAGCCCCAGCCCAATGCGCGCGAATTCTCCCATCGTGACGCCGCCCAGGAGCAGGCAAAGCGCGAACACCGGCAGGATCGCCAGCAAGCCCTCGAAGGTGCGCAGCGACCGCGCAAACAATTTGGCGAAGACGATCTGCCCCCCGCGAAGCGAGGTCAGGAAAAGCAGGCTGAGCGTCCCCTGGTCGCGCTCATCCCGGATCGCCCCCAACGTCAGGGAAAAGCCCATCATCAGGCAGTAGCCATAGGCGGCCACCGACACCATGGTCAGCAATTCCTTCCCGCCCCCGGCGGCAATCGTCAGGTGGCTCATCACCACCAGCGCGACGGAGACGCCCACCAGCGCAATCAAGCCCATCAGGAAACGAAGTTGATGCGTCCGCTTGGATCGCGAGGCGACCAGCAACTCCCGGTGCAGGACCGGTCTGGCGGGGATGAAATTCAAACGGGGATTCCTTTCGCCGGGATCTTCCAGAGCCCGGCCGAAAGTTCAAGCGCCGCGAATGGGGCGTCCCATGCGCTTGCCGGGGGCTTCCGGGCGCTTCAATGTGTCAACTGCTTCCCGAGCTCCTTCAAGAAAAGTTCACAAATCGATTAACAAACCTTCCGGATTCCCGTCGTGCAGGATGAGCGCCCGATTTCGCAACGCGATGTTTGACCAGATCGTTGAGCCGCAGGGATCGGATCGGGCAGATCAGTGAAATGACCCCGGAGCAATCAGCGCTCGCCATGTCAGGCAACGATGGGCCCAACACGCCGGAAGCGGTCGAGCTGGAACGATTGTTCCTCGAGCTCGAGTCGCCCTTGCCCGGCTATGCGCTCAAGCTCGTCCAGCGTCCGGATACGGCGCAGGATCTCGTTCAGGAAGCATTCATGAGATTGCACGCCAGATTCCACGAAGTGAGACAGCCACGCCTGTGGCTCTACCGCGCCGTGCACAACCTCGCGATGAATCACCACCGCGCGGCACGGAAGATCGTCGCCATCGATTTCGAAGGCGACGGCGCGGATGCGGGCGGCACGTCGGAGGACACTCGCGTCGATGCCTCCACCCTGGCCGAACGTCTGCCGCCCGACGAACAGGCCGCCCACAACGAAGCCGTCGAGCAAGCGCGCCAGGAGTTGGCGGGCCTGGATCCCCGGGCGCGGGAATTGATTCGTCTCAAGTTCGAGGAAGGCATGTCCTACAAGCAGATGAGCGAACGCACCGGCCTCAGCGTGGGTTACGTGGGGAATCTCCTGCATCACGCCATCCAGCAACTCGCCCGGGCCATGGAACGGAAAGGAGGAACGCGATGAGGGGCGCAGATCCATTCGCAAACGACCGTCGCGTCGAAATGGAGGCGCGCATCACCGCGTTGTTGCTCGGCGAATACGAGGGCAGCGTCGCCGCCGACCTGGAAGACGCCATTGCCGCCGATCCCAACCTGCGGGCGTTGCGCGATCACTTGCAGAGCGCCATTGGATTGCTGGATGTCGTGTCGAAACCGGCGGCCGAGCTTCCCCTGGATGAGGACAAACGGGAGGCAATCCTGGCGCGCTTCAAGGAGCCCGTTCCCGAATTGGCCACACCGACGGAAGAATCGCGATCGGCGCGAAACGCCACGGTCAATCCGGCGCGAACAAGGCTCCAAGAATGGGCGCGTCCCCTCGGGTTGGCGGCCTGTCTGGGTGGCTTGCTGTTTGTGGGGGCGATCTCGTTGCATAGTCCGGCGAAGTCGTCGCGCATCAGCCGCATGGGCTTCCTGGTTGAAACAGCTCCGACCTCGGCGGCCGTAACGGAGAAATCGAGCGACGAGAGTTCGCATTGGGCATGGCATGGCGGAGCTGAGCCGCCGGTCAACGAGCCTCACTATGCGGGCACGCGCCTCATCGCCGTCGCTGAGTTGAACGATCGGGATGGCGCGACGCCAGTTGCGAAGGCCCGGCCCCAAGGACTTTTTCTTCCCGCGTCGGCAGCCAAACCCCCAACTCAGAATGCCAACATCAGCCCCAAGTCCGGGGCCGATCGCGATGATGTCGTCGCTGCGAACGACACCGTCCGTTCCACGATCGCGGCCTCGGAAATTTTCGGCAACGCTTCGCGCGACCCAGCCCCAGGAAGCGTGGCGCTGGGCTTGAGTGAAGCGCAACCCGGGGTCTTCTTCGATACGGACGGCGGCCAAATCGAGGAACTGAAATCCGGGCTCGTGGGCAAGAGTTTTGCCATGGACGCTGAGGGCCGCGCCGCCGCTGACCTCGACTTGTTTGCCCGCAACTCGAATCGGGAGGCGTTCGGCCTCAACCCTGACGATGGCCTTCAAGCCGCCAACGAAACCGGGAAGACTCGCAGCTGGGGCGTTCAACGCAACCTGGGTCGCGCGGCTGGCGACGACCGGACGTTGAATGACCTGGCGTTGATCCAGGACAAGCAGGCGTCGATTCAAGTGTACCGGATCAATGGCTCCGATGGCGCGGTCACGGTCGAGTTCGACGGTTTTGCCGGCGGCGAGATGGCCGGCAAGGAAGTTGACGCGCGTTTCGGGGCTGTGGAGCCCAAGCCGGAGCCTCGGCCCGCCTACGCGAAGTTTGATGATGAACTGTCGACGGTCCCAAACGAAAAGAGCCCCACGCCCCAGATCGTCGCCGCGAGCGCGTTGCCCCTCAACGGGCGCGAGAAAGAGCTGCGCGAACAGGGTCCAGCGAGTGTCGACACCGGTGGACACGCGACCTTTCTGAATGGGATCATCGCATCCGGCGATTCCGGGCATCCGGCCGTTGCCGGTGATGACCTGGCGGCTGTTCGCGGGTTGGCCTCTCAGCCGCAGATTGCCGCGATGGACCTTGATGATCCCGGCCCCTTTGTTCCGCAGGCGCAGGCGGTCCCACCGCAGCCAGCGCAGGGGGTCAATCCGCCCCAAGCGATGGGGAATCCGGCGTTGCTCGGCGACCTCCCGTTGATGGGCCGATTGTTCCGCTCCGGTTCTCAGATCGGAATCGGCGGCGGCGGCGGCGGCCAAGTAGCGCAGGCGTCCCCGCCTGCGGGTTCCCCAGGCGTCCCCGCCCGGAGCTTCGACAATGGCGGCGGGACGCCGCCCGAACCCGCAGCCGGGACGGCTGCGCTACAGTACACTGACGACGTCGCCGCGCTGATCCAGGACGGCAAGACGCTCTACGAAATGCGGCTCCTCGATGAATCGAAGAAGAAGCTCAACGAAGCGGTCGCCAAGGATCCGAACGCCAAGGCGGCGCACTACTACCTCTCGCTTGTCCAGGAGGAGGAATACGGGGAGGAAGCCCGCAAGCGCGATGCCATGCAGAAGGATCGCCTGGCGTCGGTGAATGATGCCTGGAAAAAGGGACGATCGCTCAAGAGCAAGGCCCTGCCGGAACCGAATCCTTACTTTCGGACGAACACCGTGGTCACAACGACACGCGATACCCGCCCCCACCCATTCCCTTCCCAGCCCCGCGCCAAGCCAAACCCCATTGTTGTCACCAAGCAGAACGCCTTCTCCACCTTCTCGCTCAACGTCAGCGATGTTTCGTTCAAGCTGGCGGCGGCGAGCCTGGAACAGGGAAAACTGCCGGACCCTGGCTCCGTGCGCAGCGAAGAGTTCGTCAATGCCTTCGACTACCGCGACCCCGCGCCAACCGGCGATGAGAAGCTGGCCTTTGCCTGGGAGCGGGCGCGCGATCCCTTCGCCCACAACCGCGACCTGATCCGCTTCTCCGTGCAGACCGCCGCCGCGGGCCGCGAACCGGGCCGCGCGCTGAACCTCGTCGTCCTGCTCGACAACTCCGGCTCCATGGAGCGCGTGGATCGCGTGATGATCGTGCGCCAGGCCCTGCGCGTCTTGTCTCAACAATTGACCGACGCCGACACGATCAGCGTCGTTGCCTTCGCTCGCACCCCTCGGTTGGTGGTCGACGGTCTCGCCGGCAACCGGACGGACGAACTCTTGGAGCGCATCCTCCATCTGTATCCGCAAGGCGGCACGAATCTGGAGGCGGCCATGGATCTCGCCTACGAGATCGCTCAGAAGCGCTTCAGCGAACGGGGGAACAATCGCGTCATCCTGTTGACCGACGGCGCGGCGAACCTGGGCAATGTCGATCCCGTGGCCTTGAAACAAAAGGTGGAGACATTCCGCGGCAAGGGCGTGGCGTTGGACGCTTTTGGCATCGGCTGGGACGGCTACAACGACGCCCTGTTGGAAACACTCTCCCGCAATGGCGACGGCCGCTACGGCTTTCTCAACCAACCGGAAACCGTGAATGCGGAGTTTGCCGACCAACTGGCCGGGGCGTTGCGTGTCGCCGCGAAGAATGTGAAGGCGCAGATCGAGTTCAACCCCGCGCGGGTGGTCTCCTGGCGGCAGATCGGCTACGAGAAACATCAGCTGAAGAAGGAACAGTTTCGCGACAACCGGGTCGACGCCGCGGAGATCGGCGCGGCCGAAGCCGGCACGGCGCTCTATTCCATCCAGGTTGACCCGCAGGGCTCGGGTCCGCTTGGCGTGGCGCGAATCCGCTTCCTGAATCCGGCGACGGGCGTCTATGAGGAGAAGGCCTGGCCGCTGGCTTATGAGAAGCAGGTTCCGTCCCTGGAGCAGGCGGCTCCGAGCCTGCGCTTGGCCGCCGGCGCGGCGCTGTTCGCGGAATGGCTCGCGCAGAGTCCCTACGCGGCCGAAGTTTCACCGGAGGCGTTGGCGGGAATGCTGGGAGACGCGGCGGAACGATTGGCGCCCGACGCCCGGCCCGCCCGTCTCGCCGACATGATCCGCCAGGCTCGATTGATCGGCGCGCCCTGAGCCCGCCTCCGTTCAGTCCGGGAACTCGAAGCCCACCTTCTTGCCGCTCTTGGAATCGGCCAGGACGAGGCGCGCCTTGAAGGGCTTTCCATAGCGGGAGACGAACTTCTCCAGGACATCGGATTTGCCCTTGGTGAGGATCTTCACCATTTGCGCCCGCTCGACCTCCTGTCCGGCGATGGTCTTGCCGGACTTGAACTTGCAGGGGCGGGACTCGGCCTGCGACTTCTCGCAGATGTAATACTCCTCCGTGTCGTAGACCTGTCCGCCGCAACGGGGACATTTCCCGATCACATCCTTGCCGGTGAAATCAATCTTCTCGGCGGGTTCGTCCTTCTTGCCCTTGGCCCCCGGACGCGGCTTGCGCTCCTCGAACTCGAAGCCGACCTTGCCCTTGTCGTCCACCACCAGGAAGGCGTTGAACGGCCGGCCGCGCTTGGAAATGAACTTCTCGATCAGGTCGGTCTTCTTGTCGGTCAGCAACTTGCGGATCTGGTCCGGCTCGATCTCCTTCTGCAGAATCGTCATGCCCGTGCGGAAGTCGCAGCTCTTCTCCGGCCCCGTGGATTTTTCACAGACGTAGGCCTTGTTGTGCGGATAGACATGCGCGCCGCACTTCGGGCAGGCGCCCAGCGACTCGACACCGCTGAAATCCACCGGCTCCTCCGACTCCTTGTCGTCGCCGCCGAAATCGAACTCCACCCCCTTCTCGTCCGACATCTTCAACTCGGCGTCGAACAGCCGGCCCATCTTGCTGCGGAAGCCCTTGAGCGGGCCGATGCGGCCGTTGGCCAGCAGTTCCTCGACCTCCTCCAGATCGAACAACCGTCCGCAGAGGCTCTTCCAGATGGAGAAGTCGCAGTCTTCCTTGGAGCATTGGAAGGTCTTGTAGGTCTCCTTGACGAGCCCGCCGCATTTGGGACAGGGCGTCTTGAGTTCGCCGAAGTCGCCGGGGACGGTGTCGCTTTCGTATTCCTTGGCCTGCTGGACGATCTTCTCCGTCATCGTCGCGATCTCGCGCATGAACTCCTCGCGCGTCAGCTTGCCGGCCTCCATCTGCTTGAGCTTGAACTCCCAGTCGCCGGTCAATTCGGGCGCGGTCAATTCCGCGATGCCCAAGCCGCGCAGCAGCGTGATCAGTGAAAAAGCCTTGGGAGTCGGAACAAGTTCGCGCTCATCGCGCAGCAGGTACTTCTCCCGCAGGAGGTTCTCAATGATCGCGGCGCGCGTCGCCGGCGTACCGAGGCCCTTGGCGCTCATGGCCTCGCGCAGCTCCTCGTCATCCACCAGCTTGCCCGCGCCTTCCATCGCCGTCAGCAGGGTGGCTTCCGAGAAACGGGCCGGCGGCTTGGTCTGGAACTCACGTTGCTCGATCGATTCGGTCTGGACGGTCTCGCCGTCCTGAACGGCCACGAGATCCGCGGCCTCGGCGCCGTCCTTGTCCTTCTTGGGTTTGTCGCGACCATAGACCGCGAGCCAGCCGGCCTTGACCAGCACCTTGCCCTCGGTCTTGAAAGCCTCCTCCTCCACCCGCGTGATGCGTGTTGTGACCCGATGCTCGGCCGCCGGATGAAACACCGCGAGAAAACGCTTCACGACCATGTCGAAAATCTTCTGCTCGTCGTCGCGCAGTTTCTTGGTCGCCCCGGTCGGAATGATCGCAAAGTGATCCGAGATTTTGGAGTTGTTGAAGATCCGCTTGTTGCCGCCGTTCACCCAGTTGTTCTCCAGGATCGCCGAGGCGAAGCGCGCGTAGCCCGGCTCGTTCAGCGACTCCAGGGTCGACTTCACCGTCGCCGGGTAGTCCTCCGGCAGCGCGCGGGAATCCGTCCGCGGATAGGTCAGGACCTTGTGCCGCTCGTAAAGCGACTGCGCCAGCTTGAGCGTGCGCTCCGCGGGAAAGCCGAAGGCCTTGTTCGCGTCGCGCTGCAGGCTGGTGAGATCAAACAACAACGGCGGCGCCTGGCTGGACGGTTTGCTCTCCTCCGTCACCACGCCCGGCTTCCCCTGGCATTTCGCCAGGATCTCCTCGGCCTTCACCTTGTCCCAGATGCGCTCGGCCCGCAGGCCCGCGTCGGCAATCTCTTCCTTGGTCTTGTCCGTCGGCTTCCTGTAATGCTCGTCGAACCAACGGCCCTCGTAAGTCCCGGCCTCGCATTGAAAGGTCCCATGCAACTCCCAGTAATCCTTGGGGACGAACTTGCGGATACGCTCCTCGCGCTGCACGACGATCGCCAGGGTCGGCGTCTGCACCCGGCCCACGGTCGTCAATTGAAACCCGCCGGACTTCGAGTTGAACGCTGTCATCGCCCGCGTCCCGTTGATGCCCACCAGCCAATCCGACTCCGACCGGCAGGTCGCCGCCGCCGCCAAGGGCAGCATCGTCTCGTCCTCCCGCAGATGCTTGAAGCCCTCGATGATCGAATTCTTCGTCATCGACTGCAGCCAGAGCCGCTTCATCGGCTTCTTGTTCTGCAAATACTGGACAATATACCGGAAAATCAACTCGCCCTCGCGACCCGCATCACAGGCGTTGATGATCGTGTCCACCTCTTTCTTCTTCGCCAGCCGCTTCAGCAACCGCAGCCGATCCTGTGTCTTCTCAATCGGCTGCAAATCAAAATGCGGCGGTATCACCGGCAAATTCGCAAAGGTCCACTTGCCCCGCTTCACCTCATACTCGTCCGGCGGCTTGATCTCTATCAAATGGCCCACCGCCGAGGAAACGATGAAATCATCGCTCTCAAAGTAGTCCTTTTCCTTCGAGAATCCTCCCAAAGCGCGGGCGATGTCGCCCGCAACGGACGGTTTCTCAGCAATGACCAAGGCTTTTCCCATAACGAAGTGGCGGCGCTTTTAACAGGGCCTCCCGGTCGTGGCAACCCCTTGTTCGCGGAATCTCTCGCAAATCCCCTCGATCCACGTTGCATTCCGAACCAGCCCAAACCCCTTCGTCGCGAATCCCTGCCGCCCCCGCAACCCAAGCGCGCCCTCGCCACAGGATCGCCGCCAACCGACCCCATTCAACAGACCGAAGCGCGGTGAAAACCAGCCCAGTCGCAAAGCGATAACAAAAATGGCGCAATGTCGTGTTTGGGTAATCGTTTCCCGTTGAATCAACCTCATTTCCGCGTTCTCCTGTTTCCAACGAAGGAAGGAATCGATGGATCTGGGAATCAACAACAACAGCGACGCAACAGGCCGACGCGCCTTCACGATGATCGAGCTGATCCTCGTCATCGCGATCCTCGCTCTGCTCTCCGGATTGCTCCTCCCGGTGATCGGCAGGGCCAAACAGCGGGCCCGCACCGTTCAATGCATGGGCAACCTCCGGCAGCTGGGCTTCGCCATGATCGCCTACGCCCATGACCATGACGACCAACTGCCGCCCCTCAACTCGGGTGGCCCCTGGCGCCACCCCGTCACCCCCCACAACCCCACCAACTGGTGGTACCGGATCCTCTCCAACGGCCAATACACCCCCGACAGCGACCACGAAACCGGCGTCTGGGTCTGCCCTAACGCAACCCTCGAACGAAACACCCAGACCAACCGCTGGGCCTGGGGCAAGAACCCGCTCGGCTACGGACCCCTCGAAAACACCAACACCACCCGCGGGCTCCGCTCCATCATCTACTGGGCCAAAAAGGGCGACGGCTCACGCGACGGCAGCGCCCGCCTCGGCCAAATCAAACGCCAACACCAACTCTGGCTCATCGGCGACGTCGGAACCCCACGCGATGAATCCCTCGACCTCCGGAACTTTCCCTACGGCGGTTGGTACAAACTCGACGTCGCCAGCGTCGCTTTCCCGCCGAACAACCGAGGCATCTACGACCTCGCAACCCCCAAACAACCCGCCGTCCGCCACAACCTCATGGCCAACATCTGCTTCGTCGACGGCCACGTCGAAACCTGGAACTACCGCAACCTCGCCTTCAGTACCAACGACATCTGGGGAATCAAGTCGTGGTAGGGAGGGGAGAGACAACAAAAACCCAAACAAGGAGACAAAAAATGAACACAACCAAAAAACTAGCCTGCCTGGCCCTCTTGATTATTGCTCACTCACAAAATGTATTTGCCGTCATCACGGTGTCACCAAAACCAGGTAATGAACCTGTTTGTTGTTTGAGCAACGGAAGCTGCACCATTTCGGTTTCCGTGTCGTTGGACATATCCCCCGGATCCTCGGGCAGCATTTCTATAGAAGGCACATGGGATGATGCACCGGACCCGAAGGTTGCGACTTCAGAAGTCTCTTCGGAGGGAAAAGCCAAGACCATTACGTTACAATACACTGCAACGGTTTCCAATCCTGACATGTACTATGTATGGATAACCATCAACGGCGAATCGACCGGGTTGCATTTCCCCGTGGTAGGTTTTCCGGAGGCCGGCTATATCTCTTTCGACAATGCTACTGCACCAAATCAGCTCAACACATTCTGTGGAAAAAATAATACCGTTCGATTCCATGCGTCTACATATCCGATAAAAAACTGTGATGCATGTAAGCCCCAATGGAGCAACAATGTGAAATCTGATCCCGATAGCGTCGACGACTGTTTTTCGAGTGAAGGGACTTTCGGTGGAAAAGACATACATCACGTGTCTGCAAGCGTAGGAAACACAAGTGCAACGATCTCATTCTTTACGAGTGATCCACAAGCAGTCTTCACGGGCACACCGACGCATGTGAAGGATGGATGTGATGTGGCCGTGAATGTGAATATCAATGGGGGATGGTCGCCATACAAGGTTGAGTTCTGGTTCCCAAGTCATGATCCGCGGCGTGACCCGAACAGCGGCATATTCAATCACGAATATGAAATGGTGCCAGGTTCGAATGTTGTTGGCGGCGGCGACGGTGACTATCAGTTTAGACAACAGATTCGAAAGGCCAACATGCCGTCACATTCGCGGATATATGACACGTGGCCTCTGTACACAACGATGACCGCGATGTCCGATCAACGTACGTGGATTGAAAACAATGTTTTCAATCAGGATACACCTAATCCATTAACAACGGCAGATCCTCCTATTGTCGTCTTCTCTAATCCGACGAACAGCCCGTTTGCGACGAGATACACTTTCATTGTATCGGTCACTGATGCAAAGGGATGCCGGGCTGCAGAAGCAAAGCATATATGGGCGCATCCAGAAATTGAAATCGATACCGTAACCCGGGATCAATTGGTAACGGACTGCAACCCAGCCAATTGGAAATTCCCGCTACAGCAGGGCAATACGCATTTTTGGACTGCATCTTCGCGCTACTGTTTTAGCACGAACACAACAATAGCGTATGGGATCAATGTGAATCTTTCAGGTGGGGGCAGTATTTCGGGACTTAAATCCGCTGTTGGCGTTACTGGCAACCTGTCGCTGAGCCATACTTTTGGCGTGCAGAACTGTTATCAACCGTTGCCGCAGAATCTCGGGAAGCCGCATACCCTCGCAGTGGTTCCGACAAAACGCCATTTTGAAGGAACTTATCTCGGTTACAGTTGCGGCCCCAAAGGAACTATTACTTCCGGCACATTCCAGGTCGCAGAAGTCTCGTCGATCACGGAAGCGTGGGTCGTTGATGGTGGCACCCATCCAAGCTGCAGCAGCACAACTATAAGTGCAACAAACGGTACACTACCGAGCCCCCCACTTTCCGATGTTTCCGGTGAGTGACCCCGTAACGACTTATTCCTGGACTGCGGCAGATAACCAACGTGTATGAAAACATTCCGAAACGCATGTCTCCTACTCATATCCAGCTGGTGCGGCCGTCACGCTGTTGCCGACTCGTTTGTGCCCTATCAGATCCAGGGGCAAGCCCGTTTGGAGAACTTCGAGCGACACGGCGTTCCGAAGGGGGAGGTGGAACATTACAATTATGTGGTTAGTGTTTCGCCACAAGGTTGGCGTATCGGGCTCGAACTACGGGGCACGAGCGGGTACCGCGTCACAGGCAGCACTAACGTCAATCAAACATTCCTGGTCAGAAAGAAGGGTTCGTTGGCAGAGGAGCTGAGGAGTGAGCGGGGCACATCGAAAGGCGCGCCACTTTTCGGGGTCATTCAGAAGTCGCCGCTGCCGCTCGGCAATATGACGGGAATTGCACCGTATTTGTTCATGATGTTTGCGTCGCGCCCCTATTTGGAGTCCAGGGAAGAGAGGGATCTGATACCGTTCTGGGAACCGTCGGTGCAACCGGGGATGGATATGGCGTGGCGCATGCAGGGCCGTTGGCGGCAGATGCCCGGCAATCCCCAGTTCTGCGAGAGTTTGGATATCGACGCCGGTGGAACGGTTCGTCTTTGGTCAGGGGAATTGATCGTGCGGGAACGGCATCCCCCCTATGATGCGGGTTTCCTTCGTGCAAGAATGAGGATGTTGGGCGTGATGGACATCAAGGGTCGGGAGTTCCCCTCCGGCTATACGTTTGAAATCCTCGAGCCGAAGCCCCTCGGCGCGGGCGTTGAAGATTTGATTGTGCGGAAACGGGTCACCGCGCAGGTGGCGTCAGTGAAGCTCGATCCAGCATTGGAACCTGGCCTTCCCGAGTTGACGGCGAACTCCGCTGTCATCGACACGCGTTTCAAGGATCCTGATTTGCCTGATCGGCCATTGGCGTATGTTACGACAAACGGCAACTGGTTGTCCTCCAATGAAGTGTTGCGGCTACAGGGGGAGCTTTCTGACCGTGATCCGGAGGCGTCGCGGGATTCCGTTCGTTTCATGTTTCGAGCCATACTTTGCGCCCTTGGTATTGTTGGTTTGGCGTTGCTGGTCATGAGCCGGAAGTCGGCCTGAGCGTCGGAGCCCTTGGTTTGCTGCGTTGCACTTGATTGGCCCATTTGCCCCTGCCCACCCTTTGGCTGCTTGTGTGCAGAAACTGTCATTTGGTCGGGCCGCCTTGATTCGTGGGGTGGAGGTTCATAGCATGGAGGAGGTTCCCGGGATCTGTACGGAAAGCGGATCAACAACCTCAACGTCAGTCAAACTGACTGATCAAACCGACCTACGAGCCATGCTGGGAGAACAACACGACATTGATCACGAGTTTCCGGAATTTCACGCGAAGTTGGCGGCGCTTCGCAAGGAGGACGCCTTTTTCAACGACCTGGTCACCCGGCATGACAGCCTGGATGACCGGATTCGGGAACTGGAAGAGCGGCAGCAGCCGATTTCCGATGAAGAAATCGAGAAGATGAAGTTGGAGCGCACACAGCTCAAAGACCAGATCTACGAGAAGCTGCGGGCCGCCTGAAGTCGAAAGGCCCAATAGAACTGCGTTTGGCTATCGCTGCACGCAACCCTCGCTGAGGGATGCAAGAGGCCACACTTCGGGATTGCAGCAATGCCGCCCCTTCCGGAGAACGCGTGCGGAACCGACGACGTCGCGAACGTTTGGAGTTCCGCGTTTACGCGGCAGGCGCGTCAACATGACATCCGACGCATTGCTGCCAGGAGGCGGAGTTCCGCACGGCATGGCGTGGGGTAGTTGGAAAAGGCGCCCTTCACTGAGCGAAGTGAATTGTCCCTACCCCGGGATTCCAAAGTGACGGCTCCGTGCTTCAGCGTCCCGCAGAGGCTCCGCGTGTTTTTGTGTCGATCTTTCGGAATCTGGTTGCCAGTGTCCCGGTCAGGTTGCGGAAACCGGCAACCTGATCGAGCGTCTCGCCATTGTTTGAATGAATGCCATGCACCAACTGCCGCGCCGGCGGCTGCGTTTTGCCGCTGGATTGATCGCGTCCCTTTGGCTGGTCCTGCCAACGGGGCTTTGGGCCGGGTTCGAGGAACGCTATGCGGAGGTCGAGCCCATTCTCCGGAAGCACTGCCATGACTGTCATGGCGGGCAGAAGCGCAAGGGGGGGCTGAACTTTGACGATTACCGTTCGGAGAAGGACATTCTCGTTCACCTGCAGAAGTGGGTCAGCGTGATTGAGCAGGTCGAAACCGGGGTGATGCCGCCTGAGGATCAGGAGCCGCGCCCGAGCCCGGCCGAGGTGGAGAAGCTTGCTTCGTGGATCCGAAAGACCATCGACGAGTTTGACTACGACTCGGTCAAGGATCCGGGCAAGGCGACGCTGCGTCGGCTGAACAAGGCGGAGTACGACAACACCATTCGCGACCTGACCGGGGTGGATCTCAAGCCAGCCCGTTATTTTTCCGGCGACGGCGTGGGCGGCGAGGGGTTCGACAACAATGCCGAGGGCATGACCCTGCCCCCGATGATGGTGGAGAAGTATTTCGAGGCGGCGCGGGAGATCTCGCGTCATGCGCGGGTGTCCTACACCGGCGGCATCGAGTTCAGTTCCGACCTGGTCCCGACCTTCGGTCCGCGCGCCTACCTGGTCCGGGCAGAGCGGAAGCTGACCAATTTCTACAACGACTTCTACGACCGGCTGCCGAAGTACAATCCGCGCACGCAGTTTGAGCCGTATCTGATGCCGGCCATGAAATTGGCCCTGGCGAATCCAGAGGCCAGCCACAAGGAGATCTACGACCTGGCCATGGAGAAGAAGCTGATGCCCGGTGTTTTCTATCGCTGGGTCATCGCCTTTGCCAATGCGAAGGAGGACATCAAGTCGCGTCGCTGGGACACCCACTATGGGCATTGGGTCCTGGACCCGTGGCTGGAACTCCTGTCCCGGCGCGAGAGCGTGTCGGATGAGGAGTTGCAGGCCTTCTACGACGATTTCGCGGCCAAGGTCCGGCTGGCCGTGCATCACACCCGCTTTACCAATCGTCCCGGACTCGAGGTCAAGACCGACGTCAAGGAGGGCGCGGAAACGCTTTGGCTCAGTGTCGGAGACATGGACGACGGACGCGAGTTCGACCGCATCGTGCTGCACGATCCCAAGGTGACGTTGAGGGATGGCAGCGTGGTCTACCTCGGCGATCTCGAGATGACGGACCAGCAGGGCGGGGGCGCGATTCACCGCGATCAGTTTCCGGATGGGCGGGAGTTCGTCAGCACGGCGTCCGGCAAGGACCCGGTCAAGCGCGGCTTCTACGTCGAGGCGCCGGCGTTGCTCACATTCAAGCTGCCGGCTGACGCCAAGTCGTTCAAGGCCATGATGGGCTTCGAGGAGTCCGCCGGCGACAAGGGCTCCGTTCAGGTCTACGCCTCGACCGAGAAGATTCCGTTTCCCGAGGGCAAGCACACCCACGCCCATTTTTACCGGGGTCCGGGCCATTACGGGGTTGAGGAAGCGAAGAAATGGTGGGGCATCTATTCCTCGCTCGTCGGCTACGGCAAGGGCGCCGGAGCCAAGGAGATGATCGATGTCTCGCTGAGCCCTGAGAACCGCGCGCGACTGGACGCCATCAAGCAGGAGATCGAGTTCGCCAAACGCCAGCCCATCAAGGACTTCTTCGCCTTTGTCGAGAAGAAGAAGTTCGGGCATCTGCTGAATTCCAAGGAGGGGGAACTGCCCGCGCTGTCAGACCTGAAAATGGGTCTGCGCGCGGCGCCGGAAAAACTCGCGGACGACGACCGGAAGCGGTGGAATGACTTGCGGAAAGCGGCCGAGGCCTTTCAAGCGGAAAGGGACATTCGTCTCAAGGATGCGCTGTCGGATTTCGCGGCCCGGGCCTTTCGCCGACCCGTGTCCAGGCATGACGCCCGGATCATCGAGGGAGCCTTCGACAAGTCGATGGCGGGGACGGATGATTTCCAGAAGGCCGCCCAACTTGCAATCCAAGGCATGTTGACCCATCCCCGCTTCTTGTTCCGAATGGAAGACGAGGCTTCCGGAGCCAGCGCCAGCAAGGTCGACGAGTTCGCCCTCGCCAGTCGCTTGTCCTATTTCCTGTGGAGCTCCATGCCGGACGAGACGCTTCTGAAGCTGGCGAAGGAAGGACGGTTGCAGGATGACAAGATCCTGGAAGCGCAAGTGCGCCGCATGCTGAAGGATCCCAAGTCCGTTTCCTTGGCCGAGGAGTTCGCCAGTCAGTGGCTGGAATTCCGCCGCATCCTGGACGAGAAGAAACCGGATGCGAAGCTCTTCCCGGACTACACGGAGGCCTTGCGCGAAGCCATGTATCGCGAGGCCGTTCTCGTCTTTGACGACATCGTGAAGCGGGATGGAAGCGTCCTGGAGGTCATCGATTCGCGGACGACCTTCCTGAACGAATTGTTGGCGAAGCACTATGGCATCCCCGGCGTCGAGGGCGAGGAGATGCGCCGGGTCGAGTTGGCTGTGGAGCAGCGGGGCGGGTTTCCGACCATGGCGAGCGTGCTGGTCGCGACGTCCTGGCCGGAGCGGACCAGCCCGGTGCTGCGCGGCAAGTGGCCGCTCGATGTGTTGGTCGGCGGCAAGGTCCCGCCGCCGCCGGAGGGAATCGAGGTGGATCTCAAGCAGCTGAACGACAAGACCCTGACCAAGAAGCAACGCCTCGCCTTGCACAGCACGGATCCCAATTGCGCGGTCTGCCACGACCGCATCGATCCCCTCGGTTTCACGCTGGAAAACTTCGACGCCATTGGTCGCTTCCGCAGCCGGGATGGCGAGCTGGACGTGGATGCAGTCGGCGACATCAAGGGCGGTCCGCGGATAAACGGGGTCGCCGAATTGAAGGCCTACTTGAAGACCGACAAGCGCGACGCGTTCCTGCGCCAGATGTCCCGCAAGCTGCTGGGCTTCGCGCTCGGACGCGGCCTGGAATACTACGACGAAAGCGTGATTCGTCAGGCCGTCGCCGATCTGGAGGCGGGCGAGCATCGTTTCTCCGCGCTTGCCGTCGCCATCGCGAAGAGTTACCCCTTCAGATATCGCAGAGAAAACGGACACTTGGCCCATGCCGAATGAATGACATCGAGGCCAACATTCGACGAAGAACAATACGAAGCGCACCAACCACAGTTTGATGTTCAGAGTTCGACGTTGAATGTTTGACGTTCGCCATTCCTCCACCAAACCCCCTCGCCCATGAATACCAAGACTTGGAATCTCAACCGTCGCAACGCCCTCAAGGGTATGGCCGGTGTCACCCTGGGCCTGCCCTGGCTGGAAACCGCGACCTGGGGCGCGAACAAGAAGGACGCCGCGAAGCATCCCGTCCGTTTCGGCGTCATCTACCAGCCCAATGGCATCAATCCCTATGAGTGGACCCCGGAAGGCACGGGCACGGATTACAAGCTGTCCAAGACCCTGCGTCCTCTCGCTCCAATCCGCGACGAGGTGCTCGTCCTGACGAATCTCAACCACGATCTCAAGAAGGGCCGCGACCGCCCCACCAGCGGCCACTATGGCGGCACGTCCAACTTCCTGGTCGGCAACGGCGTCAAGCGCAGCATGGGCAGTGACATCGAATGCGGAGTCTCGGTCGACCAGATGGCCGCCAAGCACATCGGCCACCAAACGCTGCTGCCTTCGCTCGAACTTTCCACCGAGGCTGAATGGACGGGCGTCGACACCGGCGAGCGCATCACCCAGCTCTACGGCAACTCCATTTCCTGGCTCACCCCCACCTCGCCGTTGGCCCGCGAACGCTTTCCCCGCCTCGCCTTCGATCGCCTCTTCGGCAAGTCCGGCGGGCTCGGGGACACCCGCAGCGTGATCGACCTGACCCGGGAAAGCATCCACGGGCTCCTGAAGAAGGTGTCCACCGATGACAGGCATCGCCTGGACGAATACCTGACCTCCGTGCGCAGCCTGGAGAAGAAGCTCGAGTTCAATGAGAAGAACCAGCGTCCCGTTCCCGCGGAACTGCTTGAGGGGCGCGTTCCCGAACCGGGCCAAGCGAGGTCGCACGACGAGCATCTGACCCAGATGATGGACATCATGACCCTGGCCTTCCAGACCGACCGCACCCGGATCGCGACCTTCATGATGGGCCGCAGCTCCAGCGGCATCGACTTCTCCTTCGTCGACAAGAAATGCGGCGGCCTTCACGGCATGGCCCATCACGCGGAGCGCCCCGGCAAGCTCGAAGGCTACCAGATTGCCAATGAGTATTGCGTGCGCAAGTACGTGGAATTCCTCCAGAAGCTGCACGCCATCAAGGAAGGTGAACGCTCGATCCTCGACAACTCGATGATCCTGTATGGGAACAACATGCGCGACGGCAATTCCCACACCAGCGCGAACCTGCCGATCCTGTTGGCGGGTCGCGGCGGCGGCCAACTCAAGCCCGGCCGCCACATCGAGTACGAGAAGGACACCCGGCTCTGCAATCTCTACCTCGCCATCCTCAAGCGCATGGGCCTCGAGCTCGACCAGTTCAACGAGAGCACGGGCGAGTTGCCGGAACTGGGTTGATCCCCGGCGCCCTGGCCCGCGCCGCTTGAACGGATATCGCCGGACGACTGCCCGCTGACAACCGCGATCAGGGCGTCGCGTCCGCCTCCCTCGGCAACATTCGAGTTCACATCATGTCCTTCGCCGCGCAGTATGCGGGCATGCGAACGAAGGCATGGTTGGGACTGGCGTTGGGTTTCCTTTTTCTCGGAGGTCGATCGGAGGCGTTGGAAATCACCCACGGTCCGATGTTGGGAAGGCCGACCGCCAGGACCATGGGAGTGTGGGCCCGGACGAAGACGCCGGGCGCCTTCATCGTCCGTTACGGAACCGATGCGGATGACCTGGATCTCGCGACCGGGCCGGTCACGACCGCGCTGAAAGATGATTGCACGGGTTGGGTTGAGCTGCGGGGACTCCAGCCGGCGACGCGCTACCACTTCGAGATCGTTACGGACGATCAACGAAATGACCCTCCCCGCGGGACCTTTCGCACATTGCCGGACGCCGGCGAGCTCAAGGATCCCAAGTTGAACCCCAAGGGCCTGTTCAACTTCAGCTTCGAGTTTGCTTGCGGCAACAACCAGAGTCCGGCCAACGGCATCGGCTACAGCCTCCCCACCTACACCACCATGCTCGACAAGATTGCCGACAAGGTGGACTTCGCGATTCTGAACGGGGATTGGCTCTACGAGGAGAAGCGCGAGTTTCCGGCGACGGATTGGGTCCGGCAGGTGGGAATCGAAGCCGCGCAAACGCCCCGGCTCGTCGAGCTGGCCCCGACGATCACGGGTGTTTGGGAGAACTACAAACTCTACCTCAGCCGCTGCCCGAACCTGGCGGAGTGGCATCGGCGGACGCCGTCGTTTTTCACCTTCGACGACCACGAACTGCTGAATGACATCTGGGGCGCGGGGTCGCCGGGGTTTCGCGATCGCCGCGCAGTCTTCCGCGATATCGGCGTGCAGGCCTGGTTCGACTATCTCGGGTGGGCGGATCCCGTGACCTTCAAGCAGGAGGCGTACTTCGGGCGCGCGCGCCTGACGGGCGGCAGCGGCATCCTCGTCGACCCCGACGCCGATTTCACGGCGATTGATTGGAAGCAGGCGGCGAACCTGCACGTGCATTGGGGCACGGAAACCGCGGGGGTGCATGACAACGCCCTCGACGACGTGGGCGGGGATCCCAACGCGGGCTCCTACGAGATTGTCGAGGTCCTGGACAAGCATCGCCTGCGCATCAGTCCGCCCGCGAAGAGAACCGGAGCTCCCGCCTACTCCATCGGGCGCCTGTCGCATTCGACGTTCCGGGTGGGCAACGCGGAGTTCTTCCTGCTCGACACCAAGACCTTCCGCACCAAGCACGATGTGCGGAATCCTTCCGATCCGGACACCACGATGATCGGAGCACGGCAGCGGGAGTGGTTGATGGACGGCATGAAGAACAGCGACGCGGATTTCTTCTTCGTGGTGTCGTCCGTAAACTTCATGATTCCGCACATCGGTGGCGGGGGCGTCTTTGCGCACAACAACAAGGATGAGGCCTGGACGGTGTTCCTCCATGAGCGGGAGAAGCTGATCAACTTTTGGGACGAGCTGGGCAAGCCGGTCTTCGTGTTGACCGGCGACCTGCACAACAGTTTCGCGATCAAGATCACCGACACCGTCTGGGAGGTGGCCTCGGGGCCGCACAATTCCGTGAACCATACGCCCGCTGACGAGGGCGGCCGTCCCGCCTCCGGGAAGTTCAAGTATGGCCCGCGCGAATGCGACATCCGTTGGTCGACCTTCGCCCTGCCGGACATCCCGCGCCTCCAGCGGTTCTATCCGGTCTACACCGTGGTGAAGGTCAACAACGTGTTCAACAATCCGATGAAGCTCGGCGAGGAGCGCCGGGTCGCCTATCCGCATCCACAGGTCATCTTCCAGTTCTACAACGGCTGGACCGGCGATCTGCTCTACGCGGAATCGATCTCCGCCAAGCGCTGAAGCCCCGCGGAGCGCGGACATCCCTGTCCGCGCGATTCAACTGGGGGAGGCGGAGCAGCCAAGTAAGGAGCGGCGACATTCCCGGTGTCTTTCCGGGACATCGGAATGGGCTCGACGGGAGTCTCTCCCCACCGCCCTACGAATCGCCAAACAAGTCCTGCTGCACGGGCGCGCGCAAGGCCTCGACCCGTTCGAGGCAATTGGGCGAGTCATTTGCGGGTGACCCGACGTCGGCGCATACGGGCCAGGCCTCCATGGCTTCGGGATCGTAGGGCCGCAGCAGAGTCCGGAGTTCATCCGGCTTCGTTGCCGGGTCGAGCCAACGGTCCCGGTCTCCCGGATCCAGGATGACCGGCATGCGATTGTGGATCGGAGCCATGAGCCGGTTCGGCTCGGTGGTCATGATCACGAAGGTGTCCCGGGTCTCCGGTTCCGGAGGAGCCGCTCCGGGGCGGGCCTTGGATTCGATCAATGAGGTCCGCCAGAGCCCGGCGAAATAGAAGGGCTCGGCGCCCTTCAGCCGAATGTTCATCGGCTGTTTCTGCGGGCCGATCTTGCGCCACTCGTAGAAGCCGGTGGCGGGGATGAGGCAGCGACGCTCCTGGAAGGCGTCGCGGAATGTGGGTTTCTCGGCGACCGTTTCCGAGCGCGCGTTGACCAGAATGGAGGCCTTGCGATTGCGGGAGGCGGGCGTCTGAAAGCCGAAGCCCATGTCGCGGAGCTCCGGCAGGTTATCCTCGTTCAGCGCGATGGCCGGGGCGGTCTGGGTCGGGGCGATGTTGTAGCGCGCGGCCGCCTTGAGCAGCATCAACTCCTTCAGAAAAGCAGAGAAGAACTCCCACTCCTTCGCGGTGAGTGAATAGCGGCTGCACATTGCTGAACCCTAGGCGGGAACGCGTTGAATCCCAAGCCCCGCTTGCTCCCCGACGCGTGAAAGCGCCCCGCCGCAGTGATTGCGCCCCCCGGCGCCTAGCCGGTGAGTCCGGCGCAGAATGTCTCCATGCGATCGAGGCCCTTTTCGATCAGCTCCATGCTGGTCGCGTAGCTGATGCGGAGGTAGCCCGGCGCGCCGAAGGCCTCGCCCGGCACAGCTGCGACCAGTTCCTCCTTGAGCAGGCGCTCGCAGAACTCCGGCGCGGCCAATCCGGTCCCGGAAATATTCGGGAACAGGTAGAAGGCGCCCTTGGCGTTGACGCAGCTGACGCCCTTCATGGCGTTCAGGCGCTCGTGCGCATACTTCCGACGCTTGTCGAACTGCTCGAGCCAGACCGGCAGGTGATCCTGGGGGCCATTCAGCGCCTCCACCGCGCCCTTCTGGGCAAAGGAGGTGGGATTGCTGGTGCTGTGGCTCTGGATGGCGTTGATCGCCTTCACGATGGGCAGCGGCGCGGCAATGTAGCCGAGGCGCCAGCCGGTCATGGAGTATTCCTTCGCGAGACCGTGCGCGATCACGGTGTGCGCCTGGTGCTCCTCGGAGAAGCTGGCGACGCTCTTGTGCACGGCTCCCTCGTAAAGCAGCTTCTCGTAGATCTCGTCGCTCAGGATGAGGATGCTCCGCTCAACGCAGATATCACCCAGAGCCTTGATCTCCTCCGGCGTATAGACCGCGCCGGTCGGATTGCTCGGCGAATTGAGGATGAAGATCTTCGTGTTGTCGGTGATCGCCTCGCGCAACTGCTCCGGCTTCACCTTGAACTCGGTGGCGTCGGTGGTTTCGATGATCGCGGGCGTGGCGCCGGCCAGCGTCACCATCTCGGGATAACTCAACCAATAGGGCGCCGGAATGATGACCTCGTCGCCTTCCTGACAGGTCGCCATGAAAAGATTGTAGCAGGAGTGCTTGCCGCCGCAGGCGACGGTGATCTGCGCGGGATCGTAGATCAGTCCGTTGTCGCGCTGGAACTTGTCCGCAATCGCCTGTTTCAACTCGGGAATCCCGGAGGCGGCGGTGTATTTCGTAAAGCCTTCGTCCAAGGCCTTCTTGGCGGCGTCCTTGATGTGGTCCGGTGTGTCGAAGTCGGGCTCGCCGGCGCCGAAACCGACGACGTCCTTGCCTTCCGACTTGAGGCGTTTGGCCTCGGCGCTGATGGCGAGCGTGACCGAGGGCGTGAGTGACGAGGCGCGATTGGAGATCGGGTATTCCATAATTTTCGGCCGGAGAGGATGGGAGGCGGCGGACCCCGGCGCAAGCGGATTCTCGATCTGTTGCTTGGGCCCCGGAGACCGGGATCAGTAGGTCAGCAGTTCAAGAAACTCCGTGCCGCGGCGGGTCAGGGCCCAACCCTTGCCTTTCTTCTCCACGTGCTGGCGGCAGTGGCCTTTCTTGTATTCCTCCGCGTCGACCTCCAGAAGCGTGATCTTGGACTTGGATTCCAATTCGGATTCGGCGCGGGGGATCATGAGAAAGGGGAAGCCGGCGAAATCCACCGCTATCTCGTAGCCGGCGACGCCCTCGCGCGCAGCGACGGGATTGCGTTTGATCAGCCTGGGGTAGCGTTTCAACCAGGGAAAGGAAGTGTCGCGCACCACGGCGCGATAGAGCGGTTTCAGTCTGCGGAGGTGATTGAGAAGGCTGAAGGACTCGCCGTCATTGCGATGGCATTCCAGCAGGACTTCCGACGGATCGAAGCCGGCGAGGTTGACGCCGTTGAACTTGCCATGCTCGTTCTTCGTGCCGCGCTGCGTCTTGCGACGCCATGAATCGTATTGGTCGTTGAGAATCAGGGTCAGCTCGAAGTGGAGGTGGGCGCGGCGTTTCGAAATCGTGTGGTTGGCCGTCCGTCCGAGGGTCCCGATCGTCTGTCCCGCCCGGACCGACTGCCCGATGCGCAGGCCGGACTCCACGCGTCGCAGGTGCGCGTAGAGCGAGTAGACAGCCATGGTTTCGACCTCATGGCGGACCACGACATAGATGCCGTAGGCCGAGGCCCAGGCCTTGGTGTTGATGTAGACCACGGCGCCGTCGGCGGTCGCCATGACCGGGTCGATCGGCTCGTCCTTGTTGTCACGCTCGAGACACTGGATGTCGACGCCTTCATGCATCCGCCAGCCGCTGTTCCGCACGCAACCATAGGCGCCGGCGGGCCAATTGTTGCCGATCGTGCCGGTAAAGAACTTCGAACCGCCGTCCTCTTCAAGCAGTGTCCGGTTGGCGGTGGGAAACCGGAACACCTGGGCGCTCGTTGGCTGAACGCCGCCGAGAGCCGCCGCCAATGCCAGGATGGAAAGAATCTTCCGCGTCATGGACGCTTCACCAAAACTTCTTGGTTTCCAGTTTCTCGGCGACGGCATTCAGGCCGTCGCACATTCGCTGCATCTCCTCCTCGGAGGCGTCCGGGGTGAAGATGAAGACCCCGTTCGTCAGGCGCTGCTCAATCACCTTCGCCGCCAGCCAGCGGCCCTTGGGGAAGAAGCTATGGATGGCGATGCGCTTGCCCCGGTTGGCCACGGTTGTGCTCTCGAGCAGCCACTTGCCGGTCCGGTCGAAGCGCACGCCCACCGCCTTGCCGAGATTCACCTGCTCTCCGTCGATCACGCGGATGTCATCGATGACCGCGGCCTCGATGATATTGCGTTCATCGATGAAAGGAACGCGATGCACGTGGATGGTCTGGGGGTTCTCCCGATAGACGCTGACCGGCATCACCCAGCGGCTCTCATTGGTCCTCTCCTCCAGGTGCATGCGGAAGGTCGCATACTTCTCCTCCTTGTCCTTGCCGCCCTTGGTGGTCTCGCAGCCGGCCAGCAGCCCCACCGCAAACACCGCCAGAATGAGGTTGATAGGGCGAATTCGTTTCTTCATATTCCGCCGCCAAACCAAATCCATGAACCCCGGAAAGTAAAGCGACTTTCCAACACCGAGATCAAACTATGGGACAGCAACGCAACAAAGTCGAAAAGAGAAACCGCCGCAAGGCTTACCTGAAGCGCAAGAACGCCGCCGCCAAGGCCGAGAAGTCCGGCAAGGGCGCGGAGAAGTCCGAGTAACGCCCGGAACGGCGTTACCTTTTCTTCCTGCGACGTCGGGATCGCGCGGCAACCCTCCGTCCGCATGCCCGGCGTTCTCCTTTCCACCCTCAACGCCAAGTACATTCATTCGGCGTTTGGCCTGCGCTACCTGCTGGCCAATATGGGTGAGTTGCGTCCGCGGACGCGCATTCTGGAATTCGATCTCAAGCAGCGGCCCATTGACATTGTCGAGACGCTGTTGGAGTCCGACCCGGAGATAGTCGGACTCGGCGTCTACATCTGGAATGTCCTTCAGACCACGGAGGTGGTCGCGACCCTGAAGCGTCTCCGCCCGGACATTCTCGTCGTCCTCGGCGGACCGGAGGTGAGTTATGAAACCGAGGGGCAGGCCATTGTCGAGCTGGCCGATCATGTCATCACCGGCGAGGCGGACCTGACCTTTCCCGGACTTTGCGAACGCCTCCTCGCCGGCGAACGGCCCGGAAGCAAAGTCATCGCCGCCCCCACCCCCGACTTGGCGGACATCCGCTTGCCTTACGAGCTCTATGAGGGCGACGACGTCGCGC